>NZ_AXAB01000001.1:0-508166 GCF_000472645.1 Bradyrhizobium sp. WSM2254 | reverse complement strand
ACCGTCATGGCCGGGCTTGTCGTCCCCCCCATCCACGTTCTCTTCAGTAGCTCAGACGTGGATGCCCGGGACAAGCCCGGGCATGACGGGCAACTACCCCCGCAAGATCGTCCCCGCCGTCTCCAGCCCGCTCGCCAGCGCCGCCTCGACCGTGCCCATGTCGCGGCCGCGATAGAGCGCTTCGCCGGAGAACAGCACCGCTCCGTCGGCGCGCGCGAGTATCGTTTGCGCCGCGCGCGTCCGCGGCGTGGCCCAGGAATAGGCGCCGCGGGCGAAGCGATCGTGCCCCCAATTGGTCGCCGCAGCTGCGACGAGGTCGCGCGCGACCTCGTCGCGCGACAGGCCGAAGATGGCGGTGAGCGAACCGAGCCCAGCCTCGATCAACGCTTGCGGATCGAGGCCTTGCAGCTCCGCCGTCCGCGGGCCGCCGAACCAGCCGGTGAGCACGGGATGCTGCTCCGGATAACGCGTCCACCACACCGGGATGGTCTGGTCCGACAGCAGGAAGGTCATATCCGCAAGATCCGGCCCGCGCTCGCGCCACCATGGCCGCGCAAACCGCAGCAGGATCTTGACGACGTTGCCGAAGCCGATGTCGTCGGCAGCCGCCGCCTTTGCACGCACGCTCGCCGGAAGCGCGATCTCGCGCAGCAGCGGCAGCGGCACGGTGAGGATCGCGCGATCGCAGCGATGCACGTCGCCGCCGGCACCGCGAACGACCACCGCACCGCCCTCCTCCTCGATCGCCGACACCACGCAGCCAAGGCGGATCGTCACGCCATGCCGGCGGCACTCGGCTGCGAGAAAATCGATCAGCGCGCCGTAGCCGCCATTGATGCGCGCCTGCCTGTGGAGCCCGCCGTCCATCCATTCCTCGCGCAGCGCCAGCGTGGAGGCGCGCTCGGGATCGGCGGCATCGTAGCCCTCGACCATCCGCTCGATCGAATAGCGCAGGTGATCATACTCGGGTCCGGCAAAATGACGGCGCAGGAAATCGGCGACGGTGAGGTCTTCCTTCAAATCCCCGAGCACGGCATGCAGCTCCGCCTCGTGCGGATCGTCAGGGTCCTCGCGCGAAAAAATTGCGCCGTCAAACCTCCATAGCGTGCCTTCGATCTCCTGAAGGGACAGCCCCGCCTCGCCCAGCAGGGCGTGCGTCACCGGTGCCTCGCCATGGACGAATTCGGCGCCGCCATCGGCGGGGTAGCCGAACTCTGCCGCCGGCAGCGGATGGATGCGCCCGCCGCAGCGCTCGCGTGCTTCCAGGATCGTCACCCTCTTGCCGGCGCGCGCAAGCTCGCGCCCCGCCATCAGGCCAGCCGCGCCGGCGCCGACGATGACGATGTGCTCGGATTTGTCCGACATGCCGGCGCTTTACCTGACGAGGCCCTGCGGATCGTTCTTGATCAGGTACCGCAGCAGCAGCACACCGCCGCCGAGCTCGCGCGTGCTCTCCAGCGTCATCGCGGTGAGCGGCGCGCGCTTGTCGCTGTCTGAGTCCGTCGAGTCGAAGACGAAGGGGGCGCCCTTGGCGCCATCGATCGCCGGGCTGAGGATCAGATTGAATTCGTCGATGAGACCGGCGCGCAGGAACGCGCCATTGGCGACGCCGCCGCCTTCGACCAGCAGGCGCTTGACGCCGAGCTCGCGGTTGAGAATGTCGAGCGCCAGCGCGAGATCGATCTCCGACCTGCCGGCAAAGATGTAGGACACACCCTCGCCGCGCAGGCCTGCAAGGTGTGAAGCCGGCACGCCCTCGGTCAGCACCACCACGATCGGATCGCCGCCGATGTCGGAGCGGCCCCAGCCGATCTTGCCCTGCGCATCAAGCACGACGCCATAGGTCTTTGCATCACGCCGCGCAAACCACGGCTCTCGCGGAAACGTCTCGGCCGTTTCGGTGGGATAGGGCTTGCCCTTGGCGAACTCCGAGCCGGTGACGCGGCCGATGACCCAGGCATCGCCGCCGAGCTCGTCATGGATCGTCTCGAACCAGTCCGTGCCCGCGCCCTTCGGACGCCAGCGGCTGGGGTGTGTGCGGCCATCCAGGCTGGAGTGCATCAGACAGATGACATACGGCTTCATGCAAATCTCCGGACTGCGCTCAGGCCGCCGTTCCACTGCCGCCGCTCCCGGCGCGATCGTTGACGATCACCGCGAGCGGATTGAGCTTTGGCGGCGCGACGAGTTTCAGCGTGTTGGTGTCGTGATGATTGAACGGCGCGCCGCGGACGAACAACTCGGTCTGGATCAGATAGGTCCAGCTTCCGTCGTCGTTGAAGGTGATGTCGCAGCGGTAAGCATCGGTGCGGAAGGCCTGTTCCAGGAAGTCGGTCGAGCAGATCCCGTAAGCGGTGTCGCCGCGCTTCGCCGTGACGGAGATGGTCCTGTCATCAGGTCCGGCCTTGCCCGAGGCGAGCAGCACCTGCCCGCGCGGGATCGCCAGCGTCTGCATGATCAGCCCGGTCGCGGGCTCCCACAGCCAGTAGCCGACCTGGTCGTGGAAGGTGATGTCCTCCTCGGGCGTGTTGATGTGGATGTGATAGCGCAGGCCATAGAGCAGCTGCGGCCCGTTGGCCTGCGGATCGATCGGGTCCATCCGAATGCGCTCGATGAAGGTCCGCCGCTCCGGCCCCTCCGCCTTCGGATTGACGTCGATCCCCTTGTCCGCCTGCCACGTACCGGCGAGACGACGCAGCGGACCGAGATTGGCGAGACCGTCGGGTGAAACGTCCTCGGGCTCGGTGAAGATGTCGGCGGGAATAGGGAGCATGGGGGCCTCGCGGAAAGTTGCGGGGAGCAGCAATAGCACGGAGGCGGGAACGTGGCTCGTGCTCAAGCCTCACAATCGCGAATGGACATCCGCGCCACGCGCAGACGATCGTGGGCTTCCGGGGAATTCGCAAGGGAAAATGCGAAGCGCCGTCTCAATGGCTTGAGCCGAGAAGCGGAGCCGAACCGATTGGGTTCGGCTCCGTCGCCAGGACGGTTAGTGGCGGTGGTCGCGGACCTCCGGTTGATTGCGGTGGTCGCGGACGATGGTTTGATTGCGATGGTCGCGCACGACGGGCGGATCGCGATGGTCGCGGACGATGGTTAGCGCGTTCGCCGGCGCCACCACGTTTGCCAAAGCGATCGCCGCGAGAGCCACGAGGATGTAATTGCGCATGAGTCCTGTCCTTGCCTGGTGGCTCACCGCGAGCCACCCGACGACAAGCTAGATTGGCCAGCTCGAATGATATGTGCCGGCGATCACGCGCTGATTTGTCGATGCGCGGACACTCCGCCTCGCGCGGGTTCAGCCCGCCTTCGTCCCCGTGATGGCGGCAAGCGCCTCGACGAGCCGGTCGAGATCGGCCTCCTCGGTGTAGAGCGCCGGCGTCACGCGGATGCATTGGCCCTTGGCGACGCCCGCCCGGCGAACCGTCAGGACCTTGTAGCTGTCCCTGAGCTTCGCCACGGTGGCGTCGTTGTCGGCCTTGCTCGTCTTGCCGGCGAGGCGGAAGGACGTGATCGCACCATACAGGCCGGCCTCATCCGGCGTCAGGATCTCGATGTCCTTGAAGCCCCTGCTACGACTGACCCAGTAGTCGCGCAGGTAGCGCAGGCGGGCCTGTTTCGCCGCAGCGCCGATCTGCTGATGGAGTTCGACGGCCGCAGGCACCGTCAGCACCGTCGCAAAATTGACCGTGCCGGTGTGGACCCGCGAGCGGATGTCGGTTTCCGGAAAATCCTCGTCACCGAGGTCGCGATCGATGTCGGCGAGGCGATCCTTCTTGATGTAGAGGAAGCCCACGCCGACCGGCGCGCCGATCCATTTGTGCAGGTTGAAGCCGACGAAATCGACCTCGAGCTCACCCAGCCTGAAGTCCATCTGTCCCCAAGAATGAGCGGCGTCGAGGATGACATCGATGCCCTTCGCCTTGGCCATGCGGGCGATCTCGGCGACCGGCATGACGAGGCCGGTGCGATGGCTGACATGGGTGAGGAGGAGAAGCCTGGTCTTCGGATTCGCCTCGAAGGCGCGGGCATAGGCGTCGAGCACGGCCTGGCGGGTGGCCGGCTCGGGCACATCGAACTTGACCACGTCGACACCGCGGCGCGCCCTGAGCGCGTTCATCGCATACTGCATCGAATCGTAGTCGAGGTCGGCGTAGAGCACGCTGTCGCCGGGCTTCAGCCTGTTGTAGCCGCTGATGAGCAACTGGAGCGCTTCGGTCGCGCCGCGGGTGAGCGCGATTTCGCCGGGCGCCGCGCCGACCGCCTCCGCCACCTTGGCCCGCACGGCCTCGAAATCCGCACCCGCGCGCTGCCGCGCGTAGTAGGTGTTCTGATAGTTGACCATGTCGGACTGGCGGATGAACTCGCGCCTGACAGGCTCTGCCATGATGCCCCAGAAGCCGTTCTCCAGATTGACGACATCAGGCGTCACGGCATAGAGCCCCTTCACGGCCGTCCAATAGGCCATGTCGGTGGCGATTGCCGCCGCCGATCCGGTCAGTTGCGCCGGCAGGCCCTCGGCCGCAAAAGCCGGCGCCGCCAGCGGCGCGACGGCCGCGGCCGCGAGGCCCTTCAGAATCGACCGGCGGTCGGAAGAAATTGTCTTGATCAGCTGCATGTCCGTCCTCTGCGATGCGCGGCGAAAGGAGCAGCGATCGATGGAACTTCGATGACAGGGCGATGACGGTCTGATGATGCCGGGCGTTGTCCTGGCAGGGACTACGACCTGGTTGGCCGCGCGTGGCGCTTGAGCCTCCCAGGCGTGGCATGATCATCATTTGGATCGCCTTGGACGGCTTCCATCGGGACACGCTCTTGGCAGTTTGGACTATCCGGTGGCGCTGCGCCCCTTATCTCGAGTCACGACCAGATGATCGGCATGAACTTCAATTCTCTCCAGGAGGAACATCAATCCAACTAAGGGATTGGGATAGTGGTCTGTGGCGCGATACGCGTTTCGCGACATCCACCCGGAACGGCCCATCGTCGAGCGCGCGATCGGCGATGGGTCGGTTCTCGCGTTCAGGACCAACAGCTCAAAACGGCCAGCCGCTCATTTTGCGACGGATGCGAGGATTTGCGCGATGCTTTCGCGCGATCTTCCGGAAAGGGCCGTCTGGCGGCTGGAATGGTGCGCCATTCGGACTAAAATTACGAACTCGTATGTCATTGAAGCAACTATGTAATTTAAGGCGCCGGTGCCTGAACCGCGTGCGCGGATCTCATCATGGCCCTGGCAGCAACAGCAGTCCAACTTCCAGAAGCTCCTTCAAGGCCGCATTGTCCATGGCGTCGGCCAGCAACGCTTCGGCTTCGCGTTCTCGTCCTCCAGCGTCTTCAGCCGCTTGGCCTCCGACACCTCCATCCGGCCCACCTTCACTTTTCATTTGTAGATGCTGGCGTCGCTGACGCGATGCTTGCGGCAGATCGGCGACCGAAACGTCGGCCTCATGCTCTTTCAAAATTCCGATGATCTGCGCTTCCAACGTGCGGCGCATCATTGCCGCAATCCGCGTCGTAGCGTCGCATCATCCCGAACATTCCTTGCCAATCCCCAGCGCAAGTCTTTGACTTCTCCCAATAAAAAAGGGGCTGATCCGCCAAGGATCGCTATTCCAACGGGAGGAGGGAACCATGGCCAAATCAAACAAGGGCAATACTTCCAGCCGCCGGCGCTTTCTCAAGATCGCTGCTGCGGGGGCCGCCGCGACGGTAGCCGCGCCGACAATCGTTAGCGCGCAAGGCCCAATGAGCATGCGCTTTCAGAGCACTTGGCCGTCGAAGGATATCTTCCACGAATACGCGCTCGACTACGCCAAGACGGTCAACGACATGACCGGCGGCGACCTCAAGATCGAGGTGCTTCCCGCCGGCGCCGTGGTGCCCGCGTTTGGGCTGATCGATGCCGTGTCGAAGGGCACGCTCGACGGCGGCCACGGCGTGCTGGTCTACCACTACGGCAAGCAGAACGCGCTGGCGTTGTGGGGCTCGGGTCCGGGCTACGCCATGGACGCCAACATGCTGCTCGCCTGGCACAGGTGGGGCGGCGGCAAGGAGCTTCTCGCCAAACTCTATGCATCGGTCGGCCTGAACGTCGTGTCGTTCCCGTACGGACCGATGGCGACGCAGCCGCTCGGGTGGTTCAAGAAACCGGTCGCCAGCGCCGACGATCTCAAGGGCCTCAAATTCCGCACCGTCGGCATCTCGATTGACATGTTCACAGCCCTGGGCGCCGCGGTCAACGCGCTGCCCGGCGGCGAAATCGTGTCGGCGATGGACCGCGGCCTGCTCGACGCGGCCGAGTTCAACAACGCCTCGTCGGACCGCCCGCTTGGCTTCGCGGACGTCTCCAAGGTCTGCATGCTGCAGAGCTACCACCAGAACGCCGAGCAGCTCGAAATCACCTTCAACAAGACCAAGTACGACGCGCTGCCGGACAAGATGAAGGCGATCATTGCCAACGCAGTCAGCGCCGCCTCGCAAGAGATGCAATGGAAGGCGATCGACCGTTACTCGCAGGACTACATCGAGCTGCAGACCAAGGACAAGGTCAAATTCTACAAGACGCCGGACTCCATTCTCAAGGCGCAGCTCGAGATATACGACGAAATCGTCAAGAAAAAATCGGCGGAAAATCCGCTGTTCAAGGAAATCGTCGAATCGCAGATCGCGTTTGCCAGGCGTGCGACGCAATGGGAGCAGGACACCGTCGTCAACCGCAAGATGGCGTTCGACTACTACTTCGGGCCAAAAGGGACCGCGAAGAAGACCTGACGACATATTGAATCGGCAAGACACCGTTCGGGACGGCGACCGGACGGTCGCCTTGTCATTTCATTCTATCCTCGGATTAATCGGCGGCGACCAATGACCGTCCATAAATTTCTACTCGCCATTGACGAAATCAGCACCTGGTGCGGCAAGGCCGCGGCCTGGTTGATCATGTTGCTGATGGCCGTCGTCTGCGTCGAAGTGTTCAAGCGCTATATCATGAACATGCCGACGGCGTGGATCTTTGACCTTGAGAACATGCTGTACGGAAGCGCGTTTATGCTGTGCGGCGCCTACACGCTGGCGCAGAACGCCCATGTCCGCGGCGACTTCCTTTACAGCTCAATGCGACCGCGCATACAGGCGTCGCTGGACATCGTGCTCTATGCGGTTTTCTTTATCCCTGGTATCGCCGCCCTCATATACGCGGGCTTTGACTACGCTGCCGACTCGTGGCGGATCGCGGAGCATTCGAACGTGACGGCAGATGGGCCGCCGGTTTATCACTTCAAATCCGTGATCCCCATCGCCGGCGCGCTGGTGATGCTGCAAGGCGTCGCCGAGATCGTGCGTTGCGCCGTCTGCCTGAAGACCGGCGAATGGCCCAGCCGGCTGAGGGACGTCGCCGAGATCGACGTCATCGAGCAGCAGCTCGCCCACAGCGAATATGTCGATGAGGAAACGCGCAAGATCGCCATCGAGCGGGCGCATGAAATCGACGAGAGTGCGCGGCAGCGCGGCATGGGCGGGGACGTGAACACATGAGCGATCCGGCACTCGGGCTCTTGATGCTCACGCTCATCGTGGTTGTGATCATGCTGGGCTTCCCGACAGCGTTCACGCTGATGGGCCTGGGCATATTTTTTGGCTACATCGCGTTCTATGACCCGACGCATTCCTGGGCCGACAACCGCGTTTTCGATTTGATGGTTGAGCGCACCTACGGCGCGATGACCAACGACGTCCTGATCTCCATCCCGCTGTTCGTGCTGATGGGCTACGTGATGGAGCGCGGCGCGCTGGTCGACAGGATGTTCTACTCGATCCAGCTCGCGTTCCGCCGCGTTCCGGCTTCGCTTGCGGTCGCGACCCTGATCGTCTGCACGTTTTGGGGGATCGCGAGTGGCCTTGTCGGCGCGGTGGTGGTGCTGATGGGCGTCATCGCATTCAATCCCATGCTCAAGGCGGGGTACGACGTGAAGCTCGCCTCCGGCGTCATCACGGCGGGCGGCACGCTCGGCATTCTGATTCCGCCGTCGGTCATGATCATCGTCTATGCCGCGGTCGCCGGTCAGTCGATCGTCAAGCTGTACGCGGCGGCGATGTTCCCGGGCTTCTTTCTGTCGTTCCTGTATCTCATTTACATAGTCGCCTGGGCGATGATCAGTCCGAAGATCGCTCCGCGATTGCCGGAGGCCCAAACGAAGGTTCCGGTGCCGGCGTGGCTGTCGAAGTTCGAGGACAGCTATCGATCGCAAACGATCCTGATCTCGCTGATCAAGGGGCTGATCTCTCCGTCGCAGGCAACGCGAATCGACGCGGAAGGCCGTCCCGTCAGCTACTGGATGCTGCTCTCAAGCTTCGGTTACGCGCTGGTGCCGTTTACGATCGTCGCCGGCACGATGGCCACCATCTGGTGGTACGTGGTGATTCACCAGCAGGCTACCATCGAACTCGCGGTAACCGGCGTGCAGCAATTGGGCACGCCAGAGCTGGTGACGCACGAGGCCACGCCCGCTGAACTGGGGCCGGGGCTCCAATTCTACCTCTGGTTCTGGGGCATCGCGGCTGTTTGCGCGCTGTTGCAGGTCCGTTACTACTGGAGGTTCGACGCCGAGCGGCTTTCGATTGTGAAACTGCTGGCCTCGTCGACCATGCCGCTCGGCATTCTCACCGTCGTCGTGCTCGCCGTAATCCTGTTCGGAATCTGCACCGCGACCGAGTCCGCCGCCGTTGGCGCCTTTGGCGCATTCTTGCTGGCGCTGCAAGCCCGCACGCTCGACTGGAGGCGTACCAAGGAAGCGGTGTTCCTGACCGCGAAGACCACCGCGATGGTGTGCTGGCTCTTCGTCGGCTCGGCGCTGTTCTCGGCAGTGTTCGCAATTCTCGGCGGGCAGGCGCTGCTTGAGCGATGGGTACTCTCGCTCAACATGACACCGGTGCAGTTCATGCTCCTGTCGCAGGCGATCATCTTCGTGCTCGGCTGGCCGCTCGAATGGACCGAGATCATCATCATCTTCGTGCCGATCTTCCTGCCGATGCTGAGGCACTTCAACATCGACCCGATCCTGTGGGGGACGCTGGTGTTCGTAAACTTGCAGGCAGCGTTCCTGTCACCGCCGGTCGCGATGTCGGCGTTCTACCTCAAGGGCGTCGCACCGAAGCATGTCACGCTCAACCAGATCTTCGCCGGCATGATGCCCTACATGATGATCGTCATCCTGTGCATGGTCATCATGTACCTCTGGCCTGGCATGACGCTGTGGCTGCCGAACTATCTGTACGGGGGGTGAGGCGCAGCGGGGAGCTCCGGGCGCTAGTCACACGGAATGGTGCGCCACTCAAAGTAAAATTGCGAACTGCTATATAATTGAAATATCGATATGATTTTCTGGTTGCTCTTGATGGGGCCGGGCGCTCGAATGTTGAGCGCCATCAGCCGTATGGACCTCATCTCAGATGGAGCTTCCTCCGCGAGGGACGTTAGTTGGTATTGAATGGCCGAAAATTGCACGCAGACCGTGCGCTGCAATGGCTCGAGCTTGACGCAAGCCAACACGCCTCACACCGTGCGCGCAAGAACGATCGTTCCGAACAAGATAAGGGTCACGCCCGCCGCATAGCTCAGGCTTCGGCCGAACGGAAGCAGTTTCTCGCAGGCGACATAGAGTGCAATGGCGATGATCCAGAGCAAATTCATCACGCCGCTGACGAACAGCAATGCCATTAAGAACCAGCAGCAGCCGACGCAATAGCTGCCGTGGCGAAGTCCCATGCGGAATGCTCCGCTTCTGCCGACTTGCCAGTACCTGCTCAGGAACAGCAGCGGGCTTTGACAGTAGCGAAGACAGGCGCCCTTGAGCGGCGTGAACTGATAGAGCCCCGCGGCCAAAAGAAGAATGCCGCCCAGAATGGCGCTCGTACTTGCCATCGCCATCGACAGGAGCCAGGTACGTTCGAGCGCCCACTGCGCCAGGACCGCAACGAGACTGAACCCGGCCCATGCCAGGAGATAGCCGGCGAGAAAGATCCAGACCTCCATCGCGGCGCCAGATGTAGTCTCCTGCCTGCGCTTGACAGTCGCATACAACAGGACGGTGGGCGCCGCGCTCGGGACCATCATCGCGATCATCATCACCCACCACATTGCGAACAGCAGCACGGTATAGAGTGGCGTCCACGGCATTGGCGCCATGTCCGGCATGTCGGCCATCATCTCGGTGTCCATGCCGGCCCCGCTCGCCAGATAGGCCCAGGCCAGCGCCACCACCGCGGCGGTCCCGACAACCACGATCAGGCGGTCGCGCTTAAGCAGGTGTTCAAGCGCCAAATGCCCGCTCATCGGCTTTCCCCGGAAGAGGATGTCGCCCATCGATGGCTCGACTTTGGCGCAGCATCAGGCTGCGACTCCCTCGGGTGTCTGCACGACGGTCGCAAGCGAGCTGTGCGTGCCTTTGGTCTCGAAACTGATCGCCCCGGTCGAGCGGATGTTGGCGGACGCGACCTCGGCAGCCCTGTGCTCGAAACCCTCGGGCACCACCACCTGAATACGATGAGGAGAACCCGTCACCGGATTCTTGATCGGTTCGACCTCCGTCTCCAACACGCCCTTGGCGACGAGCTTGGCGACGCGTCCGTCCTTGTCGAAGGAAAATTCGAACGGCGCAAAGACGGGATCGTGGACGGTGGTCACGATCAGGCTGAGGATCTGGAACAGCGTGCCCTCGGCGGAATGCTTCCCGGAGAAGATGTCAAACAGCGCCTGGCGCTGTTCCGGCGTTGCGCGCTCATCGATGATCGGCTGCATTTTGCCGTTGCCTTCATGCAGCGCTCCCGGGAAATCGACGGTGGCCGCGAAGCACAAGCCATCGAGGTTGGTCCCCTCGAAATGTCCCTTGGTGATCCGCATGCCGACCAACCCCTTGCAATAGCCCTGAGTTGGCAGGGCATTGAAGTCGCATGGGCAGCCAAACGCGCAATTACAATTCTTGATCCATTCGCCTTCGAGACGCCAATCCGATGCAGCCATGACACATCTCCCAATGTGGGGGGACAAGGCAGCCGTTCGATAAGTCGACGTCAAAAAGGTGCGAGCGGGATCGAAATCCGATCAGAAGGCCGGCATCGCAAGGGAATCTGTTGACGCACTGCCATTTGCCGTCCCGATGGCGAAAAGCATATCAGCCGCGTCCTGGCGCGTACAGCGAACCCACACGGCAGAAACGGCAGCCGGATTGGTGGAAGTCCGAAGACGAGAGGAATGGTGCCCAGGGGCGGAATCGAACCACCGACACTGCGATTTTCAGTCGCATGCTCTACCAACTGAGCTACCTGGGCGTACCCGACGAGAGGGCGCAAGGCCCATCGAGCGGGCGGTTTATAGTGGGCTGAAGGCGGCCTGTCCACCCGGCTTTGCCAAGTGGCTGCGCCGGACGCGGCCCGGCTGTGTACAAGGTGGGCCGGGCTTGCTGTGGCTGGCGCGGGGTGCATCGGCCACCCCTATAAATTATTGATATTACTTGGCTATTCTTCTCCGTCCGCTTCGTCGTCGCGGCCGGGGATGACGTAGGAGCCTTTCAGCCAGCGGTTCAGGTCGACGTCGCGGCAGCGCGAGGAGCAGAACGGGTGGGTGGCCTGCACCGCAGGCTTGCCGCAGATCGGGCAGGTTTTGAGCGGCCCAGCGGGCTTTTTGACGTGGTCGTCCATGATGTCGGCAGCTTACCCGGGGTGAGAGAGTCTAGGAGCCTGTCGGCCAGGGGGTTCTGCGGGCGGACGCGCAGGCGTCGCGGCCCGGGTCCCGCGGGCCAATTCTACTGTGCATGGGGTTGTTTTCGAGATTTTTGTTCAGGCCCGCCCGAGCCGGCATTCGCGTTCACACGGCGGTGGCGTTGAGCCAGCCGAAGCGGATGGGAAAGCCTTCGCCGCCGAGCAGCGTCGTGGTCTCGTAGAGCGGCAGGCCGACGACGTTGCTGTAGGACCCCACCATCTTCACCACGAAGGAGCCGGCGATGCCCTGCACGGCGTAGCCGCCGGCTTTGCCGCGCCATTCGCCGGAGCCGATATAGGCCTGGATGTCGTCTTCCGACAGGCGCTTGAAGCGGACGCGGGTCTCGACCAGGCGCTGGCGGAAGGCCTCGCGCGGCGTGACGAGGCAGATCGCGGTGTAGACGCGGTGATTGCGGCCCGAGAGCAGCCGCAGGCACTGCGCCGCCTCGTCCACGAGGTTGGCCTTGGGCAGGATGCGGCGCCCGACCGCCACCACCGTGTCGGCGGAGAGGATGAAGGCGCCGCGCAATTCGTCGTCGAGCTGCACCGATTTCAGCGCCCCATCCGCCTTGGCCCGCGCGAGGCGATTGGCGCAGGCGCGCGGCAGCTCGCCCCGCTTCGGCGTCTCGTCGACGTCGGCCGGCCGGAGCGCGTCCGGCTCGATGCCGGCCTGGTTGAGCAGCGACAGGCGCCGCGGCGAACCGGAGGCAAGAACGAATTTGGGGCGACCGAGCATCAGGTGATTTGGGGGATGAAGCAGGGGGTGAATTGCGCGCGGAACCTATCGGAAGGGGGCTGATTTCACAACCCGGGAACCCGGACTTTGCTGATTCGACTGACTTCCGATGCGTGTGCCCGCGGTCTGTGACGCGGGTGTTACGGCGCGCGTCGCTATCCGCTCGCCGCGCCCACCTTCGCAAACCGCCGGCGGATGCGCATCAGGAGCTGGTCGCAGACGTCGCGGTAGGCGGCGAGCTTCTGGTCGCGGCTGCCTTCCATGGTGGTGGGGTCCTGGGTCGGCCAGTATTCGACGTCGGCGGCGAGCGTGCGGGTCAGCTCCAGCGCCTTGTGGTGCGCCTCCGGCGACAGCGTGATGATAAGGTCGAAATTCAGCCCCTCCCAGTCCTCCAGCTCCTCGAAGGTCTGCGGCCTGTGGGTGGAGATGTCCTGGCCGAGCTCGGCCATCACAGACACCGCAAACGGATCGAGCTCGCCGCGCCTCGCGCCGGCCGACTTGACGTAGAGGCCCTGCGGAAACATGTGCCGCAGCAGGCTCTCGGCCATCGGCGAGCGCACGCTGTTCATCGCACAGGCGAACAGCACCGATTGCGGATCGCGTGCGCGTGGCGGACCCGCCATCGCACCTAGCCTCTTTTGAAAGAGGGCATGGCCTTGTCGGAAAACCGCTGCACACTTTTCCGGGCCATGAAGCCTTTAGTCCTGCGCATGATCTGGTCCGAAAACCGGTGTCCACTTTTCGGGATCATGCGCCTAACCCTTCCAGTGCAGGACGGTGATGAGCGTGAACAGCCGGCGCGAGGTCTCGAAGTCGACCCGCACCTTGCCCTTCAGCCGCTCCTGGAGCGTGCGCGATCCCTCGTCATGGATGCCGCGGCGGCCCATGTCGATGGCCTCGATCTTGTCCGGGGTCGCGGTGCGGATCGCCTGGTAATAGCTGTCGCAGATCATGAAATAATCCTTCACGATCCCGCGGAACGGCCCCAGCGACAACAGATGCACGACCACGGGCGTGCTGTCCTCGCGGCGGATGTCGAACATCAGGCGGTTGCCGGTGATGCCGATATGCAGCGTGAACGGTCCCTTCCCGTCGGCACCGTCCGGCGCGAACAGGTTCTGCTCGATCAGGTCGTAGATCGCGATCGCGCGCTCATGCTCGATGTCGGGCCCGGAACGGCCGATCGATTCCTCGTCGAGGGTGACCGCGACGATGCGATTGTTGGAGTCGTCCTGTTCGGGCGGCTTTGTCATGACAGATTGAGGCGCAATCCAATCGAGCGCGAATGGGCGTCCAGCCCTTCCGCCTTGCCAAGCGTCATCGCGGCAGGTCCGAGGGCACGCAGCTGATCCGGACCGCATTTCAGGATCGAGGTACGCTTGATGAAGTCGTGCACCGAGAGGCCCGAGGAGAACCGCGCCGAGCGCGCCGTCGGCAGCACGTGGTTGGAGCCGCCGACATAATCGCCGATCGCCTCCGGCGTATGCGCGCCGAGGAACACCGCACCCGCATTGCGAACCTTTGCTGCGAGCGCGTCAGGGTCTGCGGTCATGATCTCGAGATGCTCGGCGGCAATCGCATCCGCGAGCGGGATGGCATCGTTGAGATTCTTCACCATGATGATGGCGCCGAAATCGGCCCAGGAGGCGCTCGCGATCGCAGTGCGCGGCAGTGTCTTCAGCTGCGCCTCGACCGCCTTCTCGACATCGGCGGCAAGGCGCGCTGAATCGGTGATCAGGATCGATTGCGCGCTCGTGTCGTGCTCGGCCTGCGCCAGCAGATCAGCGGCGATCCAGTCGGCATTGCCGGTGTCGTCGGCAATGACCAGCACCTCGGACGGGCCGGCGATCATGTCGATGCCGACCTTGCCGAACACCAGCCGCTTGGCGGCGGCGACATAGGCGTTGCCGGGGCCGACGATCTTTGCGACCGGCGCGATGGTGGCGGTGCCGTGCGCGAGCGCGGCGACGGCCTGCGCGCCGCCGACGCGGTAGATCTCGGTGACGCCGCCCAGCTTTGCCGCCGCCAGCACCAGCGGATTGAGCTTGCCGTCGGGCGCGGGCACCACCATCACGAGGCGCGAGACGCCGGCGACCTTCGCGGGCACCGCGTTCATCAGCACCGAGGACGGATAGGCCGCAGTTCCCCCGGGCACGTAGAGGCCGGCGGACTCGATCGCGGTGTAGCGCCAGCCGAGCTCGACACCGAGCGGGTCGGTGAAGCGCTCGTCGTTCGGGAGCTGGCGCCGATGGTAGGTCTCGATGCGGTCGCGTGCGAGCTTGAGCGCATCCAGCGTCGCGGCATCGCAGACCTTTTCCGCGGCCTCGATCTCGGCGGCCGAGATGCGAAGGCCGGATGCGTCCAGCGTCAGCCGGTCGAACTTTGCCGTGGCCTCGAGCAGGGCCGCGTCGCCGCGCTTCGCCACGTCGTCGACGATCGCGCGCGCGGCGGCCTCCACGTCGGCCGAGACCTCGCGCTTGGCGGCGAGGAAGGCCGCGAATCGCTGGTCAAAATCGGCGCTGCTGCGGTCGAGGCGAACGGGCATGTCTGGCTTGGCTTCTGGCTGGTTTCTCGGGGCGGATTGGCGCACCAGGTCCCCTGCTCAATGGCGCGGCGGCCTCCCGCCGTCAACCCTTGGAAGGTGTCGTCGTTTTCGGTCGTCGTCCTGCTTTGACGTCGTCCTGGCGAAAGCCAGGACCCATTACCCCAAGTCTTTGTTATTGAACCAGGATGTGACCCCAGCCCACTCTATCATAGCCGCCGGTGGCTATGGGTCCTGGCTTTCGCCAGGACGACGGCTGAGGGTTTGACGCGGTATGCCCATCCTCACCCCTCCCCCTCGATCCCCGCCCCCAGTTCGTCCGCCCCGAGATCGGTCAGCTCGCATTCCAGGCATTCGACATCGAGGCGGATGGCGCCGCCCTGGGCGAACAAGAGCAGAGCGCTGCCGCCGGGCTCCTCGTCCCGGCCGTCCTGGGAGTGAAACTCGATCCCGACGAGGTCCAGAACCTTGTCCGGAGCTCCGATGTCGATGTTGCGCGATTTGCAGGCAAGCACGCGGTCAAAGCGGAGCGCGGCGACCAGCCGGCGCGGCTCGGCCTCGCCGTCCAGCGTCTGCTCCCAGTCCAGCCGGCTCATGCCGACCACCAGCCGCTTCTCGCTCTGCCGCCAGATAATGTCGGCGGCCTGCACCCGGGCATCCTGCACATGGGTGGAGATCACGGCGAGATCGTCGGCATCGAGCGCGATCAGTTTGAGCTGGGGCGACATCGCCGGCATTTCTCCTCGGGGGCGGATACGGCCCAACGCGCGCGGCCGCGGAAATTTCCCTAGACCTAACAACCCGGCGGACTAGAGACTATTGATATCCTCCATCTCCAGCACCTTGCGCGGATACCCCTGCCGGGCGACGTGGATCATGGCGCGGCCCATTTGCTCGGTGGAGGTGACGAGCCGCGGCGAAATCCGGCGCAGCACCGACCAGAGTGGCCAGGTTGCGGTATACACGGCCTGCACCCAGGCGGTCTTGGAGCGGGCACCATGCAGGGGCTGGATCGCGCCGGGCCGGAACATGTAGGCGCCCTTGAACGGCAGCTTGAGCAGATCGTTCTCGGTCTTGCCCTTGATCCGCGCCCACATCCGCGGGCCCTGCTCGGTGGAGTCGGTGCCGGCGCCGGTGACATAGGTGAAGATCATCTGCGGATTGAGTCTCGCCAGCGTCGTCGCAGCGGCGAGCGTGAGATCGTAGGTGAGATGACGGTAGCGCTCCTCGTTCATGCCGATCGAGGAGACGCCGAGGCAGAAGAAACAGGCGTCGAAGCCGGTGAGCTGAGACTCGATCGCCGAATAATCCAGGAAATCGTCGTGGATGATCTCGGTGAGCTTGGCGTTGCGCACGCCGGTCGGGCTGCGGCCGACCACGAGCACGCGGTCGATGCCGGCATCGACCAGGCACTCGCGCAAGACGCCCTGCCCGACCATGCCGGTCGCGCCAAAGATGATGATTTTCATCGGGACGTCCCCAACAGTGTCGCGGCTCATGCGGCGACCACGATCTCGTCGAAGGATACACCGGTCAGCGTTGCCGAGACATCCCACAGCATGGCCGCCGCAGCGAAATCCTTGGCCTGCGGCATGATCTTCGCCGGCGCTGGCGGCCCCTTCAATTCGTAGAACCCGTTCGGACCGTAATAGCCGCCGGCCTCGGCCGCTGGAGATGTCGCTGCGAACAGCGTGGGCAGCGCGCCCTCGGCAGCGGACTGGCTGATCAAGGGTTGGAGCCACCGTCCCACCCGCCACGAGAGGGTGTTGGCGCCCGGCCCGTTCGAAATGAGATCGGTCCGCGCGTAGCCGGGATGGGCGGCAAGGCTCGTCACGCCCCAGCCGGCCGCGCGGCTGCGACGCTGCAACTCCAAAGCAAACATCAGCATCGCCAGCTTGGACTGGCAATAGGCCCGCCACGGGCGATAGGAACGCTTGCCTTGCAGATCATCGAAATTGATCGCGCCGGAGCGGTGCGCAAGGCTCGAGAGATTGACGACACGAGACGCCTTCGCCCGGCGAAGCTGCGGCAACAGGCGCGCCGTCAGCGCGTAGTGTCCGAGATAATTGGTGCCGAGCTGCATCTCGAAGCCATCCTCGGTCTGCTGCCGTTTCGGCAGCGCCATCACGCCGGCATTGTTGACGAGGAGGTCGAGCTGCTCGTTGCCGGCGGCAAAGCGCCTGGCGAAATCGGCGACGGAGGACAGGCTGGCGAGGTCGAGATGCTCGTAAGCGATCAGCGCATTGGGAAACCGCTCGCAAATGCCCTCGATTGCCCGCAGGCCCTTTGCGTCGTTGCGTCCGGTGAGTATGACAATGGCACCGGCGCCCGCCAGCGCCATCGCCGTCTCGTAGCCGAGCCCGCCCGTCGCGCCGGTCACGACGGCGGTCCTGCCGCTGAGGGAGGGGATGTCCGCCGTGGTCCAGTCAGTCATGCCGTAACTCCAGGCTATCGGGGGCTGGAAAAAGGCCCGCGACCGGTCCAAATGTGCACTAAGTGCAAATTTGCAAGAGGTGAAATAATTTGAAGGCTTCGAAGCACGCCAGGAAACGCGCCAAGCCCTTGTCCTCCGGAGAAAAATCGCCGGCGGGGCCCGGCCTGCGCGAGCGCAAGCAGCAGCAGACCCGCGAGCGGCTGAAGCGTGCGGCGATGGCGCTGTTCCTGGAGCGCGGCTTCGAAGCCGCGACCATCGACGACATCGCGGCCGCTGCCGATGTCTCGCGCCGCAGCTTCTTCCATTATTTCGCCTCGAAAGAGGACGTGGTCGCCGCCTGGCAGGAGGACGCCGCGGCCGCGCTGGTCGCCGGGATTCTCGCACGGCCTGCGGACGAATCCATGCTGACGGCGGCGGAGAATGCGATCGCGGCGGCGGTCAAACGGATCGATCCGACCGAAGCGGCTGCGATGTCGCGGCTCAAGCGCGACAATCCCGCGCTCCACGCGCGCGACCAGCTCAAATACGAAAAGCTCGAGCGCACCCTCGCGGACGGGCTTGCGCAGCGCGCCGGCCGCAAATCGGACCGGCTGAAGGCGCGGCTCGTTGCCATGATCGCCACCGGCGCGATGCGCGTCGGCGGCGAGAGCTGGATCGGCGAAGGTGCGCGGGAGAAGCCGGAAGCTTTCGTGAAGCGCACGTTCGATGCGGTCAGGGCGATCCTGAAGTGACGTTCTTCCCCTCTCCCCCTGCGGGAGAGGGTGGCTCGCCGCATAGCGGCGAGACGGGTGAGGGGNTGTCTCCGCGAAAGAACCTCTTTCGTTCGGACTCGTGGATAGAACCCCTCATCCGGCGCTTCGCGCCACCTTCTCCCGCAAGGGGAGAAGGAAAGACGACTCAATCCCTGAAAAACGCCAGCAGGTCGGCGTTGATGGTCTCGGCGTGGGTGGTCGGCATGCCGTGGGGGAAGCCCTTGTAGGTCTTCAGGATGCCCTTCTTGAGCAGCTTGGCGGACAACGGCGCGGAATCGGCGTAAGGCACGATCTGGTCGTCGTCGCCGTGCATCACCAGCACGGGCACGTTGATCTTCTTGAGATCCTCGGTGAAGTCGGTCTGCGAGAATGCGACGATGCCGTCGTAATGCGCCTTGGCGCCGCCCATCATGCCTTGGCGCCACCAGTTCTGGATCACCGCTTCCGACGGTTTGGCGCCGGGACGGTTGTAGCCGTAGAAGGGACCTGCGGCGATGTCGCGGTAGAAGGCCGAGCGGCCGGCGGCGAGCTGGACCTGGAAGTCGTCGAACACGCTCTTCGGCAGGCCGCCGGGATTGGCCGCGGTCTGCACCATCAGCGGCGGCACCGCGGAGAGGATCGCCGCCTTCGCCACCCGGCTCTCGCCGTGGCGCGCGATGTAGTGCACGACCTCGCCGCCGCCGGTGGAATGGCCGACGTGGATGGCGTTCTTCAGGTCGAGATGCGCGGTGACCGCCGCAAGATCGTCGGCATAGTGATCCATGTCGTGACCGTCGGCGACCTGCGCCGAGCGGCCGTGGCCGCGGCGGTCATGGGCGATGACGCGGTAGCCGCGGGTGACGAAGAACATCATCTGCGCGTCCCAATCGTCCGATGACAGCGGCCAGCCATGGCTGAACACGATCGGCTGGCCCGAGCCCCAGTCCTTGAAAAAAATCTCGACGCCGTCCTTGGTGGTGATGGTGGGCATGGTGGGGCTCCTTTCAGTGGGACGTCATTCCGGGGCGCGCGCCCGCGCGAACCCGGAATCTGGAAATTGTCGCGCGAGATTCCCGGTGCGCAATTGCGCACCGTGGCTCATCGCTGCGCGGTGCCCCGGAACGACGAGGGATCGTGCGATCAGGCAAACGTCATCGGCTTGAAGCGGCGCCAGGCGCCGATGGTCAGCACCACGAAGAACACCAGCACGATGCCCTGCACCACGGCGAACACCGGGCCGGACGGCGGCGCCGGCGGCACGGCGGGCGCGAGCGCGGCGAGCGCCGGCACCTTCAGGAACGACTGGATCACCAGCACGAAGACGTTGAAGTACAGCGAGATCATCGCGGTCACGATGTAGACCGGACGCCAGACGCCCGCGAGCTTCATGCCGTAGAGCGCGATGCAGGCGATCGCGAGCAGCACCAGCGAGATGATGCCGATGATGTGCGAGGGCAGCAGCTCCTTGAACGGAAACAGGAAGCCGGTCGCGCTGGTGAGGATCGTGAACAGCAGGAAGATCGCGGTGAGGCCCGGCATCGGCTTCGAGCCGAGCAGGCCGAACATGACGACAAGGCCGGCGACGATGGCGATCAGGCTAATGATGACATGGACCAGCGTAAGGGCGGGCAAGCTCAACCCAAGAACCATGACATCTCTCCTTCTCTTTTACTCTGCATTGAGACGGAGATTAGTATTACGGTCCTCATCGGATGGCTACATGCGCAATGTCACAGGCTCGTGCGGAGCCATGCGTCGTCGTGCGAATCGACAAACGCATGGCTGAATTTTTTGCATCGCTGTCACAAACGACGGCAGTTGTAGCCATCCGGGCTACGAGCTTTCAGGTCTTCGACGAAAGTTGAATCGAATTTGGCGAGGCGCTTCGCGACTCACACTTCCTTGGTGTCGAAGATCAGCAGGTCGGCGCCGCCACTGGCGAATTTCGGCACGTCGCCTGCGGCCGCCTTGCCTTCCGCGCTGCCGAAGGCAGCCTGGATGTCGGCCACGCTGTTGAAGCTGAGGATGGCGACGAGGTGGATCCCGGAAGGTCCTGCGGGGGAGCCGACCGGCCCCGTGCTGACGGCGTATTTCTTCAGGCCGGGCAATTTCTTGGCGAGCGGAATGTGAGTCTCGGCATAATGCTTGTCGAAGGCGGCAGCGTCCTTGGGCGTCTTGTAGAGCACGACGAGTTCGGCCATTTAGTCCTCCCTTGAAACTTGTTGGTAGATCCTCATGGTGAGGAGGCGCGTCAGCGCCGTCTCGAACCATGAAGGCCCGGCTTTGGCAGCTGGGCCTCGATCCTTCGAGACGCGCTTAGGCGCGCTCCTCAGGATGAGGGGATAGTCTGTGGGACACGTCAGGATGGCAAGCCATAATCCGCTTGCCATCTGCTTGTCTTGTCCTTGACTAAAGCGCCGGTTTTGCGGCGTCGCCGAGATAGCCGTGCAGGGAGGCAACGACCTGCGCGCCCTCGCCGATGGCGCCGCCGACGCGCTTGACCGAGCCGGAGCGGACGTCGCCGACGGCATAGACGCCGGGCACTGAGGTCTCGAGCGGCGCGACCAGCCGGCCCAAATTCTGCTCGGACTGCGCGCCTGTGACGACGAAGCCGCCGCGATCGAGCGTCACGCCGCAGCCGTCGAGCCAGCCGGTGGCGGGATCGGCGCCGACGAACAGGAAGAGATTGCGGATGTCGGCGAAATCCTCGTCGCTCGACAGCCGGCTCTTCCAGCGGATGCGCCGCAGCAGCGAGGCCTCGTCGCCCTCGAGCGCCGTGATCTCGGTGTTGAACATCAATTCGATGTTCGGCGTGGCTTCGATGCGCTCGATGAGATAGCGCGACATACTGGCACCGAGACCGCCGCCGCGAATGATCATCAGCACCTTCTTGGCGTGACCCGACAGGAACACGGCGGCCTGGCCCGCCGAATTGCCGGCGCCGACGAGCGCAACCTCCTCGCCGGCGCAGAGCCGCGCCTCGACCGGGGACGCCCAGTACCAGACGCCGCGGCCCTCGAACGTGTCGAGATTTGCGATCTCCGGCCGGCGATAGCGCGCGCCGCTCGCCACCACCACCGCGCGCGAGCGCAATGTGTCGCCGCAATCCAGCGCGAGCGCGAAGGTGCCGGCACGGCGCGAACAGTCCAGCGACTTCACCGACATCGGGATCATGATCTCGGCGCCGAACTTCTGCGCCTGGGTGAAGGCGCGGCCGGCCAGGGCCTGACCCGAGATGCCGGTCGGAAAGCCGAGGTAGTTCTCGATCCGCGCGCTGGCGCCGGCCTGGCCGCCGAAGGCGCGGGTGTCGACGACCGCGACCGAGAGACCTTCGGAGGCCGCGTAGACCGCGGTCGCGAGCCCTGCCGGCCCGCAGCCGACGATCGCGACGTCGTAGATCCGATCGTCCTTCGCTCCGCCGATCATGCCGATGGCGCGGCCGAGCTCGATCTCGCTGGGATTGCGCAGCACGCTGCCGTCGGCGGTGACGACCAGCGGCCAATCCTCCGGCTTCGGCGAATAACGCGCGATCACCTCGGCCGCGTCGTGCTCGCTGTCGGCATCGAGCAGATGATGCGGCTGGCCGTTGCGGGTGAGGAAGCCCTGCAGGCGCACCACGCCGGCGGAGTTCGACGGCCCGATCAGCACCGGGCCACCGACGCCGCCCTGGATCAGGCTGACCCGGCGCAGGATCAGCGCGCGCATGATGCGCTCGCCGAGCTCGGCTTCGGCGACCAGCAGGGCGCGCAGCCGGTCCGGCGGGATCAGGAGCACCTCGACATCGCCCTCGGCGCGGCCGTCGACCAGCGCCGGCCTGCCCGAGAGCTGGCCGAGCTCGGCCAGGAACTGGCCGGGCCCCTGGTCGATGATCGGGGTGACATGACCGAGCCCGTCGCGCTGGGTGATGGCGACGTGGCCCTTCAGGATGACGAACATGCCGGGTCCCGGCTTGCCGGTCTCGAACAGCAGCTCGCGATCCGAATAGGTGCGGAGCTCGCCGAAATGCCTGATGCGCTCGATCTCGGCCGAAGTCAGCGCCGGAAAGGTCTGCTCGGGGCGCGTGAACCGCGACATCAGCGCGTCACGCTCGGTTGGTTGCTGTCCGTCTTGCCCCATGGCCACGTCGCTCAACTCCAAAATTTCTAGCCGCCGGATTTTAGCCGCCGGTCTTGCCGGCGGTCCCCTCATTTAGGGAATCATCTTCATTCTGCGAGGGGTCGGCACTTGCGGCGCGTTCGCGCGCCTGCAGCTTCCGCCGCTTCAGGTTTTCGCGCAGCGCCGACTTCAGCCGGTCGTCCCGGGACGACCTCGCCGGTCTCGAATCCTGCCTCGTGCTCTTGTCGTTCTCGTCAGCCATCACCGGTCCATTACAGCGGTCGGCGATAACATGCCCCATGAACGTGGCAGCTCAAGAGGCCCGCGCGATCCGATCGTGCGAAACTCCAAAATGAGGCGAATCCGGTCGCCCGGCCAGCTGGCCAGTTGGGTGGGGAAATCGGAACCCGAATCGACGGAACATCGGCGGTTTCAAGCAAAAACGGGCATTTTGGCCCCGATATCGGCCCGATTTTCTCGTTTTGGCGGAGCTAGCAAGCTTGCACAGGAGGGGGGCTTGTGGCAGATATCGGCCCGCTTGGTAGGTCCCTCGTGGCGGCCGATTCTAGATCCCAGCACATGCTGCCGTAGCTCAGTGGTAGAGCACTCCATTGGTAATGGAGAGGTCGACAGTTCAATCCTGTCTGGCAGCACCATTTCCTTCAGCAAATCGACTTCTTCTGTCTTTCAGTTGACCCCGTAGAACCTTTTGCGAGGCGCTCGAGGGGCAGGACGTATCGTCCGCCCCTCTCCGGTTCTCGCGAGGATCAAGCTCCGCTCCAACCAGGTTATTGTTTGGGCATGATCCTTTCGGAAAACCGCTGCGCACTTTTCCGGATCATGCCTTAGAAGCCGAAGCCGACGCCGCCGGCTGCCAGATGATGGGACGTGCCGCCGAAGCTGGCCGTCCACGGACTGGTCGGTGCATGAACGGGATTCACGGTGGAACCAAAAACCTGATTCACATCGCCGACATACAAATAGCGGTACTCGCCAAACAAATAAGCGCCGCTGTTGCCGAGGGCGAAACGCGCACCGGCTTTTGCCTGTGCGGCAAAGGTCCAGGCTGACGAGTCGGGGCGCGCGTTGAAGTGGTTGATACCGGGCTCGGCCGGGTCGGTCTGGGTGGACGTGGCGCCGTCGATGGAGACATTGGCGGCTCCGATCCCGCCGCCGATATAGGGCGTGATGCCTTGATAGGGCGTGTTGAAGCCGACAACCATGTTCGCCAGAAGCACCGTGGTGCGGGTCGGGAAAGTATTATCGAAGGTGCGTTCAGCAATCCGATCTGTGGGGTTCACCAGCGTCGCACGCGGCTGGTTGCCTGCCAGATAGAAACCTTCGATCTCCAAGGCAGGCCGCACATACGCGCCATACGACCATTCATAACCGAGATGCGCGCCGCCGAACCCGACGCCGCCACTGCTGGTCCGCCCCGTGGCATCGACGGCCAGCGGGCCTCCCGCGGCCTCCAGGAAAAAGACGGTGCCCAATTGGCTGACGTCGGTGCCGCTGCGACTGCCGCCGCCGCCGAAAACGCCGACATAGGCACCGCCGCCGGACGCCGGCAAGACCGCGGGCCCCTTGGTGTAACTCGCATAGGCCTGCGCGGGCGGGGTTGCCGCCACCGTCTCCTTCGCGGCGTCGCGTCCGGCCGGCCTGGCTGCCGGTGCAGCCGCCTCTCTCGGAGTCGCCGTGCGCCGCTCCGCTTTCGCCTGCCTCAATTCGGCGCGCAGCTCGGAAATGGTCTGCTGCTGCTCTTTCAGCATGCGAAACAGTTCGGCGTTGGATGGAATGTCCTCGGCATGGGCGGCGCCCGCCGTCATCAAGCCCGCAGCCACGATAAGATATTTATGCGCTGTCATTTGATACCCGCCCTGGTTGCGAATCATCTGCCGACACTATGGGACGAGGTCAGGACAACGCAAAGATATCGCGTCCGCGGATGCGACCGTTTGAGGCACGTCAGCTGGAGATGTCCAACGCCGTGGATTTTGAGCGACACGCGCCCGCGTCTCCATCAATCCTGTCTGGCAGCACGACACTCAAATCGCGCATGAAGCGGCATTCTCGCGGCTCGAAACGCCCGAGTTTTGCTCGTTTCCTTGACCCTCCTTCCGTGAAGAGGGCGCAGGGAAGACCGGGTGCCGGCTGGCACCCATGATCCGCTGCGCGAAGAATTTGCACACGCAAATGCGCAGGCGGAACAACAGGTGGGCCGGAAAACACCCGGCCTTCCCTGCGCGATGGGTTGACGGCGTATACGCGCTCTCCCCGGAGCCGAGTTCCTTCTGGCCTCCGTCACCTTGCGAATTGGCGATGCCCCAAGACCCCGTTGGGCCTGGAAGCATCTCCGCAAGGCTTGACCGTAGCAACGACGGTCAGGACCACACGGTTTTGCCGTACGCAGCTTCACCTTGCTTCGCCCAAAGGGCTTCGCAAGGCGTTGGCGCCGTTCGTCCGCACGCGGCACGACCTCACGAGGTTCATCTCGCCCTGGTCCCGCCTTCGCGTGCCCGACGCAGCTGCGTCCACCGCACCCCGATCCACGTTCGTTACGACGTACGATCGCCCCTCTCCGAGGACCGGGATGGCGAGAGAATGCCGCAATTCCGAATTTCGGTAAAGCGGAATATTTTTGCGATCGGGGATTGACGGGATTTTGCATGGGCCAAGTGTTTTGCCCGACGGGCAAATGGCCCGCGCGTATCAGCTTTCGACCCTTGCCGGCGTCGCACGCGCCGCGCCACTCCATCCCGGGTTCCATCGAGCCATTCTGCTGACGCAATCTCTGTCTTAGTCGGTGACAACGTAAAACACTGCGTGAGGACCACTCCGGTTCGCACAACGGTTCCGTAGCCAAGGGGTTGGCTCGAATCCGCAAGAGATTGGCGCAAGTTCATGAACGCTTCCGCGTTCGCTTGACCACGCTTGCGGGATCGGGAACCGGACGTTCGAAAAAAATCACAGGAGTTATGATGCTGTTCCGCTCGAGCGCCGCAATTTGCGGCGCCCTGGTTGCGCTTGCCGTTTCTGTTACCGTTGCGCGAAGTGAAGTGAGTGGCGTTCACTCGAGCGCCGTCGTGGATGCCGCTTCTGGGGAGGCGATCGTTGGCGCAGCATCCATGTACAATCCGTTCAAGCCCGGCAAGGAAGAGGGCGGTCCGAACACAGCCTCCGGCGAGCGCTATGATCCCTCTGTCTGGGCGGCCGCCATCAAGACGAATTTGCGCCGGAAGTTCGGTGGGGTCCAATTTGGCGCAAGGCCGAAATATGCCCTCGTCGAGGCCGTCGGCAAGAAGGTCATCGTCAAGATCAATGACGTGGGGCCATTAAGGCCTGGCCGCATCATTGACCTCAACGAGCGGACGATGCGCCATTTCGATCCAAGCCTGGAGCTCGGAGTCATTGATGACGTCAGAGTTCGCCCGCTTTCAGGGGACTATTGGATTCCGGGACCGGTGGGCTGAGCGTCCCCGCGCGAAGCGACGAAAATCCATTTCTGTCTGGACTTCGGCGATCAGGGTGCGAACCTGTTGTGCTCAGCGGCAGTGTTTCGCATTTTGACCCTGAACGGACATTCGACCGGCATCTGCCATTGCGTGATTGGCTGACCGCCGCCGTTGACCCAACCGCGGCATTGTAGGGCCAGATTCACCGGAATGCAGGACACCTTCAATGTGATAGAGTTGCTCCGCCAAGGCAGCGTACCTTTTGGGGGCAGCCGAAAATGACGACGTTGGTGTCCACCGCGAGCGACTCGATCATCAGCTCTTCAGGTATCGGGGCGCGATTCAAGCCGTTCGATCATCACGGCATGTATGAATTTTTCGAGCGCGCCCGTGCCGAGGAGCCAGTGTTCTTCTGCCCGGAGATCAACTACTGGGTCGTGACGACGCGGGAGGATGTTCTGCTCCTTCTGCGGGATGCGACCAGTTTCTCAGCCGACATCGCGTTGGCTCCGGTCACACCCCTGGCGCCCGAAGCCTTGGCCATCCTGAAGGCTGGCATGGGCGCGGAGCCGACACAGGTCAATTGCGATCCGCCCAAACACGACCGTATTCGGCGGGTCGCTGGGCGCTTCCTGAATGCCAGACGTTTCGAGACGCTGGTGCCCGACATACGTCGACTGGCGCGCGAGGCCATCGGCGCCCTCGAGGGTCGCGCCGAAGTCGATCTCGTTGCCGACCTTGTGTACGAGCTTCCGGCGCGAGTCCTCTTCCTGCTGATGGGTATTCCGGCCGAAGATGCACCGCGCATCAAGCGCTGGGCGGGCTACCGCATACTAATGACTTTCGGGGATCTTTCACCGGAGGAGCAACGGCGCGGCGCCGAGGACATGGTGGCCTACTGGCGCTACTGCGTCGCGCTGGTCAATGACCGCCTGCGCCGCCCGGAAAGCGACTATGCAAGCTTCCTGATTGCGCACCGCGGGGAAGTTGAACCGGAGCTGTCCGACAACGAGATCACCTCGCTGATGTTCGGATTGCTGCTGGCAGGACACGAGTCCACCACCAACCTCTCCGCCAACGCGCTCCTGGCACTGCTCAGCCACCGCCCGAGCTGGCAGGCGATCTGCAGCGACACCTCGCTGATTCCTGGCGCCGTCGAAGAAGTGCTGCGCTTTAGCACCTCGATCGTGTGCTGGCGGCGGAGGACCCGAGCGGCGACGGTACTGCAGGGAGTGACCATTCCCGCCAACGCCAATGTTCTGCTTGCCCTCGGTGCGGCCAACGACGATGCGAAGCTGTTCCCCGAGCCCGAACGCTTCGACATCAGACGGCCGAATGCGAGCGAGCATGTATCCTTTGGCAGGGGGACGCACTTTTGCATCGGTGCGCCCTTGGCCCGGCTGCAGCTTATGGTGCTGCTCGAGGAGATCGTCAGGCGTTATCCCACGCTTGCGCTGGTGGAGGACCAGCCAATCGAATACACCCGGACCATTGCCTTCCGCGGTCCCAAGCGCTTGATGGCCCGCCTTGGCAGCTGATCGCGGCCCCTGAGCGGGCTATCCGAGGCTTCCGTCGAGGCTCGACCGTGGATGACGTCAGGGGATGCGCCATATGGTTCTGCCAATGACCTTTCGAACGACGGAGCTCGGAACTACGGCGCGCCGCTTGCCTTCGCACCGATCGTCGTGCCCGCAACGCGAGCACGATCCGGCTCATCGTAAAGTCTAGAAAGCCCTTCATTGCACCGACGAATGACAGGTGCCATTTGGCACTCGGTGCCTAAACGAAGGGCGGCTGCATAGTGAGTCTCGGCGCCGACGACCGATCCAAGAGCTGACAAGGCTTCAGCCAATGCCACCGTCGCCCATGCTTCGTTCCCTCTCTCTTCGTACAAACCAGCCACTTCGATGGCTCGCTCGGAGAGCCGAACGGCTTCGTCGAGGCGACCCGCAAGATGATTTGCTTCGGCGAACCGTGCAAGTTCAAGAGCGTGGTTTACGAAGATGCCGCTGGTCGTTGTACGATGTATAGCCTGCTGAAAAAGGTCAAACGCCTCCTCAAACAAGCCCAACTGGGCCAGGACGTAGCCTAGATTCAGACAGATGTTGGTTGACCAAGCGAAGAACTCCCATTTCCGGCACAATGAGAGACTAGTCCGCAAGGTGACCTCCGCCTCCGCAGGGCGCCCGGCAAGAGCGAGAGCGAAACCTTCACTTAAATGTGCGATTGTTCTGCACAGCGGCAAGTTTACTTCATCGGCCAGGCTACGCATCACGCGCGCCACTGCCACCGACTCATCAGCATGTCCTTGTTGAGATAGTGCCCAAATGAGCCAAGCCCGATAGAAGATGACTGAGGGCCCTGGTGTTCCTGCCCACGCCAAAGGATCGCGCGACTCCAAATCTTGAATCAGCTTCCGGAGCGTAGCAACGGAGTTGGCATAGTCGCCCCGCGAATAAGCAGCTTGCGCCCCGAAATATTGTGCCGCGCGCGTCAGGCTTCTGTCTCCGTCGGCAAACTCCAATGCACGGGCTGCCGATAGCATGCTCGCACCAGGCCGACCCACAAGCTGCAAATCCCGAGCAACATAAGCGGTCGCCCATCCGAGCCGTTGCCGATCTCCCAACTCTACCGCAAGTTTCTCTGCTGCCGTGGAGTTGGCCAGGCTTCTTTCGATGCCTGCGGTGGGAAAAAGCGTATTACGCAGCTCGAAGCGCAAATCAATTTCGCTCCGCAGTCGATCCGACGAATGCGGCAGGTGTCTGCACGCAGTGATTCCATGATCGAAGAGCCGTGATGCTTCGACATAGGCGGATCGGCCGGCAGCCCGGCGACCAGCTATGACCGCAGCCTTGAGCAGTTCCTCCCAAACCTCCCCAAGCGCGGCGTGATAAACGATCATCTCGGCGTGTTCATCGAGGCGGTCAGGATGTATTCTCAACAGCGCCGCCACAATTTGGCTGTGCAGATCGCGGCGCTGCCCTCGTGGAAGTCTCGAGTATGCGACTTCCTGGATTAGAGCATGTGCAAAGCTGGCTTCGTCCGTGTCGGACTGCTGAAGCGTTCCAGAACCGCATAACGAATGCAGGCTTCGATGAAAACTCGCGTCCGAGCTGGAATCGAGAATGGCGCGGAGTATTTGAAGGGAGAACCGGTTTCCCAGCGCAGAAGCAGCTGTTACAATCCGTTTGTGTTCGGCATCCAGCCGATCCAAACGAGCAGCAATGACCGCTTGAATCGTTAGCGGAATTTCAGGCTGATGGGTATGCCCGGCATTGTCGGAAATGTCAGTCGCCAATACGTTGCGAGCTAGCTCTTCCAGGAAAAATGGATTTCCGGCAGACCGCGCCACCAGTCTCTGGCGCAACCAATGATCAGCAACGCCCGGGAATGCCTCTCGCATCAATCGTTGCGTATCGCTAGACGAGAGAGCTGCAAGAGAGATTACGCTTGTGGCCTGACCGGTCATCGTTGGAGCGAAATCCGGCCTGTTGGTTGCCAGAAGCAACAGCCTGCAACCAGATGATGGAGCAAAGTCGAGAAGCTTTCGACTTTGCTCGTCACCCCACTGCAAATCCTCCAACAATAATACGACGGGCCGGCGTCCACTGATCGCGTCAAATAAAGTCCGCACAGTGTCACGCAAAGCGTCGCCTCGATGTAGTGGATCCAATTCATTCCACGCGGCGGCATCTTCACCCAACGGCAGCGCCAGAAGCGACAGAACAGCACCTAAATGAACCGTGCCATCGCCAATCTCGGCTACTTGCTTTCGAATGCCATCGGCTGACGCAGATGGCTCAATGCTTGGATCGATTCCAAAAGTTGAGCGAAGCACGGAGCCGATGAGTTGATACGGCACGTTCCGCCCGTATGAAACGGCATCTGCCTCAACGATTCGCCAGCCACCTGCCTGAAGCTGTTTGGTAAACTCCCAAGCGAGGCGGGACTTACCTACTCCTGCCTCACCGGTGATTGAAACTGCGGCGGACGAGCCGGCGAGAACACGCGCGGCGATCTTGTTTAGTTCATCGAGCTCGCTATCGCGCCCAACGAGCGGGCTCAGGCCCCGCGATACCGCTTCACTAAATCTGGAAGTGCCATGATGCACTCCTGTCAAAACAAACACATCCTGCTGATTGCTGAAACCTCGCAATGCTTTCTGCCCCAACGAGGTAAACTCAACGGAGGGCCCCGCGGCCGCTCGCGTGCTTGCATCACAAAGTGTGGTGCCCGGATTCGCCATTGCCTGGAGCCGCGACGCGAGGTGAAGCGTCGCTCCAAAAGCGCCATAGACGCCTGCTATGCTAATTCCAGTCGTGCTCAAGAATGTAAGACCTGAGGCGAGGCCCACACGTAGCGACATGCGCTGTTCCGATGAAACAGCTGCCTCGTGCATACGCAATGCCGCGCAACAGGCGCGCAACGCGTAATCCTCCTGACTTTGCGGTGCACCAAATAGCGCCAGCACGCCATCGCCGCGCAATTGGTTCACGATCCCTCCGAATGCCTGTACGGCATCCAACATCAACGTCACGGTCGGGTTGAGAATCGCTTCTGCGTCATCGGGGGATAGGCCTGCGACAAGGTTCGTTGAATTGACGATGTCTGCAAACAGTACCGTAACATGCTTGAGTTCTCCCTCTCGATCTGAATGAGAGGTCTCTCCCGGACGCAATGGAGCACCGCAGGCATCGCAAAAGCGCGCCCCCGCTCGGGCAGGGTTCGCGCATCGTGGGCAAGAACAAGGCTCTGGCGATGGGGTATTGGACATTCCTCCGCCCCTTTGGCCTCTTTGAGTTCAGTCTAATCTGCAGACGATGATTACTCTCATCCTGGACCGGCGTACTTGCTTCCGGTGACCGCCTTCTTCGCTTTTCCAACCGAGTCAGCGATGACGTCCTCGAAGGGCATGATCGAAACGAGTTCGACGCTCTTAATTCCTGGCTGCGTCGACAGCGCGATCCTGAAGGCCTGCGCAGAGTTCCGCTCTTGAAAAGCGAGAACGGCGAAGAGGTCGTCACGCCCGAATATTCCAAACTTTTCCAGTACGACGTGCTGCAACTGCTCGTTGCGATAGGGCGCCCTTTCATAGAAATGAAACGAAGCGAACGATCCGCCAAGCGAGGCTATGAGATCGCGGACTGGCCCTAACCTCTCATCGAAGGTGGGTGCCTTTTGGACGATATCTTTCCAGCCCGTCGTCGAATATGAAAGCCTAAGAAGGTAATGCTCCATGAAGACCCCCGAATCTGACTGTTACTGTTTGGGTGCCGGATGTGAATGACGTCAGACGAACTGCATCGACGAGCGTCGTTGCCGCCGCGCAACACTGAAAAATTGAGCGGCTTCTAATACCGAACCAACTGGATTGTGCCATCTCCCTTGACTGCAGGTCTCTCGCGCCTTCTTGGGCCGATTAGAATGAGAGCTTTCCAGCTAGGCTCATGACTCCGCGCTACAAGCCGGATTGAAGGATGATTGGCTTGCAGGGGCGGTGATCAGGCGAGCGAGATTAGCCACAAAAGCATCCTGAGCCAAGCGATGATGATGGGCAGGGCGTGAAAGATAAGCAGCAGTCATGCGCAGAATAGTGTGGGGGTGCCAATCACGGCCAACACGCCATCAGGTACACCCGGCAAAGCACCCTCACCAGGCTGGGGGCAATGAGGAGCGGATTCTCATTCGTTTCGGCGGCATCGATTGCGTCAATCAGCCGACGATCCGCCCGAGAAGTCGACCGTAGCCTGGATCCGCATGGAACTGCCGCCCCAAGAGGATGCTCTCCAGGGCCGACCAAATTGATGAAAAACACGCGGCTCGCTGCGTCGCATGATTTGCCACGTCAGCTGACGATGGTGGCCGGACATCGGCCGCGCAGCTCCACAACCGTCGCTTGTGATCCGGAGCTGACGTATCTTCAACCCGCTTAAGCCGGGCTGTTCTCTTGTGACCAATGTCACAGAGCAAGCATTTGCTTTTCGTCATGCTCTGTCTAATCTTTCAGACCGCATTCCGGGGGGACTGCTGTGAGTCGTTTTGGTCCTTTTGCATTATTAATATTCGCCGTCTTGCTTGCCTGCGGTCCGGCCCATGCCGAGAAGCGCGTGGCGCTCGTCATCGGCAATTCCGCCTACAAGAGCGTCCCCCGGCTCACCAACCCGGCGAACGACGCCACCCTGGTCGGCGGCATGTTCAAGAGGGCGGGGTTCGACGATGTCGATGTCAGGCTCGACCTCAACGCCGCCGACATGCGCCGGTCGCTGCGCGAGTTCGCGGGCCGGACCCGCGATGCCCAAGTTGCCGTCATCTACTATGCCGGACACGGCATCGAGCTCGACGGCACGAACTATTTGATCCCCACGGATGCTGCGCTGGAAACGGACGGCGACGTGCTCGACGAGACCGTGGCGCTCGACCGGGCGCTGTTTGCCGTGGAGCCTGCCAAGCAGCTTCGCTTGGTCATTCTGGACGCCTGCCGGGACAATCCGTTCGCCAAGACGATGAAGCGCACGGTCGCTTCCCGCGCCGTTGGCCGGGGTCTCGCCAAGATCGAGCCGACCAGCCCGAACACCATGATTGCCTTCGCCGCGAAGGCGGGCTCGACTGCGTCAGACGGCGACTCCAAAAATAGTCCGTTCGCGGCGGCCCTGGTCGAGCGGCTGCCGACGCCGGGGCTCGATCTGCGCAAGGCCTTTGGCTTTGTCCGCGACGATGTCTTGAAGAACACCGGCTACAAGCAGGAGCCCTATGTCTACGGCTCGCTCGGCGGCGACGACGTGCCGCTGGTCACAGCGAAACCGGTCGCGACCGGGCCGCAGGCAAGCCCCGACAGCGAAATCCGGCGCGACTACGAGCTGGCGCTNCAGCTTGGCACGCGTGAAGGATGGACTGCCTTCCTCAACCGCTTTCCGAGNGGCTTCTACACCGATCTCGCCAAGGGCCAGTTGAACAAGATCGCCGCCGAAGAAACCCGCACTGTAGCCGCAGANAAGGCGCGGCAGGCNGANGANGAGAAGGCGCGGCTCGTCGCGGACCGCGCCAAGAAGGCCGAGCAGGACAAGGCGGCNGCCGCCGCCAAGGCCGCCGAGGATGCCCGGCTCGCGGCCGAGAAGGNCAAGCAGGTCGAGGAAGCNAAGGCGGCCGCNGCCGAGCAACGCAGGAAGGATGCCGAGGCCGCCGTNGCNAAGGCGCTGGCCGACAAGCAGGCNGCCGAGAAGGCGCTCGCCGACAAGATCGCGAACGACAAGGCNGCNNCCGAGCAGGCNGCAAAGCNGGCGACNGAGAAGGCTCAGCGTGACGGCGAGCNGAAGGTCGCNGCAGTTGCCCCAACGCAATCGGCGCCCNGCCTCTCGCCGCAGGAGACNGCCAAACTGNTGCAGTCNGANCTCCGTCGCGTCGGGTGCCTGACGGGTGCAGCGGACGGAGAATGGAACGCCGCCGCGCAGCGCTCGCTGACGCTGTTCAACAAGCATGCCGGGACGAAGTTCGACACCAAGCTGGCGAGCTTCGACGCTCTCGATGCGATCAAGGGCAAGCAAGGACGTGTCTGTCCGCTGGTCTGCGACCGCGGCTTCAAAGCTGATGGCGATAGCTGCGTCAAGATCACTTGCCGCGCAGGCTATCGGGTCAACGACGACAACGAGTGCGAGAAGGTCCAGGACAAGAAGCCGGTCGCAACCCGCGAGGATGCCAAGCCGCGAGACGACGAGAGAAAGAAAACCGAGTCCGCGCCCTCGAAACCGCAGGCGACAGGTCGTATGTTTTGTAACAACGCGGGTTGTCGTCCCCTTCGGCCGGGGTGTCGTATCGAAGGTGCAAATCCCCGTGCGGGCTACGCTGGCGCAGAAATCTGCAACTGAGGACGAGTGACGGGCGAGGAAGAAACCTTCGGTACATGAAGCTGCCGGCTCGACGCCAAGCTCGCGAGCTTCGATGCGTTGGACCGTTAGCCGCGGATGCAATCGTCCCGGATTGCGCGTCGCTCCATCCGCGCCACGAATTTCGCCAAAAAGTAAAGGAGCGAACTGCGCGGCATCGCGGAGAAGCACATTCATCGCGCAGAGGGTTCCTCTTCGCCCACCTCGTGTCCGGTGAGGCGATCGTCGGAGCGGCGCAGCCGCCGGCAAAGCTCGCGATTGATGTTCTGCAGGACGATCACATAGGCGTGGATATCGGCCTTGTAGCACGCGTAGAGCTTTTGCGCCGTCAGCTCGTACAGCACCGTCGGACTCTCCGCGACCACCGTGGCGGAGCGATTTTGCATTTCAATCAGCGACATCTCGCCGAAGAAGTCGCCGAGCCCCAGAATGGAAATCGGAATGACGCTCCTCGAATTCGCCCGCTTGCTCACCGTCAGCCGACCGGATTTGACGATGAACATCGAGCGTCCCGGCTCGCCTTCCGCCACGACGGTCGCGCCGGCATCAAAGCGGCGCTCGACCAGCATCGAAATCAGGAGGTCGAGGCTTGGGTCCGGGAGACCGCCGAAGAACGGCGTCGCGAGCAGGAACGCTTTCAGCTCGGGGGCACTGACAACCATCGCGAAAGGATACGCCGCGTCGCGATCTGCGGCAAGCAGAGCGCACACAGGCGATGACGACGCCCAACGAGCTTGAATCAACGTGCTTGAATAAAGACGTCTGTAAATCGCGATCAATCGCGCGTGGCTTACCGCGGCGCAATGCCCTCGCCGCGCAACGTCCTTCGCCTTCGCCACACCTGCAGGTCAACCATGACTTTCACGGTTGCCGCGAGGACGAGCGCGCAGAGCGCCGCCTTCGAGATCGTCTCCATCGTCCCCTCGATCAGCAGGCAATGGACCACGCTGCCGGCGACGATGACGATCGCGAGAGGCATGTGAACGAAGCGCCAGGTTCGCGGTCGCAGTCCCAATCGCCGGCGCAGCGCGGCCAGAAGCGCAACAATGAAGATGGCCCACATGGCGGTCACGCCAAAGGGGGAGAACGGCGTCGGCGATGAGAAGGTCAGCGCGTCGATCATGTCGGGCGGGCTGGTGATCCAGAGGCCGGCGACGTGGATCACCACCGCCAGAGCAAGCGCGCCGCCGATCCAGTGATGGGCACGCCGTCCGCGATAGGCCGACAGTCCCGGCAGGTATCCGCCAATCAGCAGGGGCTGAACCAGCACGAGGCCGAGGGCGATGATCCCCGCAAACCCGGCGAGAATGTAGACCGGACCGCGCCATGCGAGCTGCTCGCTTCCCGCAGCCTTGGCGATCGGCACGCCGATGGCCAAAGCAAGGGCGACCCAGATCAGGGGCGCCCGGGCCGATCTCCACCCCTTCATTTGCAACGCGGTCAGGCCGGCTGAAGGACGAAATGCGCTTCCAGGCTGGTTTCCCTTGCGCTCCGCATCACCGGCCGCAGAAAGACGGTTTTGAACTCGCCGCTGTCATAGGCGAGGTGACCATGCGGCTGGCCGAAGATGGGAATGATCTGCGGCATCTCGAGCCGGAACTTGCCGTCCTTGTCGGTAAGCGTGGCGCCATGACTCTGCGGCTCGTGCTCCTGCCCTTCGGTCGTGTGCGCCCAGATCTGGATGCGCTGCCCGGCGAGTGGAGCCCCGTCGCCGGCGCGGCGGACGGTGCCGCTCATCCAGAAGCCGCCCTTGCCGATCCGGTCCACGATCGCCGCGCCCTTGCGGTAGTTGTTCGCCCCGCCCGACATCGACTCGGTCGGTGCGAGACCGTCCGCGCGGGCCGGCAACAGGAGTCCGGGAACCCCGCTTGCCAAAACCCCGGTTGCCAGGACGGAGCCGCCGACGGCGAGGAGGTTTCGGCGGTTGAGTACGACCATGGTCATGTCCATTCCTCCTGGCGCCCGTACAATGGCTCCGGCAAGAGTACAACAACAGGCACCGAACGCCCAGTTGGGACAAAGGGCGCAACAGGTCGCAATAACAGTGTTGTGAACGGAGGCGCGGGCCGCTCAGACAGCTCCGTAGGATGGGTAGAGCGACGCGAAACCCATCGAGGCCTTGCTCGATGACGAAACATGATGGGTTTCGCAAGTGCTCTACCCATCCTACGCGCTATTCAGCCACGCTTGCCCTGTTGTCGTTCAAGGCGGAGCCTTTGTGCTCTCATACGTTTTATCTCTTCATTGAGAGCGTCAGTTTTTTCATCAAGGCGTGAATTCTCTGATTTCGGCTCGTCGCGCTGACGTATCTTTTCGAGCGCTTTCTCAACCGAGAGCTTGGTCGGATCGGCCATCATACCTCTCCAGAAAGGGAATCGAAGCAACCAACGTCGGAAGTGAAAATGAAGCCAAGTCTTGAATGTTGACGTAAGTCAAACCTGCGCTGAAAGTCCGCTGGGTCAAAAAGCGCAATCTGGGCAGTTCGCCGGTCACCCACGACAATTCCGAATGGCATCGTTGCGTCCGTATCTGGGGGACCGTGCGACGCTAACATTCGGACCTGGACAGCACTACATGTGGGCTTCCGCCGCATGTCTCCCTCCATTCGGACCCCGACGCATGATCCCCTTCTCCGTGCTCGACCTCGCGCCCATCCGCCAGGGTGGCGATGCGGCGCAGGCGTTCCGCAATTCACTCGATCTCGCCCGGCATGCGGAGGCCTGGGGCTACAAGCGGTTTTGGCTGGCCGAACATCACAACATGACGGGGATCGCCAGTGCCGCAACGTCGGTGGTGATCGGGCATGTCGCGGGCGGCACGAAGACGATCCGCGTCGGCTCCGGCGGCGTCATGCTGCCGAACCACTCGCCGCTGGTCATCGCCGAGCAGTTCGGCACGCTGGAGTCGCTCTATCCGGGGCGGATCGATCTCGGGCTCGGGCGGGCGCCGGGCACCGACCAGTTCACCGCACGGGCGCTGCGGCGCGATCTCGCCACCACTTCCGAGAATTTTCCGCATGACGTGCTGGAGTTGCAGGCGCTGCTCGGCGACGTCCAGCCGAACCAGGCGATCCGCGCCGTGCCCGGCATGGGGACCAAGGTGCCGCTGTGGATCCTGGGATCGAGCACCTTCGGCGCGCAGCTTGCGGCGATGCTCGGCCTGCCCTTCGCCTTCGCCTCGCATTTCGCGCCGCAGATGATGATGCCGGCGCTGCGCGAGTATCGCGCGCGCTTCGAGCCGTCGGCGCAGCTCGACAAGCCCCATGCGATGGTCGGCGTCAACGTGTTCGCCGCCGACAGCGACGCCGAGGCGCAGCGCATGTTCTCATCGCTCCAGCAGCAGTTCATCAATCTGCGCCGCGGCACGCCCGGCCCGCTGCCGCCGCCGGTCGACGACATGGACGCGCTGTGGTCGCCGGCCGAGAAGGCCGGCGTGGCGCAAGCGCTGTCCTGCTCCGCGGTCGGCTCGCCTGAAGTGGTCGAGCAGAAGCTGACGACGCTGATCGCCGAGACCGGCGCCGACGAGCTGATGACCACGGGCCAGATCTACGACCACGCCGCGCGGCTGCGCTCGTTCGAGATTGCGGCTGAGGTGCGTGACAGGCTGGCGGCGCAGCCGGCCCGGTGATCACAGCGGGCCGGACGTCGGCGATGCCCTCCCGAGCGTGGCAAATTCGCGCAGATTGCAGCGACGGCATTGACGTCCTATACTCGGTGCCTGGGAGGGTAGCGTAGCGCCGATCCCTCAAAGCCTGATCGTAGGCGGCCGATGGACGTGGTCCGCAGTCGAGCATTCGATTTCGTCGAGACGGTGCGGCAGCTTCCGGATGTCGCGAGCATCCTGGATGCGATGAGCCGCACGCTCCGCCAGCACGGCTTCGACTATTACTGCACTTCCTATGTCGCCCCGCTGTCGACCGAAGTACCGCGCGAGGCCGTTCTCGCCGAACGGTTGCCGGCCGGCTTTCTCGATATGTATTCCGAGGCGCAGTATGTGTGGCACGATCCCGCGCTGCGTTATTGCAGGACAACGCTTCAGCCGTTTCGCTGGTTCAGGGAAGCGCCGTACGATCCGGAACGGGAGCCGCGCGCCGTCGAGCTCGTGCGACGCGCCCGCGACTTCGGCATGGTGGATGGCGTGGTGATCCCTGTCATCTCGCCAGCGGGCCGCAACGGCCAGGTGTGGTTCGGCGGCGCCGAGATCGATCTGCCGGAGCGCGATCTCCCCGCGCTCCACCTCATGGCGCTTTACGCCTTCGACCGGGTGCTGAAGCTGCGCGGCCTGCCCGAGGCTCCGCAGCTCGTACTGTCCTCGCGTGAGCGCGAGGTGCTGACGCTCGCGGCCGTCGGGCGATCCAGCGACGAGATCGCCGACGCCTTGACCATCACGGTACGCACCGTGAAGGCGCACATCAAGAGCTGCTGCAAGAAGCTCGGCGCCGCCACCCGCACGCAGGCCGTGATGATTGCCATGCGCGACCGGATCATCTCGCCCTGAGCGAGAATGGCCCGATCGCGACGGGAGCCGATCAGTCGGCAAACCCGAACAGCTTTGCCGGATTGTGCACCAGAATCTTCTCCAGCGTCACCTGGTCGGGCGCGTAGCGGTACATCAGCTCGAGCAGGTCCGCGTCGTTTGGCGGCTGCTTGACGGAGACCGGATGCGGCCAGTCGCTGGCCCAGACGCAGCGGTCGACGGCTGCCTCGATATAGGCGCGCGCGATCGGGATCACGTCGTCGTAGGGCGGGCCGGCCTTCGAGGTCTTCTCGCCGAGCGACAGCATGACCCAGAAATTGCCCTTGGCGAGCAGCTCCCGCATCTTGCGCAGGTTCGGATCGTTCCTGCCGGCTTGCGGATCGGGCCGGGCCATGTGGTCGATCAGCACGGGCACGTCGAGATTCTCGTACTTGGCGACACTGGAGACGATACCGTCCTTCTCGGGCTGGATCTTGACGTACCAGCCGAGCTCGCGAATGCGGGCGATGGCGCGGGCGAAATCGGCGTCCGACAGCACCGCGCCGAGCTCCTGGCGGAAGCTGAAGCGCGCGCCGCGCACGCCGGCGTCGTGGAGCTTGGAGAGATAGGCGTCGCTCGCCTCCGCGAACACCAGCGCATTGGCGCAGCCGCGATAATTCGGGCCCATCGCGGCGAGGCCGTCGAGCACGACGGAATGATCGGCGCCATAGGTCGTGGTCTGCACGATGATGCCGCGCTCGATGCCGAGCGCCTTGTGCATCCACAGCGCCGCTTCCCAGGTCGCGGTCGGCATCCGGTAGGCCGCACCGGGGCGCTCCGGATATTTGTCGATGGGGCCCAGCACGTGAAACTGGCTGTCGATGGTCTTCGGTGGCGGCGCCTTGACCGGGCGGCGCGGGTTCGGGTCGAACGGCAGATAGGTCGGCATGCGCTGGCTCCTTCAGTCGATCACGGCGGTGAAGTCGCACTGCACCAGCGCGCCGCCGTCCATGTTGTCCATCGGCAGCGCGTGGCGCGCCGGGCGCGAATGCTCGTCGGGAAACATTTTCAGCCACTCGACATTCACGGGTGCGCGCTGCGAGCGGTCCTTCAGCCACACCGTCATCTTGATGATGTCGTCGGTGGTGCCGCCAGCGGCCTCCACCGTCGCCTTCATGTGCGCGAACATGTTGGCGCATTGCGCGTCCAAGCTCTCGGGCATGGCGCCGGCCGCATCGCGGCCGAGGATGACGCCCGACATCACGAGATTGCCGATGCGGCAGGCGTTCGGAATCGGGTTGGCGTGCTTGAAGCCGCCGATATGGATGCTCTTGCGCCGTGTCATGGTGCGCTCCCTCTTCTGTGTTGGTTCAGACGAACTGGCACGACACCGAGCCGAACGCGCCATAGTCGGCGTGGAAGGTGTCGCCGCGGCGGATGTCCACCGGACGCGTGAACGATCCCGCCAGCACCACCTCGCCGGCCTTGAGATATTCGTCATGCGGCGCGAGGCGATTGGCGAGCCAGGCGATGCCGTTGGCCGGATGGTTGAGCACGCCGGCGGCAAGCCCGGTCTCCTCGACCTCGCCGTTGCGGAACAAGAGCGCGCCGATCCAGCGCAGATCCGCATCCATCGGGCGGAACGGCCGGCCACCGAGCACCAGTGCCGCGTTCGCCGCGTTGTCCGAGATCGTGTCCATGACCTTGCGGGTCTTGCCGGTCTCGGGATCGACGCGATGCATGCGCGTCTCCAGGATTTCGAGTGCCGGCGTGACGTAGTCGGTGGCGTTGAGCACGTCGAAGATGGTGCAGTCGGGCCCGCGCAGCGGCGCCTTCAGCACGAAGGCGAGCTCCACCTCGATGCGCGGCGCATGGAAGCGATCGAACGGGATGGGCGTCGCGTCGGCATAGAACATGTCGGCGAACAGCACGCCGTAGTCGGGCTCGGAGATGCCGACCGCGTTCTGCATCGCCTTCGAGGTCAGGCCGATCTTGTGGCCCTTGACGACGCGGCCGCGGCCGAGCTGGAGCTTTGTCCAGGCGCGCTGGATGGCGTAGGCGTCCTCGATGCTGAAATCGGCATACTCTTTCGAGAACATCGGGATCAGCGCCTTGGTGCGCTCGGCCTCGTCGAGGCGCGCGGCAAGGCGTTCGATCGTGGCGGCATCCAGCATGGTCTATTGCTCCGCGGCCACGGTGTTGCGCAGCACGCCGATGCGGCTCGATTCGACCTCGACGACGTCGCCGACTTTCAGCCAGCGCGGCGGGTCGAAGCGCGCGCCCGCCCCGGTCGGCGTGCCCGTCACGATCATGTCGCCGGGCTTCAGAGTGGCGAAGGTGGATAGATAGGAGATCAGGAAATCGAACGGGAACATCAGCCGCTCGGTGGTGTCCTGCTGCCGCACCTCGCCGTTGACGCGGGTGATGATGTCATGAGGCCCGCGCGGATCGAGCTCGTCAGCCGTGACGATCCATGGGCCGATGCTGCCGGAGCGGTCGAAATTCTTGCCTTGCGTGACGTTGAACTTGCCGTGGCGCAGCCAGTCGCGGATCGTGCCCTCGTTGCACAGCGTCATGCCGAAGATGTGCGCGAAGGCCTTCTCGCGCGGGATGTGACGGCCGCCCTGCCCGATCACGATGACGAGCTCGCCTTCGTAGTCGAGCTGATCCGAGACGGTGGGCTTCTCCAGCGGCTGGCCGGAGCCTGTCATCGAGGACATGCTGCGCACGAACAGGCTCGGATATTTGGGCAGGTCCGAATTGTCTTTATATTCGGCGTTGCGCTCGGCGTAGTTGACGCCGATGCACCAGAGCTTCTCCGGCGCCAGCACCGGCGGCAGCAGGACGAGATCATCGAGCGCGTAATCCGGCTTCTGATCGGCAATCGCTTCCTGCGCTTCCACCAGCGCATTGGCGGCGATCAGCGCCCTCACGTCGGAGAAGTCGCGGCCGATCCGCCTGGTCAGATCGACCACGCCGCCCGCGACAGCCGCACCGTAGCGAAGCTCGCCGTCCAGGAGATAGCTCAGGAGTCGCATTGTCGTTTTCTCCAATGGTCTTTGGGCACTAGGGCCGGCGCGATGCGCCGCGCGCTCAGTCGGTCGATTTGGGAGTCTGGAACACGGTGTTCAGTGTCACGATTTCGTCGAGGCGGGCGTAGCGGGGACCGCCGATGCGCGCGATCGGGTCGAGCGCTCTGGTCTCGACCTTGCCGTTTTCCACGAGGCCGTCGCGAATGTGGAACATCACGACCTCACCGACGATCAGGCGGCTGCGGGCGTCGCCGAATTCGAGGCACTGCCGGAACACGCATTCCATCGCGACCGGCGCGGCCGCGAGCCGCGGCACCTTGATGCGCTCGCTCGCGAGTGTTTCGAGGCCGAGCTCGGCGACCTCGCTGACTTCGGGCGGATGCTCGATCGAGCTGTCGTGCACCGCTGACATCAGCGGGGTATCGGCGATGTGGATCACATATTCCTCGGTATCGAGGATGTTGTGCGCGGTGTCCTTGTAGTCGGCGCCCTTGCGGCCGACGCTGATCGCCAGCATCGGCGGCTTCTGCGAGACGAAGGTGAAGGCGCTGAAGGGCGCGAGGTTGAGCACGCCGGAGCGCGACAGGCTCGTCACCCAGGCGATCGGGCGCGGCACCACGATGCCGGTCATCAGCCGGTAGATGCGCTCCGCGCCGAGCTCGCTGGGATCGATCCGCATCGCTCAGTCCGCCTTGATGTTGGCCTTGCGCACGACCGGAATCCACTTGGCGTCCTCGCGCTCGAGATAGGCCCTGAACTCGACCGGCGTCATCGGGGTGGATTCTCCGCCGAGCTTCTCGAACTTGTCGATCACGCCGGGGTCTTTCAGGATCGCAACCAGCGTCTCGTGCAGCTTGTCGACAACAGGCGCCGGCGTGCCGGCGGGCGCGAACAGGCCCGTAAAGGTCTGGCCGTCGAAATCCTTGTAGCCGAGCTCGGCAAAGGTCGGGACGTCAGGCAGCGACTTCAGCCGGTGCGGGCTGGTGACCGCGAGCGCGCGGAACAGGCCGGCCTTGATGTGCTGGAGGCTGACCGTGAGCTGGTCGAACGCGAACTGCACCTGCCCGCCGAGCAGATCGTTGATGGCCGGCGCGTTGCCGCGGTAATGCGCGGTGACCCATTGCAGCTCGAGGCTGGATTGCATCAGCTCGCTGAGCAGATGGTTGGTGGTGCCAGGGCCGGGCGAAGCCATCGTCAGCTTGCCGGGCTCACGCTTGGCGAGGTCGATGAATTCCTTGAAATTGTTGGCCTGGACGGAGGGATGCACCTCGAGCACCAGCGGCGTCATCGAGATGGTCGAGATGGGCAGAAAATCCTTCTTCCAGCTATAAGCATCGCGCTTGTTGATTTCGGTCGCGAACAGCACCGGGCCGTTGGCGCCGACGAACAGGGTGTAGCCGTCGGGCGCCGATTTCGCGAAAGCCTCGCCCGCAATCATGCCGCCGGCGCCGGCCTTGTTCTCGATGATGAAGGGCTGGCCGAGCTTTTCCTGGAGTTTGTCGGCGATGATGCGCGCGGCGCTGTCGACATTGCCGCCGGCCGGATAGGGCACGATCAGCTTGACGCTGCGCGCCGGCCACTGCTGAGCCGATGCGGGCCCCGCCAGCATTGCGGCTGCGGCAGCTATGGCAATCGCGATTAATCTCATGTTAACCTCCCGGCGGCGCTTCCAATTCACTTCGAACGCCTTGACGTTGCGCACGGCGCTCGATCGCCGCGCAATCTCCAGATGCGCGCTTTACCTGTCGAGTGAATTGTGGCGTTCTTGTCCATATTATGGACAAGAGACCTTCTCGGAAAGCCACCCGCTGCGCGCTGGAACCGCGACAGGGCGCGCAGGCGATCCGGCGCGCGCTCGCGGTGCTGCGCATTCTTGCCGCAGGGCGCGAGGACGGTGTGCCGCTGGCCGAGGTCGTGCGGGCGACCGGCCTCACCCGTCCGACCGTGCATCGCATCGTCCACGTGCTGATCGAGGAAGGCATCGTCGAGCGGCACGATCGAACCGGCCGCTACGCGATCGGCAACCAGGTGCCGGAATTGGCGCTGGCACGGGCGCGGCCGTCGCGGCTGCTGGTCGCGGCGAATCCGTCGCTGCGGCGCGCCTCCGCCGAGATCGGCGACACGCTGTTCCTGACGGTGCGGACCGGCAACGACACGCTGTGCGTCGATCGCAGGATCGGCGTCTATCCGATCCAGGTGCTGTCGATCGAGGTCGGCGCGCGCCGGCCGCTCGGCGTCAGCAGCGCCGGCGTCGCCATCCTCGCCGCGATGCCGGCGCCGGACGCGCGAAAAATCGTCGCAGCCAACGAGAAACGGTTCGAGGCCTACCAGACCGACGTCGCGACGGTGATGAGCCAGATTACCGATGCAAGACGGCGGGGTTACAATATGAGAGAGATCGGCCTCGTGCAGGGCACGAAATCGATCTCGACCTGGATCAAGACGCCGGACGGGCAGCCCGCCGCGGCGATCACGGTCTCCGCCGTTCGGACGAGGCTCGGCCCGAGGCGGGAGCAGGAGGTCGCCGAGATTTTGCTGCGGGAGGCGCGGATCATCGAGCAGGTGATCCGCAGCTAAGGCACGGACGCGCTTCTTCGCCTCTCCCCGCGTGCGGGGAGAGGCCGGATTGCATCGTTAGATGCAATCCGGGTGAGGGGGACTCTCCGCGAGTCCAACTGTCACCATCCCCGGGGAGAGTCCCCCTCACCCCAACCCTCTCCCCGCTAGCGGGGCGAGGGAGCGCACCATCATCGAGGCGCTGTCAATGGGCTGACGTTCCCCATCGTTTTGTGGCACAACGGCCGCCATCGCCGACCGAGCAACGAGGCCACGCATGCCCGCGCCAAAACCGCCTGCCTTCGAGACCCTGAGCCTGCATGCGGGCCAGCATCCGGATCCTGCGACCGGCGCCCGCGCGGTGCCGATCTACCAGACCACGTCCTACGTGTTTCAGGATTCCGATCACGCCGCCGCGCTGTTCAACCTGGAGCGCGCCGGCCACATCTATACGCGCATCTCCAATCCCACCACCGGCGTGCTGGAGGAGCGGCTTGCGGCACTCGAAGGCGGCGTCGGCGCGATCTGCACCGCGAGCGGCATGGCCGCGCTGCATCTCGCCATCGCGACGCTGCTGAGCGCCGGCGACCACATTGTGGCGTCGAGCTCGCTCTATGGCGGCACCATCAACCTGCTCGCACACACGCTGCCGCGCTTCGGCATCACCACGACATTTGTGAAGCCGCGCGATCTCGATGCGTTCCGCAGCGCCATCAAGCCGAACACCAGGCTCGTGATCGGCGAGACCATCGGCAATCCCGGGCTCGAAGTGCTCGATATCCCGAAGGTCGCGGCGATCGCGCATGACGCAAAAATTCCGCTGCTGATCGACAACACCTTTGCGACGCCCTATCTCAGCCGGCCAATCGAGCTCGGGGCCGACATCGTGATGCATTCGGCGACCAAATGGATCGGCGGCCACGGCATCGCGATCGGCGGCGCCATCGTCGACGGTGGCCGTTTTGACTGGCGCGGCTCCGGCAAGTTTGGCGTGCTGACCGAGCCCTATGGCGGCTATCACGGCATCGTCTTCGACGAGCAGTTCGGCACCGCGGCCTTCATCATGCGCGCGCGCACCGAAGGCCTGCGCGATTTCGGCGCCTGCCTGTCGCCGACCAACGCGTTCCAGCTCTTGCAGGGCGTGGAGACGCTCGGCGTCCGCATGGACCGTCACATGCAGAACACGCACTCCGTGCTGGAGGCGCTGAAGGCCAACAAGGCCGTGGACTGGGTGCTGCATCCCTCGCTCGAGGACCACACGGACTACCAGCTCGCCAAGCAGCTCTTGCCGCGCGGCGCCGGCTCGATCGTCTCCTTCGGCATCAAGGGCGGACGGCCCGCCGGCCGCAAGTTCATCGAATCGCTGCGCATGATCAGCCATCTCGCCAATGTCGGCGACGCCAAGACGCTGGTGATCCACCCGGCCTCGACCACGCACCAGCAGATGGACGCCGCGCAGCTCAAGGCCGCCGGCATCGGCGAGGAGCTGGTGCGGCTGTCGATCGGCATCGAGACCGCCTCCGACATCATCGACGACCTCAATCAAGCGCTGCGCATCTCGCAAAAGGTCTGACGCCATGAAGCTCTCCGTCAACGGCACTGATGTGTTTGTCGCGACCGGCGGCCGCGAATTCGACAAGTCCCTGCCCGCGGTGGTCTTCATCCACGGCGCCGGCTTCGACCATTCGACCTGGGCGCTGCACACGCGCTGGTTCGCCCATCACGGCTACTCCGTGCTGGCGCCTGATATGCCCGGCCACGGCCGCTCGGCCGGCCCCTCGCTCGCAAGCATCGCCGAGATGGCGGATTGGACGGCGGCGCTGCTCGATGCCGCAGGAGCTGCGAAGGCGCACCTGATCGGCCACTCCATGGGATCGCTGATCTCGCTGGAGACCGCCGCGCGGCATCCCGACAAGGTTTCCGCGCTGAGCCTGATCGGCACTGCCGCGACCATGACGGTCGGCCCGGATCTCTTGAAGGCGGCCGAAGCCAACTCGCAGGATGCCAATGACATGGTGTCGATCTGGGGCCTCGGCTTCAACGCGGAGCTCGGCGGCAGCCTCGCGCCAGGCCTGTGGATGCATGGCGGCGCGCAGGCGGTGCTGAAGTCTTGCGAGCCGGGCGTGCTGTTCAGGGATTTGTCGGCCTGCAATGCTTACGCCAATGCGCTTCAAGCTGCCGCGAGCGTCAAAGTGCCTGCGACGCTGATCCTCGGCGAACGGGACATGATGACACCGGCGAAGGCGGGCAAGGCGCTCGCGGCCGCGATCCCGCATGCGAAGACCGTCGTGGTGCCGGGCGCCGGCCACATGATCATGGCCGAGCGACCGGATGAGTTGCTCGCGGCGCTGAGGGGCTGAGCCCAGATCAAGACCCCGGCGTCCATTTCCAGACGATGTCGGAGACGTTGACCGGCTTTGGGATCAGGCCGAGTTTGGCAAAGCGGTCAGCGACCGCCTGCTGGCTCTTGACCACCTCGGCATCGAGCGGCACCACGCGATAATTGGAGCGGGCGACGAAGCGCTTGACGGCTTCGATATCGACGCCGGTCGCCTCGGCTTGCGCCTTCGCCACGTCCTCGTGGTGCGAATCCGCCCATACGCCTTCGGACGCGAAGGCCGTGTTGAGCTTCGCGACGAGGGAGGGATACTTCTCCACGAAATCGGTGCCGGCGATGTAGAAGGCGTTCGGCTTGTGCACGTCCTTGTCGAAGGCGATGACGCGCGCATTCTCCTTCAGTTCGGCCAGCGCGAGATAAGGATCCCAGATCGACCAGGCGTCGACCGAGCCCTTCACGAAGGCCGCCGTCGCATCGGCCGGCGCGAGCGGCGCAGGCGTGATGTCGGACCAGGACAGACCGGCCTTCTCGAGCGCCGCGACCAAGAGATTGTGCGCGCTCGATCCCTTGCCGAAGGCGACGCGCTTGCCCTTGAGATCGGCGAGCGCGTGAATCGGCGAATCCTTCGGCACGACGATCGCCTGGGTGTTGCCGTCCGATTTCACCGCGGCGACGTAGCGGATCCTTGCGCCGCCGGCCTGCGCGAAGATCGGCGGGGAGTCGCCGACATAGCCGAAATCGACGCTGCCGACATTGATGGCCTCCAGCAGCGGCGGACCGAACTGGAAGTCGATCCACTTGATCTCGATGCCGAGCGGCTTGAAGGCGTTTTCGAGCGTCTGGCGCTGCCGCACCGCCGGGAAGAAGCCGCCTTTCTGGGTGCCGATGCGGATTTCGGCGGGCTTGTCCTCGGCGCGTGCGGGGACAGCAAAGGCGGTCGCGAGCAGGAGTGTCGTTGCGAGTATGCGTCGTCGGGTGATCATATCGCGGTCCTTTCGGTGGGATCAGTTGGCGAAGAGTTGCGAATTCGCGCGCCGGCTCCGCTCGGAGAACACCGCGCGTGCGGCCCGCTCGGCCTCGCGGGCCGAGCGGAACTGGCGGCCTTCGAGGCTGTCGAACAGGCGCTCGGAGGAAAAGAAGCGGAAGCCGCGCGCGTCCCGGGTGATGATGCCGGCGGCGCGGTCGTGGATTTCGATGATGTAGGCGTTGGACTGGGCTTCGAATTGGGCTTCGAATTGGGCGTCGAACTGGGCTTGGGACATGACTGCTCATTCGCCGGGATTGCGGCGTTCCTGTCTTGGGATTTGTCTTGGGATTTGCGATGTGACGTGCTGAGAGGGAGGCGGTCAGCAACAACAACAGGCGCCGGTGGCCGCCGAGAAACAGCGCCGCGTCATGCATTCGTGCATGTCGCCTGGATTACGCTGGTGATCGATTCTCATGTTGCGGCTTCGGCTCGAGGAGCAGTTTCGATGCTGTAAATATCGAGTGATCGGCACGATTGGTCAATGAAATGGCTATCCATATTTGCGGCCGGCGCGCTGGGCCGCTTCTCCCGCCGCAAGCGCCGACAGGCAGATTCATCTCGCGATGAGTTCAACACGCGTGAGCGGCGCACATGCCCCCCGAGAGAACGAGGGCAATCTCAATTAAGGTCGTTGCTCTGCGGCCCATGCTTCGAGACGCCCGCCTTTGGCGGGCCCTCAGGATGAGGGCGGAGTGTGCGGCAGCAATTTCGACCGGCAAAGATGCCGCTTAGCCTCATCCTGAGGAGACCGCGGAGCGGTCGTCTCGAAGGACGAGGCGCGCTCTCAGACCCCGCCAAGAAGCCATATACGATTGCCTCGCCGTAAGAACGGGGCGAGGGAGAAGGAAGCAGAAGCCGTAGGGTGGGCAAAGCGGAGCGTGCCCACCATTTCCATCGCGGTGTTGGACCTGCGGTGGGCACGGCGCAAGTGCGCCTTTGCCCACCCTACGATTCCGGACTCGCTGATGGAGACCCCTCACCCGTCTCGCCGCTATCGCGGCGAGCCACCCTCTCCCACAAGGGGGAGAGGGTAAGTGCGCTACCACATCGTGGCAGCCGCGCGCTCCGGCCAGATGCGATCATATTCCTCGCCGCCGACCTTGTTCTGGCTCATCTCGGCGAGGATCTGGCCGGGCGTCGGCAAGGTCTTCGGATCGATCCGCTTGTCCGGGTTCCAGAGATCGGAGCGGACGATGGCGCGGGCGCACTGGAAGTAGATCTCGTCCACATTCATCACCATCACACTGCGCGGCGCCTTGCCTTCGACCTTGAAGGAGGCCAGCAGCTCCGGATCGATCGACAAATGCGCGCGGCCGTTGGCGCGGACGGCATTGCCGGAGCCGGGGACCAGGAACATCAGGGACACGCGCGGGTCGCGCACGATGTTGCGCAGGGAATCGACCCGGTTGTTGCCGCGGCGATCCGGCAGCATCAGCGTCTTGGGGTCGTGAATGCGGACGAAGCCGGGCAGATCGCCGCGCGGCGAGCAGTCGATGCCTTCGGGCCCGATGGTGGCGAGCGCCGCGAACGGCGCCTTCTCGATGAAGATGCGATAGAGCGGCGTCACATGGTCGGCGACTTTCACGGTCGAGGCGTCACCGACGGCACCGTAGATGGCCTCCAATTGTTCGACCGTTTCGATCACCGACATTTCTTCCACTCTCCTTTTGCGCCGGCGGTTACTCGCGCCAGCCTTCGTTCCTGATCACGCGCACGAGCTGGCGACTGTGATAATCCGCGCTGCCGGCGTTGAGGATGGTGACATCGGCCTGCGCCGATACGTCTTCGACGCTGCGCGACAGCCGGTCCGCGATATTGCCGTCGCTGTGCCGGGCGCGGGCGGCAAGCCGCTGCGCCAGCACGTCCGGCGGCGCCGTGATGGCGACCACGACGACATTGGCATAGGCCTGGCGCAGCGCGGCAATCACGGTGCGCGAGACGTTGACGACGACGGCGCGGCCGGCGCGGATGTCGTCATTGATTTCGAGCGGCAGCGCGTAGGAATGCCCATGCGCGTCCCAATGCACGGCGAAATCGCCGTGATCGATCCCGCGCCGGAATTCATCCGGGCTCATGGCAATGTTGTCCTCGTCCGCGGAGGACTCACGCGTCACGACGCGGCGCGGGAAGACGACGTTCTGATCGTCGATGCAGGCCGCCTGCGCCAGCCGCAGCAAGGTGTCCTTGCCGGCGCCGCTGGGACCGACCACGAGCACGAGCCGGCCAGGGCCGATCGCACCCACCCCGCCCTGCGCCATGGTCGCGGTCTCGCTCATGCCACCCGGCCTCCTTCGCGCCAGACGCTGCGGACAACGGGAACGCTGCCCGCGACGTGCACGCGGATGAGGTCGGCACGCCTGCCGACCGCGATCTCGCCGCGGTCGGAGAGACCGACCGCCTCGGCCGGCGCTTTCGTCACGGTGCGTACCGCCGCCGGAAGGCTGATCGCGGGCACGTGTTCCGGCAATTGCAGCGCGGCCATCAGAAGGCTCGATGGAATGTAGTCCGACGAGAGAATGTCGAGTAGGCCCTCGCGGGCGAGATCGACCGCGGCGATATTGCCGGAGTGCGAGCCGCCGCGCACGACGTTGGGCGCGCCCATCAGGATGTCGATGCCGGCCTGATGCAGGCCGCGCGCGGCCTCCAGCGTCGTCGGGAATTCCGCCACCGAAACGCGATCGCGCACGGCGTCCGCGACATTCTCCTCGGTGGTGTCGTCATGGCTCGCCAGCGGAATCTTGTACTGATGCGCCAGCGCCACGATCTCGCGCATGTTGGTCGCCGCATAAGCCTTCTGATACTCGAAGCGCTTTGCGAACAGCTCGTCGAGCTCGGCATCGGTCTTGCCGCCGTTCTTGCCGCGGTAATAGTCGCGCAGCTTGCCCTCGTCGCGGAACTGGCGCTGGCCGGGCGTGTGGTCCATCAGCGACATCAGCTTCACGTCGGGACGGTCGATCAGCTCCTTGGCCTCCTCGACCACGCTCGGCATCGGGATTTCGCAGCGCAGATGCAGGAAGTGGTCGGCGCGCAGCAGGTCGGCATCGCGCGCGGTGGTGATCGCGGCGGCGAGCACGCCGGCGCGGCCGTCGACTTCCTCGGCGCCATCCTCGCGCCAGACCCGGAGCGAGTCGAACACGGTGGTGATGCCCGATGTGGCGAGCTGGCCGTCATAGGAGACGACGGCGGCGACCGGGTTCCAGAACACCTTCGGCCGTGGCACGTAATGCGCTTCGAGATGGTCGGTGTGGAGCTCGATCAGGCCCGGCATGATCAGATCGCCGCCGGCATCCTCGGCACCCGCAGGCGCCCTGCCCTCGCCGATCTCGGCGATGCGTCCATCCGCAAGAGCAAGCCAGCCCTGCTCGATCACCCGGTCGGCCAGCACGATCCTGGCATTGGCGATCACGGTGTCCTTCGGCTTGGCGTTCATTTCCATTTCCTTCAGGCCGCGGCGGCAAAGCTGGTGACATCGACGATGCGGTCGGCAATCAGATGCCGGATTTCGTCGTCATGGACAATGGCGACCATGGCGACGCCCTGGCGCTTTTTCTCGGCGATCAGCTCGACCACGACGGCGCGGTTGGCGGCATCGAGCGAAGCGGTCGGCTCGTCCAGCAGCAGGATCGGCAGGTCGGAGATGAAACCGCGCGCGATGTTGACGCGCTGCTGCTCGCCGCCGGAAAAGGTCGCGGGCGGGAGCCGCCAGAGTCTTTCAGGAATGTTGAGACGGTGCAGCAGGTTGCCGGCGCGCTGCTGCGCCTCGGCTCGGGCCATGCCGCCAGCGATCAGCGGCTCGGCGACGACGTCGATCGTGGCAACCCGCGGCACCGCGCGCAGGAACTGGCTGACATAGCCGATGGTCGCGCGGCGCACATTGAGGACCTGCCGCGGCTCGGCAGTGGCCAGATCGATCAGCGCGCCGCGATGGCGAATGCCGATGCGGCCGGAGTCGCAGCGGTAGTTGCCGAAGATCATCTTCAGGATCGACGACTTGCCGGCGCCCGACGGGCCCGACAGCACGACGCATTCGCCGGGGTTCACCTGGAAGGTGACGCCGCTGACGACAGGCAGCTCGATGCCGCCCTGCAGGTGCATCGTAAAGGTCTTCCTGGCATCGGTGACGTCAATCATGGCGGTCATCAGTGGGCTCATGGCGGCAGAATCGAGGAGACGAGGAGTTGGGTATAGGGCTCGCGGGGATCGTCGAGCACCTGGTCGGTGAGACCGGTCTCGATGACGCGGCCGCCCTTCATCACCATCACGCGATGCGACAATAGCCGCGCGACTGCGAGATCGTGGGTGACGATGACGACGGCGAGATGCAGCTCGGCGACGAGGCTGCGCAGGAGATCGAGCAGGCGCGCCTGCACCGACACATCAAGGCCGCCGGTCGGCTCGTCCATGAATACCAGCCGCGGCTCGGTGACGAGGTTGCGGGCGATCTGGAGACGCTGGCGCATGCCGCCGGAATAGGTCCGCGGCGCATCATCGATGCGCGCGACGTCGATTTCGACGCGCGTGAGCCAGTCGGACGCGGTGTCGCGGATGCGGCCGTAGTGATTCCATCCCACCGCCATCAGCCGCTCGCCGACATTGGCGCCGGCCGAGACCGCCATGCGCAGGCCCTGCGCGGGATCCTGGTGCACGAAGCCCCAGTCGGTGCGGAACAGGAAGCGCCGCTCGGCCTCGCCGAGCGTGGCGAGATCGCGGCTGACGCCATCGCGCATCCGGTAGGAGACGTGGCCACCGCTGGCTGCGAGCTGGCCGGACAGCAGCTGGAGCAGCGTCGACTTGCCCGAACCGGATTCGCCGACGATCGCCAGCACCTCGCCGGAATAGAGCGAGAAAGACACGTCGCGGCACGCGGCGATGCGGCCGTAGGACTTGCTGAGCAACTCCGCGACCAGCAGCGGCTCATCGTTCTCCAGCATGTCGTGATCAGCCATTTGATTTCTCCTGCGCCCTCTCCTTGTACGGCGCAGCGCTCAGGCTGCCGTGATGGCCGGCGGCCTGACGGCCCTCGCAATAGTCGGTGTCGGAGCAGACGAACATGCGGCCGCCCTTGTCGTCGGTGACGATCTCGTCGAGATAGGAATTCTCGGCGCCGCACAGCGCGCAGGGCGCGTTGAAGCGGTAGGGCTCGAAGGGGTGATCCTCGAAATCGAGCGACACCACTTTCGTATAGGGCGGGATCGCATAGATGCGCTTCTCGCGGCCGGCGCCGAACAGTTGCAGCGCCGGACAATTGTCCATCTTGGGATTGTCGAATTTCGGCGTCGGCGATGGATCCATCACGTAGCGCGCATTCACCTTCACCGGATAGGCGTAGGCGGTCGCGATATGTCCGAAGCGCGCAATGTCCTCATAGAGCTTCACATGCATCAGGCCGTATTCGGCAAGCGCATGCATGCGCCGCGTCTCGGTCTCGCGCGGCTCGAGGAAACGCAGCGGCTCCGGGATCGGCACTTGATAGACCAGCACCTGGTTCTCGTGCAGCGCCGCCTCGGGAATGCGGTGACGGGTCTGGATCACGGTCGCATCGTCAGTCGCCGTCGTGGTGGCGACCCCGGCGGTCTTGGCAAAGAATTTACGGATCGAGATCGCGTTGGTGGTGTCGTCGGAGCCCTGGTCGATCACCTTCAGCACGTCCTCAGGCCCGAGGATCGCCGCCGTCACCTGCACGCCACCGGTGCCCCAGCCATAGGGCATCGGCATTTCGCGGCTGGCGAACGGCACCTGGTAGCCAGGGATCGCGATCGCCTTCAGGATGGCGCGGCGGATCATCCGCTTGGTCTGTTCGTCGAGATAGGCGAAATTGTAGGTGGGCGCGTTCATTCCGCGGCCTCCTTCATGGCATCGGGCGCATTGGCCTCGGCAAACTCCTGACGCAGCTTGCGCAGCAGGCCAAGCTCGGACTGGAAGTCGACATAATGCGGCAGCTTCAGATGCTCGACGAAGCCGGTCGCCTGGACGTTGTCCGAATGCGACATCACGAATTCTTCATCTTGCGCCGGTGCGAGCGCCTCTTCGCCGAGCTCGCGGGCACGCAGCGCGCGATCGACCAGCGCCATCGACATGGTCTTGCGCTCGCTCTGGCCGAAGGCGAGGCCATAGCCGCGGGTGAAGCACGGCGCTTCCGTTGCAGAACCCTTGAACTGGTTGACCATCTGGCACTCGGTGAGCTCGATCGAGCCGAGCGGCACGGCGAAGCCGACGTCCTCGGCGGAGAATTCGACCTCGACCTCGCCAAAGCGGATCTCGCCGGCGAAGGGGTGGTTGCGGCCGTAGCCGCGCTGGGTGGAATAGCCCATCGCCAGCAGGAAGCCTTCGTCGCCGCGTGCGAGATTTTGCAGGCGCAGGTCGCGATCCGCCGGGAAGTTGAGCGGCTCGCGGGTAAGATCGCCGACGCTGGCGCCGTCCTCGGCCCGCGGCGAGGATTCGATCAACCCGTCGCGGCCCAGGATATCGGTCACGCGCGGCGTTGGCGCGGTCGAGGCCTCGGCCATCGCGGGCGCTTCGGGCACAAAACCCTCCGCGAGCGAGGGATCGAGCAGGCGATGCGTATAGTCGAAGGTCGGCCCGAGGATCTGACCACCGGGAATGTCCTTGAAGGTCGAGGACACCCGCCGCTGCACCCGCATGGCGCCGGTGTCGACCGGCTCGCTGGCGCCGAAGCGCGGCAGCGTGGCGCGGAAGGCGCGGACCAGGAAGATCGCCTCGATCAGATCGCCGCGCGCCTGCTTGATCGCGAGCGCCGCGAGCTCGCGGTCATAAAGCGAGCCCTCGCTCATCACGCGGTCCACAGCCAGACCAAGCTGCTCCGAGATCTGGTCGAGCGTGACTTCCGGAATGCTCTGATCGCCCCGCCGCGCATTGGCGAGCAGCCGATGGGCGTTCTCGATGGCGCGTTCGCCGCCTTTGACTGCGACATACATATGCCTAGCTTCCTTTACTCACGACACGCGTGGTGCGCGGGATCGCGACCACGGCGTCATCGGCGACCAGCACCACGTCGATGCCGCGCGGAAACAGCGTTTCGTTGACACGCAGCCGCTCGAACAGGTCGGCGGGCTTGATCGAGGCCCGGAGCGTCGCGACGCCGTCGATGCCGGGGCCGCGCAGCTCGAAGCTGCGTCCTGTGTCGAGGCGATCGACCTGGAGGATCAATGTGGTCGACCGATCCGGATATTCGCTGGTGCCGAGCGCGAAGCGCTCGAGCGCCGGAAGCAAGGCGCCGTCGCCGATCAAGGCAAAGCTTGCGATCGAGGAATCCTGAATGACCGGCGCGCCGGTGTGGAACTTGAGCCATTTCACGACGTCGGAACTCTCTGCCATCCGCGCATCGAGCCAGAGCGGCGTATCGTGATCGAACAGCGTCAGCGCGATCGCGGCGACGCCGCGCATCATCGGCCCGGGTGTTCCCGCCACCGGTACGATGCGCTGAACCGAGCCCGGCCGCGCCATCGCGTCCATGACCGAGCGAAAGGTCGATTGCGCCGACAGCACCTTGTCGGCGAACCCCGGCGGCAGTTCCGCAATCGTGGTCATGATCTCACCCCTCACCGCGCACCATGGTGTAGAAATCAACCTTCGTCGCGGCGGTCTCGGCCGCCGCCTGCTTGCGCCGGATCGTAAGCTGCTCGCGCAACGGTGCGATAACGTCCCGCTCGACCGATGCTGAAAAATCCCGCGACTGCACCAGCGCATCGCACAGCGCGATCAGGCGTGCCTTCTCACCGTTGCGTCCGAGCGTGTAGCCGAAGCCGACCTCCCCGCTCGCAAGCCGCACCGCGGCGCGCGACACCGTGGCTTCGCCGAGATTGAACGGGGCGCCGTCGCCGCCGACCCGGCCGCGCAGCATGACGAGGCCGTTTTCCGGCGTGCGCAGATCCTGATGGGCCGGGAGGGCGAAAGCGCGGAGGCGAGCGGCGATCTCGCCCGCCTCCGCGTGCGCCAGCACGGCCATCGCGGCCTTGCGCTGGGCTTGCTGATTGTTCTGCTGCGTCACCCGATCCACCGAACTTGCCACCGAACTTGCCGAATCCAAGTTGTCTATGATAGTAGACAACTTCATACGGAAGCGCCATGACTGTTTCGTGACAAGCGTGTGATTTTCGGGCTAGGCTGACCGGCGATATGAGCATGCAGGACACCGCCTCCACGGGCGTCGCGCTATGGCGCCTCGTTGCCGACGGCATCGAGCGCGGCATCGCCGACGGCCGCTTTGCCGCCGGCGACAAGCTGCCGGGCGAGATGGAGATCGCCGAGACCTATCGCGTCAACCGCCACACCGTGCGGCGGGCGCTGGCAGCCCTTGCCGAGCGCGGCCTGGTGCGCGCCGAGCGCGGCAGCGGAACCTATGTCGAGGCGCAGCGCATCGCCTATCCGCTGCGCTCGCGCACGCGCTTCTCCGAGATCGTCGGCGCCGGCGGCCGTGAGCCGCGCGGGCAGTTGATCGAGGCGGCCGACGACGTCGCGACGCGTGAGCTTGCGCGCGAGCTGGGCTTGAAGGTCGGCGCGCCGCTGGTGCGGATCGAGGCGATCCGCCTCGCCGACCGCACGCCGATCTGCGTCTCCACCACGTGGCTGTCGGCGGAGTTGTTTCCGGATGCGGGCAGCGTGTTTGCAGCAACGCGCTCGATGACGAAACTGCTCGAGCACTTCGGTGTCCGCGACTATCGCCGCGGCGCGACCCGGATCACCGCCGGCATCGTCGATGCGACCGACGCTGCACGGCTCGATCTGCCGCTGGGACGGCCGATCCTCGTGGTCGACGCCACCGACCACGATCTCGATGGCAAGCCGCTGGTGACGAAGCATTCGCGCTTTGCCGCCGAGCGGGTGGAGTTCCTGGTCGAGAACGGCTGAGCTGCAGCCCTCTTCCCGTCTCCCACGAGAGACGAGGAAGAGCAGCGGCCTCCTACTCCTGCATCATCTCGCCGCTGCCGCCGAACTCGGCGGGGAAGTCCTTCAGCTTGGGCAGGCCGTCGCGCATCGGCAGCACCGTCTCGGCGTAGTTGACGTGGACGCCGGGCGTGAACGCCAGGGTGGGGATGGTGGCGGTGAAGACGTCGGTCAGGCCGAGCGGCGGGTGATTGGTCATGAGATGGCCGCCGCACTTCCTGCAGTATTTGCGCTGGCTGAGCGGCGTCTTGGCGAAGGTTTCGACGTGCTGCGCGCCTTCGGTGATGCGCACGGCATCGGGCTTCCACAGGCTGAAGGCGTTCACCGGCCCGCCGGACCAGGACCGGCAGGAACTGCAATGGCAATAGCCCATCGCCTCCGGCGCACCCGTGACCTCGACCGTGACCGCGCCGCAGAAGCAGTGTCCGACATGTTTCATTTGGTCGTCTCCGTTGATGAAGGTTGAAAATCCTCTCCCCGCTCCGGTTCACCGATAACTCGGCGAAGTCGGATGCGGGGTCGCGACGAGGTTCGCTCGCGCTGGTGGCATCGGAGTGAGGGGGAATCACCCCGAGGGACGCAGAAGGCTGGAGTCCGGCGAGATACACGCCTCAGTTCCGTCGCGCGTCCTCCGTTCGGCGGACGCGGCGGAAAGAGGCGACGACTAAACTGACCGGCGCCAGGGAATAAGCATCGATACGCGTTGTTTGTACTGCCGGTATTCGTCGCCGAAGAGATCGACGAGGTCGCGCTCCTCCAGCGCGATGCCGACGAAGATGTAGAGCGTGGTCACGGCCGCGAACAGCAGATGGCCCGCGGTCATGACCGGTGCCGCCCAGAACGCGATGATGAAGCCGAGATAGATCGGATGACGGACGAACTTGTAGAGCAGCGGCGTCTTGAAACGCGGCGGCGCCGGTTCCTTGCCGACGAGATGGTTGGTCACCTGGTGCAGGCCGAACAATTCGAAATGATTGATGATGAAGGTCGAGGTGAACACCAATATCCAACCCGCGAAGGACAGCGTGACCAGCGTCACGGCAAGATCGGGATCCTCGACCTCCCATATGACCGCAGGCAGCGGACGCCACTGCCAGAACAGGAGGAGCAATGACAGGCTCGCGAACAGCACGTAAGTCGATCGCTCGACCGGCTTGGGGACGAACTGCGTCCACCACGCCTTGAATTGCTGGCGCGCCATCACGCTGTGTTGAACCGCGAACAGCGACATCAGCAGCAGATTGACGATGACCGCGCGAACGACGGGCGCTTCGGCTCCGGTGTCGATGGTCTTCGGCACCGCCAGCCCCATCACGAAGCCGATAGCGTAGAGAATGGTGACGAAAAACACGAGATATGCCGCAATTCCGTACAGAAAGGCGATGAACTTGAAAATGCGTGAGCCCGCAACCTCCGGGCCGATTGAATGAACCTGTTGATCAATTTGGGACATGGAAAGCTCCGTTGTGCCAAAACGCCGGCACTTCATTGGTCGCTGCACCATGCCGCATCGGTATGCCCAAGACTTTCGCGGACGGTTGATTTTCGCCTGAGACGACTTTGATTTTTGCTTGAGACGACAGAAACGTGCGATTTTGCTTTGAAAACAACGTGCTCGACGGCGACCTGCGCGAACTGACCTGCGCCGGGGTGGCCGTGCCGTTGCAGCCCCAGGTGTTCGATCTGCTGCTTTACCTCGTCGCGCAACGGGCGCGAGTGGTCAGCAAGGATGACCTGATCAGCCAGATCTGGAGCGACCGCATCGTCTCGGATTCCGCCCTGAACAGCCGGATCAACGCCGCGCGCAAGGCGCTCGGCGACGACGGCGCCGCACAACGGCTGATCAAGACGATCCCGCGCAAGGGCTTTCGTTTCATCGGCGAGGTCCGGGAAGAGTTGGCAGCGGCGCCTGCTCCCGCCGAGCCCGTCCCTGCCCGGCCGCGCACCGCGGCGGACCGCCCGGCGATCGCGGTGCTCGCCTTCGAGAACATGAGCGGCGATCCCGCACAGGACTATTTCGGCGACGGGATCAGCGAGGACATCCTCACCGCGCTGTCGAAGCAGCGCTGGTTCATGGTGATCGCCCGCAACTCGTCCTTCACCTACAAGGGACGCGCGGTCCACATCAGGCAGATCGCCGAGGAACTCGGCGTCCGCTACATCGTCGAAGGCAGCGTGCGCAAGGCGAACAACCGGGTGCGCATCACCGCACAGCTCAACGACGCGACGTCGGGCAGCCATCTCTGGGCGGAGCGCTACGACCGCGAGCTCGTCGACGTCTTCGCTGTGCAGGACGAGATCACCAACGCGATCGTCGCCGCGATCGAGCCGCGGATCCACGCGGCGGAGGATTTTCGCAGCCGTCGCAAGCCGCCCGCGAGCCTCGACGCCTGGGATCTGTTGATGCGCGCGCTGTCGCATTACTGGCGCGTGACGCGGCAGGATCACGAGGCCGCACAGGCGCTGCTCGAGCGCGCGATCGGGATCGATCCGAATTACGGCCAGGCGCTGTCGTTGCTCGCAGCGAACCACATGTTCGGCGCGCATCTCGGCTGGGCCGAGCTGGCGAGGGTGGCGCCGATAGCGGAAGCCGCCGCGCTGGCCGCGGTACGCTGCGATCATGAGGACGCCTGGGCGCATGCCGGGCTCGGCAGCGTCTACTTCTCGACGCGCAGGCTTACGGACGCACTGTCCGAGTTCGAGCAGGCGCTCGCGCTCAATCCGAACTTCTCGATGGCGCAGGGCTATTACGCGCTGGCGCTGTCCTATGCCGGGCGGTCGAGGGAGTCGTTCGAGGCGGCGCAGAGGGCGATCCGGCTCTCACCGCGCGACCCGTCGCTGGCGATCTATCACGGTATCGCCGGCTATGCGCGCTTCACCGAGCGGCGCTATGACGAGGCCATCGCACTGGCGCGCGAGGCGATCCGCCATCGCGGCGACCTCACCGGCGCCTATCGCGTGCTCGCCGTGTCCGCCGGAATGAGCGGCGACGGGGTGCTTGCGGAGACGGCGCTGGGCGAGCTCCGCCGCACCCAGCCGGGCATCTCGCTGCACTGGATCGCGACGCAACTGCCATGGGCCAGCGACGCCGATCGCGAGCACTATCTGGAGGGATTCCGGCGGGCGGGGTTGCAGTAGGAAATCGTCAGGCCCGGCTTTACACCACGCTCTTCCGGCGCAGATGGACGATGACGTCGAGCCGTGCGATCTCGTGGCCGGGAAGCGCCTCGGGGATCCTGGTGAAGGCGAGGCCATCGGCGACGTCGACCAGCACATCCTCGCCTTCGAAATAGAAGTGCGGATGCACGGATGTGTCGGTATCGAAGAACGACTTGATGCCGTCGGCGGCGATCCGGCGCAGCAGGCCGGCTTCGGTGAACTGGTTCAGCGTATTGTAGACGGTCGCGAGCGACAGGTACGCGTTTGCTGCCAGCGCCTCCTCATAGAGCCCCTCGGCGGTCACGTGGCGATGGCCGCGCAGGAACAGCAACCGGCCGAGCGCCAGGCGCTGGCGCGTTGGCCGGAGGCCCGCATCAACAAGCAATTGCAGACAGCGCTGCACGCCCTCATCCGGCTCCGGTCCGACGACGTCCGTTCCGGCGTCGTCGCCCGCGGGGATATTCGTGGCCTGCATGTCCATCGATCGTCTCACGGCTGAAAGAACCAGGGCACGCAACGCGGCGTCCGGCCAGTTGCCATTCGATCGCAGAAGCGGCGGCTTGGCTTTGATCCGGATCAAATCCGGAAGCGGACGCCTCTGACCTATCGCAAGGCCGCCCGGTTTATTCCCGGTCAGAATGCAAGGATATCGATGAGGTTCAGATGTCCAGGCCGGTTCCCGACAAGGCAGAGGTCGCGCTCGAATATCCCGACAAGTTCTATGTCGGCACCTTCGAGCATTCATCGCGGTTCGAGGCACGTCTCGACGGCAGCGGCGTCGCGCTGGTGCTGCAACATCCGGGGGCGGCCGACGAACGCAAATCGGTGCATCTGCACATCAATTTCGGCCTGCTCGCCGGCATCCTGCGTGAGCTCGCAAGCAGCGTCGCCGCCCTCCCCAAGGACGACATCGCACATCGCGAGCAACTCGCAGACGCGCTCGACGAATTGCGGCGGGCGCTGCGAACGCCCTGAAGGCTACTTCGCCTTCGCCTGCATCGGCTTCGGGGCCGGCACGGCCGCCCATTCCTTGTCGGCGCGTGGGCCGTTGAGATCGCCGGTCAGGCCGACGAGCTGGCAGGGCAGCACATCGAGGGTCTGCTGCCAGGTCTGGGTCTGGCACAGGAACTTGATCAGGCAGCCCTTGAGCTTGAGGCGGTCGGGAGATTCGCGCCACAGCGAGACCGAATAGAACTTGCCGTCCTCCGCATTGTAGATGTCGCCGGCAAAACGCCCCTCGGGTGTCGCCTGCAGGCCCATGATGAGCTGGTGGCCGAGCAGCGGGCGGGCGCGCTTGTCCGCATCGGGATTTTCCTTGTCGCGGTAGGGCTGGCCGCGCTTGTCGGCCGGCTCCTTCATCCAGACGATGAAGCCGCAGATGCGCTCGCGCGACGGACCGCAGCGTTCGAGCCGGATACGGGCGCGGCCGTCCTCGACCAGCCAGGTGCCGCTGGGATCGGTGGGCGCGGCAGCGCCGGCGCGGCCGCCGATGATCATCATCGCGACGGTGATCGCGACGCGCAGCACGAAGCGGAGAAAAAAGTTCATCTGCGATGCCTCTCTCTTTGCGCGGGTTGCCCGCGTCAGTTCAGTTGCGCCATCAGCGCGTCGGCGCCCTTGTCGAGGCCGGCGGTGGCGGCTGCGAGCGCGCCGACGCTGGCCTTGATGTCGTAGGCAGCAGGGTATTGCTTGGTGACGTAGGCAGAGAGCAGGCGCGAGGTGGCGGCATCGAAGATCTCGACGCCATAGACGACCGAGCCGGTCATCGTCCCCTCGCCGTCGCGCGCGGCCTGCACGCCGTTGTAAACGGCACCGGCGAGGTCGAAGCGCGAGAGCGTGCCGAGCACCGGTGTGTTGGTGACGGCGCCGGTGAGCGTCAGCCTGATCCGCAGCGTGTTCGGTCCTCGCGCGCGCACCAGCGCGAAGCGGCCGCGCAGCCGCTCGGCGAAGGAATTCTGCATGTAGGCGGCGAGCGTCGCCTTGTCCTTGTCGGACATGTCGCCGAACTGATGATCCTTGCCGCGGTAGAGCACGACGGGATCGAGGATCACTTTATTATATGCGCGCCAGTCGACCGGCGTGGAATAGCGGTAGGGCACGCGGCCGGAGGCGTCCGACCTGTCCGGGGCCATGTAGGCCGAGGATGCCATCTCCGAATAGGGCACGGGCGCGACCGAGGCGCAGCCGGCTGCGGCCGCGCAAAGCACCAGCGTTCCCAGACCGCGCAGGGCGATCGAGCGATCCATTCCAGACTCCTTTAGCGGCTTTCAGCAAAGGCGATGGGGACCGCAGCCGCGTTTTGGGACCAGACGCGGCTGCGGCGCTCACCATTGCCGGCCCAAGGCATCGTCCGGGGCCATTTCAGACGCCTTGGGCCGTCTCAGTGTCCCCACCTATAAAACCGACCAGTTGGTTTGTAAAGTGCAGAAATGAGGGCCTGGCACATTTGGCCGCAGGCGCGGTTTTGGGCAGCGTCCGTTGGAGTTCGTTAACGAGGAATCAGGCGCGCTTGCGCGCCGCGCCAGCCTTCGCCGCGGATGCCCCGCCGGCTTTTGCGGCGCGGGCCTTGGCCGGCTTTTCGAGCGGGCGCCATTGATCGTCATCGAGCAGACGCGCGAACAGCCGCTGGTGCTCGTCGTTGCCAAGCGGCGACATGCCGAACAGCGAGCTCAACAAGAGTCCCCGCGCCGCTGCCCAGCGCAACAGCGCGAGATCGGGATCAGCGGCCTCCGCCTTGATCGCCTCCACCCTCTTCATCTCGCGGTCGCGCGGCAGCGACATCAGGCCGGGATTCTCGACCATGGCCGCGACCAGCGCCAGCGCGGCGGAATTCGGCGACGTGGCCGCTTCGCGCACGGTCGCAAGCTGCGTGGCCAGGTTGGGATTCGCCGAGGTCTCGCTCACCTTCGCCATATAACGGGTTGAGAATTCCTCGAAATGCTCCATCTGCCGCTCCAGCAGCGCCTTGAGCACGGCTTCCTTGGTGCGGAACTGATGCATCACGCCGCCCTTGCTGAGGCCGCTCTCGCGCGCAATCGCGTCGAGTGTCAGCCGGCCGGGCCCGTCCCGCGCAATGATCCTGGTCGCCGCCTCGAGCGCGGCGTTGCGGGACCGTTCGGAGCGTGTGGCATTGTCCATGGCCGACTTGTCCCCGTGACACGACAATGAATCAAGTGAAAACAGGACGCGCTGTACATTTTTTGTGCGAACACTGTCGAGACTTTCATCTTGCGGCGCCGAACGGGACTATGTGAGCCTCGATACCGGATGGGGACTGGGATGGGCCGGCCGTAGCTTTGCGCGCCATGACGTGCGAAGCGTTTGCGGCTGGTCTCGCTTGAGAAAGATACGACATGCCAAAACGAGTGTTGCTTGGTGTCCTCCTGGCTTGCGGCCTCACGGCCTCGGCACTGGCGCAAGAGCCGAAAACGGGGGGCGTGATCAATGCCGTGATCCAGCCCGAGCCGCCCGGCCTGATGCTTGCGATGGTCCAGAACGGCCCGGTCCAGATGGTGTCGGGCAACATCTTCGAGGGCCTGCTGCGCTACAGCCCCAAGCTCGAGCCGCAACCGGAGCTCGCCGAGAGCTGGACCGTCAGCGAGGACGCCAAGACCTACACCTTCAAGCTCAAGAAGGGCGTCACCTGGCATGACGGCAAGCCCTTCACCGCCGCCGACGTGCTGTTCTCGATCGAGATGCTGAAGCAGACGCACGCGCGTGCCCGCACCAACCTGGCACAGGTCGACAAGATCGAGACGCCGGACGACTATACGGTGGTCTTCACGCTGAAGCAGCCGTTCGGCCCGTTCCTCGGCATCTTCGAGGTCGGCTCGATGCCGATGGTGCCGAAGCATCTCTATGACGGCACCGACTGGAAGACCAACCCCTACAACAATGCACCTGTCGGCACCGGCCCCTTCATGTTCAAGGAATGGCAGAAGGGCTCGTTCATCCGCATGGTCAAGAACCCGAACTACCACGAGAAGGGCAAGCCCTATCTCGACGAGGTCTACTGGCAGGTCATTCCCGACGCCGCCGCGCGCTCGGTGGCGTATGAGACCGGCAAGGTCGACGTGCTGCCCGGCGGCTCGGTCGAGAATTTCGACGTGCCGCGGCTGACCAAGCTGAAGGACACCTGCGTCACCGGCGCCGGCTGGGAGTTCTTCTCGCCGCTGGCCTGGCTGTGGCTGAACAACCGCCAGGGACCGCTCGCGGACAAGCGGGTGCGGCAGGCGATCATGTATGCGATCGACCGCGATTTCGCCAAGGACGTGATCTGGAACGGGCTCGGCAAGGTGGCGACCGGCCCGTCCGCCTCGACCATCAAGTACTACACCGCCGACGTGCCGAAATATCCGTACGATCCGGCCAAGGCCAAGGCGCTGTTGAAGGAAGCCGGCTACAAGGGCGAGAAGATCCGCCTGTTGCCGCTTGCCTATGGCGAGACCTGGCAGCGCTGGGGTGAAGCCGTGAAGCAGAACCTCCAGGACGTCGGCATGACCATCGAGACGATCGCCACCGACGTTGCCGGCGGCAACCAGAAGATCGGCGACTGGGACTACGACATCGCCTTCACCTATCTCTACCAGTACGGCGATCCGGCCCTCGGCGTCGGGCGCAATTATATCTCCAGCAACATCGCCAAGGGCCAGGTGTTCAACAATGTCGAGGGCTACTCCAACCCGGAGATCGACAAGCTGTTCGCCGACGGCGCCGTCGCGACCCCGGATTCCAAGCGCAAGGAAATCTACGAGAAGGCGCAGAAGATCCTGGTCGAGGACGTGCCGGTAGCCTGGATGCTCGAGCTGCAATTCCCGACCATCATGCGCTGCAAGGTCAAGAACCTGATCACCACCGGCATCGGCGTCAATGACGGCTTCAAGGACGCATGGCTCGACAAGTGAGCCTTGGTCTTTTCACCTCTCCCCGCTTGCGGGGAGAGGGAGATCACCGTCACCACGGCTCCAGGTCACGCTACAAGATATGACTCCCTAGATGCTCTCCTTCGTCGCTCAGCGTGTCGTGAAGGGCGTGATCGTCCTGCTCGCGATCGTCGTCCTCAATTTCTTCCTGATCCGGCTTGCGCCCGGCGACCCCGCGGTCGTGATGGCTGGCGAGGCCGGCGCCAGCGACCAGATCTTCGTCAAGCAGCTCCGGGAAAAGTTCGGCCTCGATAAGCCGCTGCCCGAGCAGCTCTTCATCTACGTCAAGGGCGTCGTCACCCTCGACCTCGGTTTCTCCTTCCGCCAGCAGGCGCCGGTGTCGAAGCTGATCCTCGAACGGCTGCCGGCGACCCTGCTGTTGACGCTGACCGCCTTCGCGATCTCGCTGATGCTCGGCGTCCTGTTCGGCAGTTTCGCGGCGCGCTTTGCCGGAACCTTTCTCGACACCGGCATCACCGTGTTCGCCCTGATCTTCTACGCCATGCCGATCTTCTGGGTGGCGCTGATGGGTATCCTCCTGTTCTCGGTCACCTTCGATTGGCTGCCGAGCTTCGGCTACGAGACGGTCGGCGCCAATCTCACCGGCCTTGCCCACGCGGTCGACGTTGCAAAACACCTGATCATGCCGGCGATGACGCTCGGCCTGTTCTTCATGGCGACCTATACCCGCATGACGCGCGCCTCGATGCTGGAGGTGAAGCGCCTCGACTTCGTCAAGACCGCGCGCGCCAAGGGCCTCTCCGACGCCGTGATCCAGCGCCGCCACGTGCTGCGCAACGCGCTGCTGCCGGTCGTGACGCTCGCCGGCGTGCATTCCGGCACGCTGATCGGCGGCGCCGTCATCACCGAGACCGTGTTCGCCTGGCCCGGCATCGGGCGCCTGATGTACGACGCACTGCTGCAGCGGGACTACAACCTCCTGCTCGGCGTGTTCGTGATCTGCTCCGCCATGGTCCTGATCTTCAACCTCATCACCGACCTCGTCTATCGACTGGTCGATCCGCGCATCGAATTCGCCTCATGAAACAGTTCTGGAAATCGATGTTGAAGAGCCCGAGCGGCGTCATCGGGCTGATCATCCTGTTGCTTGCGATCGGAATCGCGGTGTTCGGACCGATGCTGTTCCCGAACTCGCCCTGGCGCATGGTGCAGCGGCCGTTCCTCCCGCCGTTCACGCTCTCGACCGTGCCGCTCGGCACCGACGCGCTCGGCCGTGACGTGTTCGCCGGCATGATCTTTGGCGCACGCGTGTCGCTGCTGGTCGGCCTCGTCTCGACGCTGGTGGCGCTGGTCGTCGGCGTGCCGATCGGCGCCATGGCCGGCTATTTCGGCGGCAAGGTCGACGATGCCCTGATGCGTTTCACGGAATTCTTCCAGACCATTCCGAGCTTCGCGCTGGCGATCGTGCTGGTTGCGATCCTGCAGCCCTCGATCTATTCGATCGTGGCCTCGATCGCGGTGGTGAGCTGGCCGCCGGTCGCCCGCCTCGTGCGCGGCGAGGTGCTGTCGCTGCGCACGCGCGAATACGTCCAGGCCGCCGTGGTCACCGGCCAGAGCAACACCTGGATCATCCTGCGCGAGATCCTGCCCAATGCGCTGTCGCCGGTGATCGTGCTGGCCTCGCTGATGGTGGCGACCGCAATCCTGCTGGAATCCTCGCTGGCCTTCCTCGGCCTCGGCGATCCCAACCTGATCTCCTGGGGCTACATGGTCGGCGCCGGCCGCACCGTGATCCGGCAGGCCTGGTGGATCACGGTGTTTCCCGGCGTCGCCATCCTGATCTCGGTGCTCGGCCTCAACCTGATCGGCGAAGGCCTCAACGACGCGCTCAATCCGCGGCTGTCGCGGGAGGGACGCTGATGATGACCGCGCCGCCCGCCGTCTCCATCAAGAACCTGCAGATCGCATTGCCCAAGGGCGCCGAGCGTGCCTTCGCCGTCGACGGCGTCTCGCTGGACCTTCGGCCCGGCAAGATCGTCTGCGTCGTCGGCGAATCCGGCTCCGGCAAGTCGATGTGCGCGCATGCGCTGATGGGGCTGTTGCCGGATACGGTCAACGTCACCTCCGGCGAGATCCTGTTCGAGGGCCGCGACCTGCTCAAGCTGGACGACGACGGCTGGCGCGATCTGCGCGGCCGCCGCCTCGCAATGATCTTCCAGGAGCCGATGACCGCGCTCAATCCCTTGATGCGGATCGGCGACCAGATGGCGGAGATGTTCGAGGCCCACGGCCTGCTCACGCCCAGGGAGCGGCGCGCAAGAGCGCTGGCGCTGGCACGCGAGGTCGGCTTGCCCGATCCCGAGCGCATCGTCCGCGCCTATCCGCACCAGCTCTCCGGCGGCCAGCGCCAGCGCGCCATGATCGCGATGGCGCTGGCGCTCGAGCCCGCGGTGCTGGTGGCGGACGAGCCGACCACCGCGCTCGACGTCACCACGCAGGCGCAGATCCTGAAACTGATCCGCAACCTCCAGCGCAACCGCAACATGGCGGTGATGTTCATCACCCATGATTTCGGCGTGGTCGCCGATATCGCCGACCAGGTCGTGGTGCTCCGGCACGGCAAGGTGGTCGAGGAAGGCCCCGCCGCCAACGTCTTCGACGAGCCGCAGCACGACTACACCAAGGCGCTGCTCGCCGCCGTGCCGTCGATGGATCCGCCGGCGCGCGAGCCGCTCGATGACCAGGCCAGGGCCGTCGAGGTGATCGGGCTGGACAAGACCTACGTCACATCAGGGGGCTGGTTTCGCGAGGACCGCCGCGTCGATGCCGCGCGCGAGGTCAACTTCAACATCCTCAAGGGCGAGACGCTCGGCCTCGTCGGCGAATCCGGCTCCGGCAAGTCGTCGGTGGCGCGCCTCGTGATGCGGCTGATCGAAGCCGACCGCGGCACGGTGCGGATCGGCGAGATCGATCTGACGCAGCTTTCGGGCAAGGCGCTGCGCACTGAGCGCCATCGCATCCAGATGATCTTCCAGGATCCGTTCGCCTCGCTCAATCCGCGCCGCAAGATCGGCCACATCATCGCCGACGGCCCGATCGCGGCCGGCATCGATCCGAAGGTCGCCTTCGAGCGCGCCCGCGATCTCCTGAAGATGGTGGGCCTGGATGCCGGCGCGCTCGAACGCTATCCGCATGAATTCTCCGGCGGCCAGCGCCAGCGCATCGGCATTGCGCGCGCGCTCGCGCTCGAGCCCGAGATCATCGTTGCCGACGAAGCCGTCTCCGCGCTCGACGTCTCGGTGCAGGCGCAAGTCCTGCGGCTGCTCGAAGACCTCAAGACGCGCCTTGGCCTTTCGATGCTGTTCATCACCCACGATCTGCGCGTCGCCGCCCAGATCTGCGACCGCATCGCGGTGATGCAGCGCGGCGCCATCGTCGAGCTGAAGCCGACCGCGCAGCTGTTCGCCGCGCCCGAGCACGCCTATACGCGCGAGCTGCTCGCGGCGGTGCCGGGGCGGAAGGAGCGCGCGCCGGCGGCGTGAGGCGAGCGGTATCCGGTTCGGCCCCAGACGATTGGACCGAATCGAGCCGCATCTGTCGTAACGGCGCTGTCACGCGCTTTTTATTCCTCGTGACCGCCTACACAGCTTCAAAGCGCCGGGCCGCACCCCACATCGGTTTGGAATGATTTCCATCATCTGATGATGGTTGCCAATCTCTTCGGAGCCAAACATGGGCCAGGTTATTCAATTTGTCTCGAGATCCGAGCGCGAACGATTGCGCCTCATCCAGGAGGCACGCGCGATCTATGACAGCATCTTCCCACCCGATGATCCGGTTGGCGAGCGGCACGACACGACCACGATCGGGCGCGCCGTCGGCGGCGGCAACGTGGAAAATCTGTCGTGATCAAGATCATCGCCGTGCTTTGCAGCCTCTCCTCTCCCGCCAATTGTCACGAGCAGATCGTCACCACATCGGACTTCGCCGACGTTTCGATGCAGTCCTGCATGATGGGCGCACCGCAGCTTGCCGAATGGATGAACCAGCATCCGGCCGAGCGCCTGGCGGGATGGCGCTGCGTGATCGGGCAACAGGGCGGCCGGGGCGCCTGATCGGACCTCCCCGACCCCGCTGAGCCGTGACGACGACGCACCGGCGAGCTAGGATGGCCTATAGCCGCCTGGCAAAGGGGGAAGCCGGATGGAGGTCGCCAGCCTCGTTCTTCCCGTGTTCGCGATCATCGTCACCGGCTGGCTGGCCGGCGCGCTCGGCTATCTCTCGCGCACGCTCGCCGACGCGCTGGTGCACTTCGCCTACAACGTGGCGATGCCGGCGCTGCTGATCGTCACGATCGCCCAGGAGCCGGCGCGCAATCTGCTGGAATGGCGCTTCCTGCTCGCGTTTGGCGGCGGCTCGCTGCTCTGCTTCGCGCTCGTCTTCGTAGCCGTCCGCGCCGGCGGAAAGCATGATCTCGCCAGCAGCACCATCCATGGCATGGCCGCGGCCATGACCAACACCGGCTTCGTGGCGCTTCCGATCCTGCACGCGATCTACGGCCAGCCCGCCGTCCTGCCCGCCGCGGTGGCGACGGTGTTCGTGGCCGCCGTGATGTTTCCGATCACGGTCATCCTGCTGGAAAGGAGCGCGAACGGGCCTGCGCACTCCGCTGGCCTCGCGAAACAGATCCTGCTCAATCCGATGGTGCTGTCGACGCTCATTGGGCTCGCATGGGCGATCACGGGTCTGCCGATTCCGCCGCCCGTTGCGGCCTACCTCAACATGATCGCGGCTGCGCTCACGCCCTGCGCGCTGTTTGCCATCGGGCTCGGCCTGTCGGTCGAAGGCTTGCGATCGAACCTGAAGGCATCGTTCGCGCTCTCGGCCGTGAAGCTGGTGGTGATGCCGCTGATCGTCTACGGACTTTGCGTGATCACCGGCCTCAATCCGCTTGACACCGTCGCCGCCGTCGTGTGTGCGGCCGTGCCGACGGCGAAAACCGTGTACGTTCTCGCCCACGAGCACAAGGTCGAGGAGAAACTGGTTGCGGCCACCGTCTCGGTCACGACGATGCTGTCGGTCGCGACACTGCTGGTCGCACTCTATCTTCTTTCTGGACTGGCGACAGGCACGCGCTAAGGCGCCCGTCAAGTTGTCGCAACCTGATACTGGGCATCGCTATGTCCGGGCGCGCAAGACCGCGACTCCCACGATGTCCGGGCTTCGTTCATTGTGAGCGGCAGGTAGAACGATCCTCTCGCCGACATCGGCTCGCGCAGGAGGAGTGCTGCCTACCTGACCGGCGGGTTGGTGTTGTTCCAGGTGGGGACTGCGTTGGTCACTCCGACCGATGGCCAGTTGTACGTTCCGATCGACGGCGCCGTGACGGTCCCGATCGACTGTCCGGAGCTGCCGTATGTCCTCGGTTGCGTTGTTGCCGAAAGTCCTGCGCTCCCGGATTGAGTGGCCATCACAGGCGTGTAATTTCTGCTCGATTTGTACCGCTTCGCGTCAACCGCGACGGGCGCGAGGGCCAGCCCAGCGGCAACGAGTGCGGCGATGGCGCGTCTGGTTGTTGTCATGGCCTATCCTTTCATTGGTGCAGTCAATTCGTACTGGGCCATTCACGTACTGGAGGTAACCATACCGACCGGACTTGCAACGCCCTTCACGGTTAAATGTGCGGGAGCGCAGCTGCGCTCCGGGATCGCTGCCACCTCGGGCGGCATGGCGCCCATGCCGCGCCTCAGGCCGCGACCGAGGCCATCGGGACGCGCCGGTCCGAAGACCACGGCGTTGGTGTTCGCTTAACCCTATCCGCTGATCGCACGGCGTACGGACGCACTCGGAAAGATTGCGCAACGTGCAGAAATCTTTGCTTACCTTTCCTGCCTAGGTTGTCGCGGCAAGACTTGGGGAGTGGATATGGCCACAATCGAACTGTCTGCGGCCTCGCCGCCTCAAGCTGCCGCACCCGCGCGGATCCGCGTCCTCTGCATCCTCTTCTTCTTCTCCGGCTTTCCCGCGCTGATCTACCAGCTCACCTGGCAGCGCAGCCTGTTCCGGATCTTTGGCGTCAACACGGAATCGGTGACCATCGTCGTCACCGCCTTCATGCTGGGGCTCGGCCTGGGGAGCCTCGCCGGCGGCTGGCTGTCGAAGCGGGACGGCATCAGGCCGCTGCTGCTGCTTGGGATCATCGAGCTCGCGACCGCCGCTTTCGGCCTGGTCTCGCTGTCGATCTTCGACCTGGTCGGTCGCCTCACCGCCGACATGTCGCTGCCGGCGATCGCCGTCATCAACCTGCTGCTGGTGCTGGTGCCCACGCTCTTGATGGGCGCGACGCTCCCGATCCTGGTCGCGTACCTCGTCAGGATCTCCGGCCAGATCGGCAGCGCGGTCGGCACGCTCTATTTCGTCAACACGCTCGGCGCTGGTGCTGCCTGCCTGGTCTCCGCTGTGCTGATCTTCCCCTTCCTCGGTATGCACGGCGCGATCATGATCGCGGCCGGCATCAACATCGCGGTCGGTGCCAGCGCCATCGCGGCGCATGTCTTCGGCGGCGCGCCGGCCACGGCGTCATCGAAGGCGGCCGTCCACCGGAACGCAACACCGATTCTCGGCATGGGTTTCGTCGCCACGCTCGCGGCCGCCGGCGGCTTCATTTCGCTGTCTTACGAGATCTATCTGTTTCGCACCATTTCCTTTGCCTCAGGTTCGAGCTCACTCGCCTTTGCCGTCACGCTGGGCAGCTTCCTGATTGGCATTGCCGTCGGCGCGCAGCGTGCCGGGCAGGTCTGCGAGACCCGATCCACGAAAAACGCGATGGCGAGCGCGGCGATGGACCTGGTCTGGGCCAACGGCTTCGCCGCGGCATTCCTGCCGCTGATGACGCAACTGGCCTCCAACATCGTCGCCATGATGATCGTCGCCGTGATCGCGATCTATCTGATCGCGCGGCAATGGGGCGCGCTATTGCCCTATCTCTCGCAGTTCGGCATCGCCGCGGACGCCCGCGCGGGTCAGCAGACCGCGCTGCTCTATTTCTCCAACATCGTCGGCTGTGCCACGGGCGCCGTGCTGACCGGTTTCGTGCTCACCGACTATTTTGGTCTGAGGCAGATGGCCGTGCTGCTGCTGGTTGCCGGAACGCTCTGCGCTTTGATGCTGGCCTTCGCACATCCGGCGGCGCCGCAGGAGCGGCTGCGCTTCGGCGTCATCGCGGCCTCCGTGCTCGCTCTTGGCATCGCCGCGAATGCATTGTTCGCGCAGCGGCTCTTGGAAAATCTCCAGAGCAAGTCGATCGCCGGCCGTGATTTCGCAAGGGTCGTGGAAAACCACAGTGGCATCATCACCGTCGACACCAATGGCACTGTCTTCGGGAACGGCATGTATGACGGCGCCTTCAACACCGACGTCAAGCATGACCGCAACGGCATCATCCGCCCCTATGCGCTGAGCCTGTTCCACGGCGCGCCGCGCGACGTGCTGATGATCGGGCTCGCCTCCGGCTCCTGGGCCCAGGTCATCGCCAACAACCCGGACGTGGCCTCGCTTACGATCGTCGAGATCAACCGCGGCTATCTCCAGGTCATTGCGGCGCAGGACGACGTCCGATCCGTCCTCAACAACCCCAAGGTCAGGATCATCGAGGACGACGGCCGTCGCTGGCTCAGCCATCATCCCGAAGCGCATTTCGATGCCGTGGTCGTCAACACCACCTGGCACTTCCGCGCCAACGCCTCCAATCTTCTGTCTTCGGAATTCATGGAGCTGGTGAAGCGGCATCTTAACGACGGCGGCATCTATCTCTACAACACCACCAATTCCCGGCGCGCCCAGCGCACCGCCTGCACCGCCTTCGCCCATGGGGCCCACTTCCTCAATCACATGGTGGTGTCGCAATCGCCGATCGACTGGAACCAGGCGCGCTGGCGCAGGACGCTCGAGGCCTACAGCATCGACGGCAAGCCCGAATTCGCCGTCGGCGATGCGGCCGACCAGGCCGTGCTCGACCGGCTGATGACCGATTACCGCAACGACGGCCCGATGTTCGAGCAATGCCCGCAGCTTCTCGCCGCAACGGAAGGCAAGACGCCGATCACCGACGACAACATGGGCACCGAGTGGCGCTACTTCCTCGGCCTGGAATGATGGAAGGGACAACGCGGTTGCTGTCATCGCCACAGGATGAACTCGAATCACCGTTAGCGCGTTCTGCTGGACGTACACTTGGCGCGAGCAGCATGACCGGTCCCGAACTGAAGCAACTCCGAACCGACCTCTCCGAGGCCATCGACAGGAAACTGACAGCCGCCGACATGGCAAAACTATGCGGATTGCCGGAGAAGGGCGGCGCCGACACCATCCGGCGCTGGGAAGTCAGCGGCCCGACGCCGTCGGCGACGAAGGTGCTGCGCGTGCTCGCGATGGCGAGCGAGCGCTATCCGATCCTGGAGAAGTTCGACATCTTCGATCGTCACGACGTGCGCGAGGAAGACCGGCCGGCAAAGCGCGCGGCGTTCCGCGAACAGATGCGCGATGAGGCGCGGCGGCGACTTGGTTAACAGGAGCCGCACGCAGGTTACCGGGAAGACGCGAAGTTAAGCCTTCCTTCAGCATTTCTTAAGTCGCCATTAAGTACGAAAATCAATTGCACCCCAATAAGTTAGGTTGGCTCACGCTGTGCCACGGATGTGACAGCATTTTCCTCAAAAGCTAGCTATCTGCAAAACCAACGACGGCGCGGAAAGCGCGCCTGCCGGGGATCTAAAGTGTTGGAGTTTGGACTATGAAGAAGATTCTGTTTGCGACCGTTGCGCTGCTCGTGGTGGGCGCCGCTGCGCCGGCCGTCGGCGCCGATCTCGGCAACCGCAACTACTACAAGGCGCCTGCGCCGGCCTATGCCGCGCCGATCTACAACTGGACGGGATTCTATCTCGGCGCCCATGTCGGCGGCGCGTTCTCCAGCGACAACAATTTCAGCGGCCTCTCCACCGGCAACAACGGCAACGGCCGTTTCCTCGGCGGCGTGCAGGTCGGTGCGGACTGGCAGTTCAACCCGAACTTCGTGGTCGGCGTCGAGGGCCAGTATTCCTGGCTCTCCGGCAGCGTCGGTGCGGTATTCCCGGGCGGCGTCGCCTACACCAACGACCAGCGCGGCCTCGGCTCGATCACCGGCCGCGTCGGCTACACCTGGGGTCCGGGCCTCCTCTACGTGAAGGGCGGCTACGCCTATTCGGACAACAATGAGAAGGTCACTGTCGGCGGCGTCCCGACCGGCTTCATCATCGATGGCGATCATCGCAACGGCTACACCGTCGGCGCCGGCCTCGAATACATGTTCGCGCCGAACTGGTCGGCCAAGGCCGAGTACCAGTACTACAATTTCGGCGACGCGCACTTCACCGCGGGCCCGCTCGCGGGCACCGGCAACTTCACCACCGACGACCACACCATCAAGGCTGGCGTCAATTATCGCTTCAACTGGGCCAACTCTGGCGTCGCGCGCTACTGATCGGTTAGCAAAACCTTATCCTGACGAAGGGCCGGCCATGTTGCCGGCCCTTCTTTTTTCGCTCTGCGGAACCAGCGCAAGCAATTGCACCAATTGCGATTTTTTAACCGGCCCGACCGATACTGCCCGCCACAAAACAGAAGCAAGAGCGTGGGGGAAGTTCGATGGCGATCCGTCTGGGCCTGAGCCGTGGCAGTTTCCTTGGCCGATTGAGGCCTCGTTTCAGGATGCCGACATGGGGCGTGCGTGGCAGCTTGTTCGCGGCCTTCGCGGTGATCGCGGGCATGGGCCTCGTGATCTCGGCCGGCGCCGGCCTGGTGCTGCAGAATCTCGGCGGACGCATGACTGAACTGAGCGGGCGGGACATTCCGCGTCTTGCCGCCAGCCTGCAATTGTCGGCACTCAGCGCGAGCCTCGCGGCACAGGGACCTGCCCTGCTTGCGGCTCAAAGCGAGGACGCCCTGAACGAGCGCACCAAGAAGCTCAGGGAATTTCAGGAGCAGACGCAGCAGAAGCTCAACGAGATCATCGAGCTCGGCGGCGACAAGGCCGTCGTCTCCGGACTCAGCGAAACGATGAAGAGCATCAACGAGGCGGCCCAAAGCCTGGCCAAGGCCGCCCGCGAACGGCTGGACATCGCGGCCCTCCATGACAAGCAGTATGACGCGCTGCGCAACGCGCAGGGCGCGTTCGTCGGCGCGGCCAGCCCGGCGATGCTGGACGCGCAGACCCGGGTCAACGCCATTCTCGGCTCGGCCAATATGTCCGCCGAAGATGCCACCGAAGCCGCGCAGACCGTCGGCCAGCTCGGCAACGTCGTCGCCAGCGGCAATCTCGCAGCCGCCGACATGAGCGCGGCGCTGTCGGCGAACACGAGCGACAAGCTCGACGACATCCAGAAGGAATTCAAGACGGCGCAAGGGCGCCTGCGGTCCAACCTCGACCTGTTGCCGGACAATCAGGGCAACAAGATGCTGCGCGAGACGGCGGAAAAGCTGCTGGCGCTCGGCACCGGCAAGACCGGCGTGTTCAATCTGCGCGAGAAGGAGCTCGACTCCGTCGACTACGGCCAGACCATCCTGGACGAGACCCGCAAGCTCAATGTCGGCCTCGGCATCAGCGTGCAGCAGCTCGTCGACGGCGTGCAGAAGGAGACCAACGCGTCGACCTTCCAGGCGCGGCAGGAGATCTCGCTTGCGACGACCGTAATGCTGGCGCTGGGCGCGCTGACGCTGGTCGGCTCGGCCCTGTTCGTCTGGCTCTATGTCGGCCGCAACATCCTGCGCCGGATCACCGGCCTCCAGCGCGCCATGCAGTCACTCTCGGCCGGCGATCTCGACACCGAGATCGCGCGCGCGAAGCATAATGACGAGATCGGCGCGATGACCGACACGCTGACCGTGTTCCGCGATAGCATGGTCGAGGCCCGCGCGCTCGCCAGCGAGCAGGACAAGGATCGCGTCGCCAAGGCCGAGCGTGCCGCACGCATGGAGGCGAAGATCGCCGAATTCGAAAGCACGGTGCGCGCCGCGCTCGACAATCTCGCGCAGTCCGCCAATTCGATGCAATCGACCGCGCAGAGCATGTCGAACACCGCGGACCAGTCCAACGCGCTGGTCAACGCAGTCGCCTCCGCCGCGGAGGAGACCTCGGTCAACGTGCAGACCGTATCGGCCGGCACCGAGCAGTTGTCCTCCTCGATCGCCGAAATCAGCCGCCAGGTGGTCACCTCGGCCGGGATCGCCAAGAAGGCCGTGGACGAAGCCGGCGCGACCGACGCCACGGTGCAGAGTCTCGCCGACAGCGCGAGCCGCATCAGCGTCGTGGTCGATTTGATCCAGACCATCGCCTCGCAGACCAATCTGCTCGCGCTCAACGCCACCATCGAGGCGGCCCGCGCGGGCGAGGCCGGCCGTGGTTTCGCGGTGGTCGCTTCCGAGGTGAAGAGCCTCGCGAGCCAGACCGCGAAGGCGACCGAGGAGATCCGCACCCAGATCGCCAGCATGCAGAACGTGACGACCTCGGCGGTCGGCGCCATCCAGGGCATCGGCCGGATCATCGGCGAGATCAACGACGTCACCACGACGATCGCGGCTGCCGTCGAGGAACAGGGCGCGGCCACCCGCGAGATCGCGCGCAACATCCAGCATGCCGCCGGCGGCACCAGCGAGGTCTCCAGCAATATCATCGGCGTCTCCACCGCCTCTGCCGAAGCCGGCGCTGCGGCGAGCGAAGTGCTGGGCGCCTCCGACTCGCTGCGCCGCGAGGCCGACCTGCTGCGCGGAGAGATCGACGCGTTCCTCAACAACATGCGGGCGGCGTAAGGCGCCGTCCCGTAGCCCGGATGGAGCGCAGCGCAATCCGGGACCTGCTCGCTCGTGGCACGAACCCCGGATTACGCTGCGCTCCATCCGGGCTACGGAAAAAGCCACGGTATGACGGCCATGCGACGGCCGCCGCGCGTCCTTTTTCGGCTGGCGCGGCGCGCCAGCTGGGTTTAAGTCGGTAGCATGAACGCAAAACCCGACACCGTGCAGTCCTCCGGCGAGGCCCTGCGCTACCCCTGGGACCAGCATCCCGGCCCCGACGAGGTCGTGGAGGTGAAGCCCGGCGTGTTGTGGGCGCGGCTGAAGCTGCCGTTCCGCCTCAACCATGTGAACATCTATCTGCTCGCCGACGGCGACGGCTACGCCATGGTGGATGCCGGCTTCGGCAACGAAGAGACGATCGAGGCCTGGACGAAACTGTTCGACGGCCCGCTCAAGGGCGTCAACATCACGCGCCTGATCGTCACCCATTCGCACCCCGATCATGTCGGTCTCGCCGGGTGGATCGTCGAACGATTCAACTGTCCGCTGGTGATGTCGCAGGTCGAATATCTGCAATCGGTCTATCACCAGAACCGCGGCACCGAGGAACGGCGCGAGGCGCAGCGGCTGTTCTTCCGTCGCCACGGCATGGACGAGTCGCTCACCGAAAAGCTGCTCGGCCGCGGCCAGGATTATCTCAAGCGCGTCTCGGTGCTGCCGCCGTCCTACCGCCGCATCTCGCATGGCGACGAGGTCGTGATCGGCACGCGCCGCTTCAAGGTGATCACCGGCGGCGGCCACGCGCTCGACCAGGTGATGCTGTATTGCGCCGACGACAAGCTGTTCCTTTCCGCCGACCAGGTGCTGAGCAAGATCTCGCCCAATGTCAGCGTGTGGGCGGTCGAGCCCGACCAGAACTCGCTCGGCGAATATCTGGCTTCGCTCGCAAGCCTCACCACCACCCTGCCCTACGACCTGCTGGTGCTGCCCGGCCACGGCGTGCCGTTCTACGGGCTCAAGACCCGCATCAAGCAGCTCGCCGACCACCACGAGGAGCGCTGCCGCCTGATCGCGGAAGCCTGCCGCGAGGTGCCGCAGACCTCGCGCGCCCTGGTGCCCGTGGTGTTCAACAAGCACGTGCTGGACGAACACCAGATGGGCTTCGCCGCCGGCGAGCTCGTCGCCCACGTCAACTACATGATCGTCGAGGGCCGGCTGACGGCGGAGACCAGGGACGGCGTGCTCCAGTTCAGGACGACGTGATTGTTTCTTAGCCTCTCCCCGCTTGCGGGGAGAGGGGCAGACCGTCGCTGCGGCAACAGCTCACTTCATATTCGCGATCGCGTGCAGGGCCGCGATGTAGCCGAACGGGCCCAGCCCGCAGATCACGCCTGACGCCACGAACGATATCTTGGAGTGCCGGTGATATTCGTCGCGGGCGTGGATGTTGGAGATGTGGACTTCCAACACCGGGCCTTCGAACGTCTTGATCGCGTCCATGATCGAGACCGAGGTGAAGGAGAGGCCAGCCGGGTTGATGACGATGGCATCGGCGTCCTGCCGCGCCGACTGGATCAGATCGACCAGTACGCCCTCATGGTTGGACTGGTGGAAAGCGAGCTTGAGCCCGAGCTTCGCGGCGGCTTCCTCGCAGCTCGCGTTGACCTCTGCGAGCGTCGTGGTGCCGTAGATGTGCGGCTCGCGGATGCCGAGCATGTTGAGGTTGGGACCGTTGAGGATCATCACGCGCTTCATGGGAGCGTCCTTTCGAATGGAAATCTGCTGAATTGTCTTGCCGAGCCCAAGGCAGGCCGAGGCTGCCGTGTCGGCCCCTCGGGACGCCTACCGCAAAGCAGCATTACACAAGCCCGTGAGTTCTTTGATCGGGATCAAGTTTCAAATCGCACGATAGGGCATTTTGCCCAAATGCCCTCCAGGGCCAAATGTGGGATAGCGCATAGACATTGGAGCTGGAAAAGCTCTAAGAAGATGCGGCCCCTTGATCAGGTTCCGTTGCAGGTTTTGCCGATGGATTACAGCCAGTTCTTCGATTCCGCCCTCGAGCGTCTCCACACCGAACGGCGCTACCGCGTGTTCGCCGATCTGGAGCGGATGGCGGGCCGGTTCCCGCACGCGATCTGGCACTCGCCCAAGGGAAAGCGCGACGTCGTGATCTGGTGCTCCAACGACTATCTCGGCATGGGCCAGCACCCGAAGGTGGTCGGCGCCATGGTCGAGACCGCGACGCGCGTCGGCACCGGCGCAGGCGGCACCCGCAACATCGCCGGCACGCATCATCCGCTGGTGCAGCTCGAGGCCGAGCTTGCCGACCTCCACGGCAAGGAAGCGGCGCTGCTGTTCACCTCGGGCTACGTCTCGAACCAGACCGGTATCGCGACGATCGCAAAGCTCATTCCGAACTGCCTGATCCTGTCGGACGAGCTCAACCACAATTCGATGATCGAGGGCATCCGCCAGTCCGGCTGCGAGCGCGTCGTGTTCCGCCACAACGACCTCGCCGATCTCGAAGCGCTGTTGAAGGCGGCGGGTCCGAACCGGCCGAAGCTGATCGCCTGCGAGAGCCTCTATTCCATGGACGGCGACGTCGCCCCGCTCGCCAAGATCTGCGATCTCGCCGAGAAATACAATGCGATGACCTATGTCGACGAGGTCCACGCGGTCGGCATGTACGGCCCGCGCGGCGGCGGCATCGCCGAGCGTGACGGCGTCATGCACCGCATCGACATTCTGGAAGGCACGCTCGCGAAAGCGTTCGGCTGCCTCGGCGGCTACATCGCCGCCAACGGCCAGATCATCGATGCCGTGCGCTCCTACGCGCCGGGCTTCATCTTCACCACCGCGCTGCCGCCGGCGATCTGCTCGGCCGCGACCGCCGCGATCAAGCATCTGAAGAGCTCGAGCTGGGAGCGCGAGCGCCACCAGGACCGCGCCGCCCGCGTCAAGGCGATCCTCAACGCCGCCGGCCTCCCGGTGATGTCGAGCGACACCCACATCGTGCCGCTGTTCATCGGCGATGCCGAGAAGTGCAAGCAGGCCTCCGACCTCCTGCTGGAAGAGCACGGCATCTACATCCAGCCGATCAACTATCCGACCGTCGCCAAGGGCACCGAGCGCCTGCGCATCACGCCCTCGCCCTATCACGACGACGGCCTGATCGATCAGCTCGCCGACGCGCTGCTGCAAGTATGGGACCGTCTCGGCCTGCCGCTGCGCGAAAAGTCGCTGGCCGCGGAGTAGGCCTCTTCGCCTCTCCATCCAACACACACCGTCCCCGGGGCACCCCCCTCCCCAACCCTCCCCCGCAAGGGGGGAGGGAGCGAGACGGTTGTGGCTGCCTCACATCGATTAAGCGCAACTGCTCGACGCCGTGTTGGTGTCGCCTTTGTCGCAACAAGCGACGTTCTCTCCATTCCCTCCCCCCTTGCGGGGGAGGGTCAGGGAGGGGGGTGCCACACGGGGACTCTCTCGGTGAGCCTCAAGCGACCAACTTAACGACATCCCCAGTTCCCGCCCTGGGCACGACATTTCGCTGTCGCTTGCGCCCACCCAACGCGCTAGATTTGCAGGGAAAATGAGATCGGGCGCCGTCGCGCCCAGGGAGAAGCACGCTCGCCATGCTGCACGACTGGGGCGTGATTGCCGCCGCCTTTGGCTATATCGGCTTCCTGTTCCTGGTGGCGAGCCATGGCGACCGCCGCTCGCAGGCCGGGCCCCGACGTGCCTCCGGGCTGATCTATCCGCTGTCGCTGGCGATCTACTGCACCTCCTGGACCTTCTTCGGCTCGGTCGGTTTTGCCACCCGCACGTCCACCGACTTCCTCGCCATCTATGTAGGCCCGATCCTGATGATCGGGCTCGGCGCCGGCGTACTGCGCCGCGTGATCCAGCTCGCCAAGGCCCACAACATCACCTCGATCGCCGACTTCATCGGCGCCCGCTACGGCAAGAGCCAGGCGGTGGCGGCGACCGTGGCGCTGATCGCGATCATCGGCTCGGTGCCCTACATCGCGCTCCAGCTCAAGGCGGTCGCCTCCTCGCTGGAGACGATCCTGAGCGAGGATCAGGCCTTCTCCCACATCCCGATCCTCGGCGACATGGCGCTGATGGTGACGCTGGCGATGGCGGCCTTCGCCGTGCTGTTCGGCACGCGGCAGACCGACGCCACCGAGCATCAGCACGGCCTTATGCTGGCGGTCGCGACCGAATCTATCGTTAAGCTGGTCGCCTTCCTCGCCGCCGGCATCTTCGTCACATTCTGGATGTTCTCGCCGCATGAACTGATCGAGCGCGCGATGAAGACGCCGGAGGCGGTGCGTGCCATCAACTACTCGCCGTCGATCGGCAACTTCCTGACCATGACGCTGCTGTCGCTGTGCGCGGTCATGCTGCTGCCGCGCCAGTTCCATGTCAGCGTGGTGGAGAATTCCTCGGATGCCGAGGTCGGCCGCGCGCGCTGGCTGTTTCCGCTCTATCTCGTCGCCATCAACCTGTTCGTGATCCCGATCGCGATCGCCGGCCTCGTCAGCTTTCCCTTCGGCACAGCCGACCCCGACATGTACGTGCTGGCGCTGCCGATAGAGGGCGGCGCGGATCTGCTCAGCGTCGCCATCTTCGTCGGCGGCCTGTCGGCGGCAACCGCGATGGTGATCGTCGAATGCGTCGCGCTCTCCATCATGGTCTCGAACGACCTCGTGGTGCCCCTGGTGCTGCAACGGCGGCCGGAGGGACGCACCGGCGGCGCCGATTTCAGCGACTTCCTGCTGCGCTCGCGCCGGCTCGCGATCTTCGCCATCATGGTGATGGCCTATTTCTACTACCGCGCGCTCGGCAACACCCAGCTTGTCGCGATCGGCCTCTTGTCCTTTGCCGCCATCGCCCAGCTCGCGCCGAGCTTCTTCGGCGGGCTATTGTGGCGGCGGGCGACCGCGCGCGGCGCGATCGGCGGCATGCTGGTCGGCTTCGTGGTGTGGCTCTACACGCTGTTCATTCCGAGCTTCATGGATTCCTCGACCGCGGGCATCCTGCTGCTCCAGCACGGCCCGTTCGGGATCGAGGCGCTGCGGCCGCAGGCGCTGTTCGGCGCCGACCTGCCGCCGCTGATGCACGGCGTCATCTGGTCGCTGTCGCTCAACATCCTCACCTATGTGCTGCTGTCGCTGGCACGGCGGCCTTCGTCCATCGAGCTGGTGCAGGCCGATCTGTTCGTGCCAAACACGCTCGCGCCGATCTCCCCGAATTTCCGCCGCTGGCGCACCACCGTCACCGTGCAGGACATCCAGACCACGGTGGCGCAATATCTCGGCCCGGACCGTGCCCGGCATTCGTTCGAGGCCTTCTCGGCGCGGCGCAATATGCGGCTCGAGCCGGCGGCGCCCGCCGATTTCGAGCTGCTGCAGCACGCCGAGCACCTGATCGCCTCCTCGATTGGAGCTGCGTCCTCGCGCCTCGTGATGTCGCTGCTGCTGCGCAAGCGGACGGTCTCCGCCAAAGCCGCGCTGAAACTGCTCGACGATTCCCATGCGGCGCTACATTTCAACCGCGAGATCCTCCAGACCGCGCTCAACCATGTGCGCCAGGGCATCGCGGTGTTCGACGACGACCTGCAGCTGATCTGCTCCAACCGGCAATTCGGCGATCTCCTCAACGTGCCCCCGCATTTCATCCAGTTCGGCACGCCGCTTCGCGAAATCCTGGAATTCATGGACGTGAGCAATCCGGCCGATCCGATCGAGCGCGAGGCCATGCTGGAGCGGCGGCTTGCCGCGTATACCATCGACAGCGAGCCCTATCTCGAGCGTCTGCCGGACCGCCATATGGTGATCGAGGTGCTCACCAACCGCATGCCCGGCAGCGGCTTCGTCATCACCTTCACCGACGTCACGCCCACCTTCGAGGCGGCGGAAGCGCTGGAGCGCGCCAACGCGACGCTGGAAAAGCGCGTGCGCGACCGCACCGAAGAGCTGACCCGGCTGAACTCCGAGCTGGCGCTGGCCAAGAGCACGGCGGAAGACGCCAGCATCTCCAAGACGCGGTTCCTCGCCGCCGCCAGTCACGACATTCTCCAGCCGCTGAACGCGGCGCGGCTCTATGTCACCAGCCTGGTCGAACGCCAGCACAGCGGCGAGGAGACGCGGCTGGTCGAGAACATCGACGAATCGCTCCAGGCCATCGAGGAAATCCTCGGCGCGCTGCTCGACATCTCCAGGCTGGACGCCGGCGCGATGGCGACCTCGATCTCGAGCTTCAAGATGGCCGATCTGATGCGCTCGCTGGAGATCGAGTTCGCGCCGATCGCGCGCGCCAAGGGCCTCGATCTCACCTTCGTGCCCTGCTCGCTGCCGGTGGAGTCGGACCGTCTCCTGCTGCGGCGCCTGCTCCAGAACCTGATCTCCAACGCGATCAAATACACCCCGCGCGGCCGCGTGCTGGTCGGCTGCCGCCGCCGCGGCGCCTCGCTCAAGATCTGCGTCTACGACACCGGCGTCGGCATCCCCACGGTCAAGCGCGGCGAGATCTTCAAGGAGTTCCACCGCCTCGAGCAGGGCGCGCGGATCGCGCGCGGGCTCGGCCTTGGCCTCTCGATCGTCGAACGGCTGGCGCGCGTGCTCAACCACGGCATCGCCATCGACTCCAATGTGGGCGGCGGCTCGGTCTTCTCGGTAACGGTGCCGACGGCGAAGGCGATCACCCTCACCGCCGCCGTGACCAGCGCGACGCCGCTGGCGCGCACGCCGATCGCGGGCGCGCTGATCGTCTGCATCGAGAACGATGCGGCGATCCTCGACGGCATGCGGACGCTGTTGAAAGCCTGGGACGCCGAGGTGATCGCGGTCGCCGATCCCGAAGGCGCGATCGCCGCGATCGAAGCTGCGGGCAAGCGCGTCACCGGACTGCTGGTCGACTACCACCTCGACCGCGGCAACGGTATCGCTGCGATCCGCGACGTCCGCCGCCGCTTCGGCGACGCCATTCCTGCGATCCTGATCACCGCCGACCGCAGCCCCGCCGTGCAGCTGGCCGCGCGCGAGGAGAAGATCGCCGTGCTCAACAAGCCGGTGAAGCCGGCCTCGCTGCGCGCCCTGCTCGGGCAGTGGCGCACGCAGCAGATGGTGGCGGCGGAGTAAGACGGCCTGTTGGCGAGCGCCCGGCCCCGCTTTCGCAACTCAGGGCGCGAGGCGGGTGAAGACGTAATCGCGGCCCTTCGCGCGAGCGTCGTGACAGGCGAAGCAGGTGCGGTGCTGCGCTTCGTCGACCGGCTTGCCGTTGACGAAGCGGCCAAAACCCCAGCCGCCGGTGGAGGCATATTTCCTGGAATCCTTGACCATCACCTGGACCGTGGTGGCCGCGCCGGGAATCGTTGCCGACGCGAATTCCGGTGACTGTTTCCGCTTCCAGGCGCGCTTGACCAGAATGGTGCCGTCCGGGAACGGAAGCTTTCCGGCCTGATAGGCGTCGATTGCCACCTGGTTGCCGACGACCGCGCGAAGCTCGTCGAGCGGCGCGGCCTCTTCGGCCGGCGCGATCAGCTCCCACTGCTTGTAGCCCGCGGGAATCGTGACGCCGAAGATCGGCGAGGCATCGGCTGTCGCGGGGCCTTCCGCCAGCGCGATCGAGACGAGGTACGGCACGCAGGTCAGGAGAACGACCAGAAGAAGCGCGGCGAGCACCATCACCGTGGTGAAGGAGAATCTTTTCTTGGCAGGTTCAGTTGGCGTCATGAGGTTTCATCAAGCTGGGATCAAAGGATGGACCCCGGTCCAGGTCGGCTGGACCGAGGTGCCGGCGGATCCTCAGGCGCCGTCGGCGTCGATGACGGCCTTGGCGAAGGCCTGCGGTGCCTCCTGCGGCAGATTGTGGCCGATGCCGCCGGTGATCAGGCGATAGTCGTACCGGCCGGAGAATTTCTTGGCATAGACGCTGGGGTCGGGGTGCGGCGCACCGTTGGCGTCGCCTTCCATCGTGATCGTCGGCACGCTGATCAGCGGGGCCGCGGCGAGCTTCTTTTCGAGCTCCTCGTATTTCGCCTCGCCCTGGGCGAGCCCAAGCCGCCAACGGTAATTGTGGATCGTGATCGCGACGTGATCCTTGTTGTCGAGCGCCGCGGCGCTGCGGTCGAACGTGGCGTCGTCGAACTTCCACTGCGGCGAGGCGAGCTTCCAGATCAGTTTTGCGAAATCGTGCGTGTATTTCTCGTATCCGGCGCGGCCGCGCTCGGTCGCGAAATAGAATTGGTACCACCATTGCAGTTCGGCCGACGGCGGCAGCGGCGCGTTGCCGGCGGCCTGGCTGGAGATCAGATAGCCGCTGACCGACACCAGCGCGCGGCAGCGATCCGGCCACAGCGCGGCGATGATGTCGGCGGTGCGCGCGCCCCAGTCGAAGCCGGCGACGACCGCCTTCTTGATCTCGAGCTTGTCCATCAGCGCGATGATGTCGACGGCGATTGCGGCGGGCTCGCCATTGCGCGGCGTCTCGCTGGAGAGGAAGTGCGTCGAGCCGTAGCCGCGCAGATGAGGAATGATCACGCGATAGCCGACCTTTGCCAGGATCGGCGCGACGTCGACGAAGGCGTGAATGTCGTAGGGCCAGCCGTGCAGCAGGATCGCGACGGGACCGTTCGAGGGACCTGCCTCGGCATAGCCGACATTGAGAACGCCGGCGTCGATCTGCTTGATCGTGCCGAAGGACGCATTCGATGCGGAAGATCGCGGCGCTTCCGTTTCAGCGCGGGCGACCACGCCAAGACCGACGGCAACGGTTCCCGCGGCGATGCCAAAAAACTTGCGGCGATGCTGGTCGATGAGCTGTTTCATGATGGTGCTACCTTGTTGATGGTCGGGGACGCTGGTCAGATCAGCGCGACCGCGACGTCGATGTTGCCGCGGACGGCCTTGGAATAGGGACAGGTCTGGTGCGCCTCATCGACGATGTCGCGTGCGACCTCGCGATCGAGGCCCGGCAGGCTGACGTTGAGGCGGGCCCGGAGGGAGTAAGCGCCTTCATCGAGAAGGAGGTCGATCTCCGCGTCGATCGCGCATTTCCTGGGAAGCGTGATCTTCCGCTTGCGCGCCGCGATCTCCATGGCGCCTTCGAAGCAGGCCGACCAGCCGGCCGCGAACAACTGTTCGGGATTGGTGCCGATGCCGGCGGCGCCCGGCGGAGTGAGCCGCACATCGAGTCGGCCGTCCGAGCTGCGGGACATGCCGTCCTGCCGCCCGCCGCTGGTGTGGGTTCGGGCCGTGTAGAGCAGTTTTGCCGCTTGCGTCATGAAGGTCTCCTTGCCGTCGCGCAACTGACTAGCAGCGGCTGTCGCGGGGCACCCGTTTGGACTTGTGAGAAATTGTGAGATCTCCGCCTGCGCGCCTCACGAGGCCTGCATGCGCGGTCTGACGCCGATGCAGGAGCGGTCTTGCCGGATCGCGATCATCTGGCTATCCGGTCCGTTCACAAGGACCAAGATCTCGCCATGACTGAGCCGGCTGCGCCTACGGCAGGACCCCTGTCGTTCGGGCCATTCACCGTGACGCCGCGCGAAAGGCTCGTGACGCGCGACGGCGTCGCGCTGCCGCTCGGCACGAAGGCCTTCGACACGCTGATCGCGCTGATGTCGCGGCCGAACGAGGTCGTCAGCAAGTGGGATCTGATGGCGCTGGTGTGGCCCGGCATGGCCGTCGAGGAGGCCAATCTGCGCTTTCATGTCGCAGCGCTGCGTAAAGTCCTCGGCGACGGCAAGGACGGCGCCCGCTACATCACCACGCTCTCCGGCCGCGGCTATTGCTTCGTGGCGCCGATCTCGCAAACGGATATTCCGGCAGAGCGGCGCCCCGCACCGCGCATGGAACTGCCGCCCGTGAAACTGCCGAACCGGCTGCAACGGATGGTCGGACGCGACGAAGTGGTCGCGGCCATCTCGGACAGGCTCATCACCTCGCGTTTCGTCACGATCGTCGGCCCGGGCGGCGTCGGCAAGACCGCCGTTGCGGTGGCGGTCGCTCACGATCTGCTCGCGACCTTCGACGACGCCGCACACTTTGTTGACCTTGCTGCTCTGAGCGATCCCGATCTCGTGATCACCTCGATCCTGCTGATGCTGGGTCTGCCAGCCCAGGCTGACGACCCGATGCCCGCGCTGCTCACGCATCTCCGGGACAAGAGGATGCTGCTCGTCCTCGACAATTGCGAGCACGTCATCGCCGCCGCAGCGCCGCTGGCGGCGGAGATCTTCCACACCGCGCCGCATGTCCATATCCTGGCCACGAGCCGCGAAGCCCTGCGCGTCGAGGGCGAGCAGGTCTATCGATTGGCACCGCTTGCCGTTCCACCTGACGGTGCCGGACTGACGGCGGCCGTCGCACAGACCTATCCCGCGCTTCAGCTGTTCCTCGAACGGGCGACCGCCGGCGGCGCGCAGATCGCGCTCGACGATGGCAATGCTGCGATCGTCGCCGGCATCTGCCGCAGGCTCGACGGCATGGCCCTGGCGATCGAGCTCGCCGCCGGCCGGGTCGAAGCCTACGGCCTGGAGCAGACAGCGGCCCTGCTCGACGAACGCCTCAATCTGCTGTGGCAGGGGCAGCGCACCGCGCCGCCGCGGCAGAAGACATTGCAGGCGACGCTGGACTGGAGCTACGGGCTCCTGTCCGACATTGAGCGCCTCGTGCTGCGCAGGCTCGCGGTCTTCGCCGGCCATTTCACCATCGACGCCGCGCTCGAGGTCGTGCCGGACGACCGTGTCGACCGCGCCCGCCTGTTCGACGCCATCGACAGCCTCGTCGCCAAGTCGATGGTCGCACCGCGACCGATCGGCGCCATGATGCGCTACCGGCTGCTCGACACGACGCGCGCCTATCTGCTCGAGATCGAGCCTGATGACGCGGCGCTCGCGGCCCGTCACGCGACCTACTACCGGCGGTGGCTGGAACGGGCCGGTACGACGTGGGCGACGGTGCCGAGCGCCGACGAACGCGCGATCCACTTCTCCGCGCTTCACAACGTGCGCGCCGCGCTGGACTGGTGCTTTGGCGCGAACGGCGATGCGGGCATCGGCATTGCGCTCGCCGCCGCGGCAGCTCCCATCTTTCTCGCGATGTCATTGCTGATCGAATGCCGGCGCTGGTCGGAACGGGCGCTGCTTGCGATCGATCCTTCCACGCACGGCGGCGCCGAGGAGATGCACATCCAGGCCGCCCTCGGACTGACCCTGATGTTCACGCGCGGCGGCAGCGAAGCGGCGCGCGGCGCGTTGAGCAGAAGCCTTGCGATCGCGCAAGCGCGCGGCGACGCGCCGAACCAGCTTCAGCTGCTCGGCCGCATGCATATCTTTCACGAGCGGATGGGACAGTTCGATGCCGCGCTTGGTTACGCACGGCAGAGCCTCGCAGTCGCCGAGACGCTGGGCGATGCCGCGTCCATTGGGCTCGCCCACTCGCTCCTGGGTGTCTCGCTGCATCTGGCCGGCGAGCATCGCGACGCGCTGAACATGCTGGAGGCGGCCTGGCAGGGGCCGGGTACGGAACGGATCAGCACGGTCCATGGCTTCGATCACCGCAACCGGGCCGGCATCTCGCTCGCGCGAGAGATCTGGCTGCAGGGCCGGCCCTTGGATGCGCGGCAGCTGGCGCGACAGACCGTCACCGAGGCCGCGCAGATGGAGCATCCGATCACGCTCTGCATCGCGCTGATTTGGCTGGTCTCGATCGATCTCTGGAGCGGAGAGCTCGACGATGCGGAAGACAGCATCGACCACTTCATCGCGCATGCCACCTCGCGTTCGATGGGCCCTTATCTCTCGGTCGGCCGAGGCGTCAAAGGCGAGCTGGCCATCCGGCGCGGCGACGCCGCAGGCGGCGTCGAGACGATAAGGGCCTGCCTGCGCGAGCTCCATGATTCCGGCTATGAGCTTCTCACCACGACGTTCAACATTGCGCTGGTGCAAGGCTTGTTGGCACTGGGGCAGGTCGAGCAGAGCGCCCACTTGATCGACGAGGCGATCCGCCTCGTCGAACAGGGCGGCGATCATCTCTACATGCCGGAGCTGCTGCGGATGAAGGCAAGGGTATTGCTGTCCTTCCCGCAGCCGAAGATCGGGGAAGCAGAGACCCACCTCATGCGATCGCTGGAGCTGAGCCGTCGCAACGGTGCGAAGGCCTGGGTGTTGCGAGCGGCGATCGATCTCGCGGAGCTTCTTGCCGACCAGCACCGCCGCAAGGAAGCAAAGCTGTTGCTGGAATCGGCGCTCGACGGCTTCGCCGAAGGCTCGCAAACGGCTGATATCAGGGCTGCCAGCGCGCGCCTGAAGACGCTGTAACGGCTCTCAGCCCGTCGGCGTGCCCTGCCGCCACTGGCCACCGGCGATCTTCGCAGCGGCAATCACCGCCTGCGTCCGGCTCTCGACGCCGAGCTTTTGCAGAATCGCCGAGACATGCGCCTTGATGGTGGCCTCGGAGACGCCGAGCTCGTAGGCGATCTGCTTGTTGAGCAGCCCCTCCGACAGCATCATCAGGACCCGGACCTGCTGCGGCGTCAGCGTCACCAGGCGGTCGCGCAGGCGCGTCATGTCGGGGTCCGAGGCGGCCGACAGGTCGGTGTCGGCGGGAACCCAGACGTCCCCCTCCATCACCTTGAGGATGGCGTCGCGCAGCGTCTCGACGCCGAAACGCTTCGGGATGAAGCCGGACGCGCCGAAATCGAGCGAGCGGCGGATCGTGGCGCTGTCGTCGGAGGCCGAGACGATCACCACCGGGATCGCCGGATATTGCGCACGCAGATAGATCAGGCCGGAAAAGCCCGAGATCCCGGGCATCGAGAGGTCGAGCAGGATCAGGTCGACGTCGGAGGTCTGTTCCAGCAGCTTGGTCAGATCCTCGAACGATCCGGCCTCGTCGATCCTGGCCGAGGTCAGGACGCTCGCCACCGCCTGCCGCAGCGCATCGCGGAACAGGGGATGATCATCGGCAATGACGAGATGGGTCGAGGGAGCGTTCATCGTTCTCTTGCTGTCGTTCGTGCCGGGCCGGCGAGTCGATGCCGCGGCCGGTCAATTCTTCCCTGACCGGCCGTGGCATGCAAGTGCACATTATCCCTTTGCTGCAAAGGGGTTAATCCGGAAACTTCGCGGCTGCGCATCGGCGCCCGATGCCGCACCGTCAGGCGCGCGTCAGTGTGCAAGGCCGAAAGTCGTATTGGGGCGGGTTTCACGCCGATGTTACCTTGGAGCCAAGACCTGGGTTGATCCGGCATGACCGGGGCGTCTGGGGCGCGAGGAAACGCATTTTTCGGGGAGCGACTCAACATGTCGACAATGGCTGTGTCTCAATCTGGCGCAGGAGGGATGACGAAGGACGAACGGTTCGTCATTCTCGCCTCCTCGCTGGGTACCGTCTTCGAGTGGTACGATTTTTACCTTTACGGCTCGCTGGCCAGCATCATCGGCGCGCAGTTCTTCTCGGCCTACCCGCCGGCAACCCGCGATATCTTCGCGCTGCTGGCGTTCGCCGCGGGCTTCCTGGTGCGCCCGTTCGGCGCAATCGTGTTCGGCCGCATCGGCGACATCGTCGGCCGGAAGTACACCTTCCTCGTCACCATCCTGATCATGGGTCTGTCGACCTTCATCGTCGGCCTGCTGCCGAATGCGGCGACGATCGGCTTCGCGGCCCCGATCATCCTGATCGCGCTGCGCCTCGCCCAGGGCCTCGCGCTCGGCGGTGAATATGGCGGTGCGGCGACCTATGTCGCGGAGCATGCCCCCAACGGCAAGCGCGGCTACTACACCTCCTTCATCCAGACCACGGCAACGCTCGGCCTGTTCCTGTCGCTGCTGGTGATCCTGTTCACCCGCACCGCGACCGGCGAAGCCGACTTCGCCGCCTGGGGCTGGCGTATCCCGTTCCTGGTGTCGGTGCTGCTGCTCGGCGTCTCGGTCTGGATCCGGCTCCGCCTCAACGAATCGCCGATCTTCCAGAAGATGAAGGACGAGGGCAAGAGCTCGAAGGCGCCGCTGACGGAGGCCTTCGCCAACTGGCAGAACGGCAAGCTCGTGCTGCTCGCGCTGCTCGGCGGCACGATGGGCCAGGGCGTAGTCTGGTACACCGGCCAGTTCTACGCGCTGTTCTTCCTGCAATCGATCCTCAAGGTCGACGGCTATACCGCCAACCTGCTGATCGCCTGGTCGCTGCTGCTCGGCACCGGCTTCTTCATCGTGTTCGGCGTGCTCTCCGACAAGATCGGCCGCAAGCCGATCATCCTCGGCGGCTGCCTGATCGCGGCACTGACCTTCTTCCCGATCTTCAAGATGATCACCTCCAACGCCAACCCGGCGCTGGAAAAGGCCATCGAGCAGGCCAAGGTCGAGGTGGTGGCCGATGCCGAAGGCTGCGGCAATCTGTTCAACCCGGTCGGCACCCGCGTGTTCACCACGCCTTGCGACACCGCGCGCGACTTCCTCGCCAAATCGTCTGTGAAGTATTCGACGACCTATGGCGCAGCCGGTTCCGGCGTCAAGGTCGTCGTCAACGGCAAGGACGTAGCCTACGCCAACGCCAAGGACAGCAACGCGGCGGTGCTCGCTGCGGTGCAGGCGGCCGGCTATCCGAAGGCGGGTGACGCCGGCATCGTGAAGATGTCGAATCCGTTCGACATCTTCCGCCCGCAGGTCGCGGCAATCATTGGCCTCCTGTTCATCCTGGTGATCTTCGTCACCATGGTCTACGGGCCGATCGCGGCGATGCTGGTCGAACTGTTCCCGACCAAGATCCGCTACACCTCGATGTCGCTGCCCTACCACATCGGCAACGGCTGGTTCGGCGGACTGTTGCCCGCGACCGCATTCGCGATCGTGGCCTCGACGGGCGATATCTATGCGGGTCTCTGGTATCCGATCGGGTTCGCGGTGATCACCGCCGTGGTCGGTTTCCTGTTCCTGCCCGAGACCAAGGACGTCGACATCAAGTCGAACTGATCGCAAGCAACGATCAACCAACACCAACCGGCCGCGGTCTCCGCGGCCGGTTTTGTTTTCAGCCCTTACTGATTGCTGCCGATGAATTGCAGCACCACCTCGCGCCGGTGCGGGCGGGCGCGATGCTCGATCAGGTAGATCGCCTGCCAGGTGCCGAGCGCGAGCCTGCCGTTCAGGACCGGGACCTGAAGCGAGGTCTGCGTCAGCATCGTCTTGATATGTCCGGGCATGTCGTCGGGCCCCTCGGTGTCGTGGGTCCACCCGGCATTCTCCGGCGCGAGCCTGGATAGCGCGGTGGTGAGATCAACCAGCACGGAGGGATCGGCGTTCTCCTGGATCGTCAGCGACGCCGACGTGTGACGGATGAACAGCGTCAGCGCGCCATCGCGCGCGCGGGCCTCATTGATGAATTTCGCAGCTTCGCTGGTGAGATCGGTGAAGCCGCGACCCGGCGTCTGCACGGTGAGCAGCGACGATGCGATGCTGGTGGCCTGCACCGAGGATGGCGCCGAGCGCGTGATGGATTTGGCTGATGTCATCAGAGCTTCTCTTGAAGTCGTCCTGGCGAAGGCCAGGACCCATTACCCCAAATGCTTGCGAGTGCGAAAAGAGTGGCAACGTGCACCGCCAAAAACAGAGAAGCCACGGCGTATGGGTCCTGGCTTTCGCCAGGACGACATCCGTCAAATCTTCCCTGACACGTCCTTTTGCACGCGGTTGGCCATGTCGATCAGCCGACGCCAGGCCTTTTCCAGGAACGACATCACACGATCCAGGTCCTGGTCGCTCGGCAACGGGATCTCGATCTTGCGGTCGCCCTCGGCGACCTTCGGATCCGCTTTCTTGAGCGGGTCGGATTTCGGCAGCGCCTCGTCGATCTTGCCCGACACGGTCGGTCCCGCCGCAATCTGTCCCTTCAGCTTCTCGACTTCGGCCTGGAGCCTGCCGATCTCGGCGTCGAGCGCGATCCGTTCGTCGGGCACCGCGTAGCAGGCCCAGCCGGCGCCGTTCTTGCTGCAGGTCGACACCGTACCGGTGCGGGTGTCGAGCCGCAGCACGCCCTCGGGGATCGGTGTCATGCTGTAGCGGCCGTTTTCGCTGTCGGGGGCAGATTGGGCGACAACGAGACCGCCGCTGGTTGCCATCACCGCGGCAAGCGCCGCTGCCGCAAACCATGATGTTGTGGAGGACGTCGCTGGTCTCATCGCACTCTCCGCCACGACGCGCAGGTGGCACATCTCCAATTCTACACCCCGGCGAGGCCATCCGCCGCCAAAAACACTCCCCCTAAATCAACGATCCCGGCGGCCCGTTTGATCCCGGCAGCTCGGCGAAATGGCGGCCGCATCCACCGATCATGAGGAGAGCTGCTGCGGTGCGGCGTCACGCTGTGTGCAGCGCTGCCGAACAGGCCGATATCATCAAATAAATCAGACACATAACGGAAAGCGACGCAATCGTGACTTGGCTTGACTTGATTATGGGCCATCAGTATGGTCCGCGCGGCTTTTGAGGGTGGCGGGCGTAATTTCCATTCAGCCGCGGCGTTTCGGGTCTTCGTTGCATGACACAGGGCACGGGGCACGGCGAGAATGGGGATCGCGATAAATCGTCCGAGGAAGCTGCGCTTTCCGAACGGCTCGGAAATCTTGATCAGCGGTTGTCCGAGTTTCGCGACCGCCACGTCAAGACCGAGCAACCCGCAGGTGACGATGGAGACAGAGCGGCCAGAGCCTCGGCTATGGCGCTTGGTTTTCGGTTATCTTCGGAGTTGGTCGCCGGCGTCGTTGTCGGGGCGGGGATTGGCTGGGGGTTCGACCGCTTGCTGTCGACGTCGCCTTTCGGATTTATCGTGTTCCTGCTGCTGGGCTTCGTCGCCGGCGTGGTGAATGTGGTGAGAACGGCGGGCGCGGGGCAAAACAGGCGCGGTGGTTCTTAAGCGATCCGCACCAGGAGAGGAATGATCGTGCCGGCTTCGCCGGTACGGGCCGGCCCGGCCGGCAGACCGAGACCCGCCGGCATTGCCCGGCAGACCAAGAGATGCCGCGCTGATGAAAATCGACCCGATCCACCAGTTCAACATCGAGCCTCTCTTCACGATCGGCCATATCGGCCATCAGACGATCGCCTTCACCAATTCATCGCTCTACATGCTGATCGCCGTGGCGATCATCTCGCTGCTGATGCTTGCCAGTGGCGCGCAGCTGGTTCCCGGGCGCCTTCAGTCGGTCGCCGAGATCTCCTACGAGTTTGTCGCCTCGACCATCCGCTCGACCGCCGGCTCGGAAGGCATGAAGTTCTTCCCGCTGATCTTCTCGCTGTTCATGTTCATCTGCGTCTCGAACCTGATCGGCATCATTCCCTATACCTTCACGATCTCGAGCCATCTGATCGTGACGGCAGCCCTGGCGCTGCTGGTCTTCTTCACGGTCCTGATCTACGGCGTTGCCAAGAACGGCCTGAAATTCTTCTCGATCTTCGTGCCCCACGGCGTCCCCGGTTACATCCTGCCGCTGGTGATGTTCATCGAGATCCTGTCGTTCTTCCTGCGGCCGGTCTCCCACAGCGTCCGTCTGTTCGCCAACATGCTGGCCGGCCACATCGCGCTGAAGGTGTTCGCGGGCTTCGTCGCCATGCTCGGCTTCTCGCTCGGCGCCCTGGGCTGGGTCGGCGGCGTGCTGCCGCTGGCGCTCACGGTCGCGCTGTACGCCCTCGAGATTCTGGTCGCGTTCCTGCAAGCCTATGTGTTTGCGATCCTGACCTGCATCTACCTCAACGACGCCATTCATCCGGGACACTGAGCGGTCCGGGGAATTTCCACCCACAACCCAATCTTTCTTCCAAGGAGTCTAAAATGGATCCGGCAGCAGCAAAACTTATCGGCGCGGGCATCGCATGCATCGGCATGGGCGGCGCGGGCGTCGGCGTCGGCGTGATCTTCGGCAACTACCTCGCCGCGGCCGTTCGCAATCCGTCGGCCGCTCAGGGCCAGTTCGGCAACCTGATCTTCGGCTTTGCCGTGACCGAAGCGCTCGGCATTTTCTCGCTGCTGATCGCGCTGCTGCTGCTGTTCGTTCCGCTCTGAGGACGACGTTCTTCGCGCCGCTTCGACCGAAGCGGCGCGCATGACAGCAACAGGAGAACTCCATGGCTGAGAGTCATGGCGGGGCGAAGGGTCCAGCGGCGGGCGCCCACACCGGGGCCGAAGGCGGTCACGGTGGTGGCTTTCCGCCGTTCGAGAGCAGCACTTATGCTTCGCAGCTGGTGTCGCTCGCGATCTTCTTCGTCGTGCTTTACGTGATCGTGTCCAAGCTCGCTCTGCCGAAGGTCGGCGGGGCGATCGAAGCGCGTCAGAACAAGATCGAGGGTGACCTCGCCGAGGCGCAGAAGCTGAGGGACCAGTCCGACGCGGCGCTGAAGGCCTATGAAAGCGAGCTCGCTGCGGCGCGCACGCGGGCGCAGGCGATCGGCAACGAATCCCGCGAGAAGGCGAATGCGCAGGCGGACGTCGAGCGCAAGGCCCTGGAAGAGCAGTTGGCGGCCAAGCTTGCCGGGGCGGAGAAGACCATCGCCGCGACCCGCACGGCGGCCATGAGCAATGTCCGCGGCATCGCGGCCGATGCGGCAGGCCAGATCGTGCAGCAGCTCACCGGCGTCGTTCCCGATGCCGCGTCAGTGAATGCCGCGGTCGATGCGTCCCTGAAAGGTTAGTCGAGATGTTCTTCGATCCTGAAACCTGGGTCGCCATCGCCTTCGTGATCCTGATGGTCGTGTTCGGCTATCTCGGGGTCTTCAAGTCGGCGATGACCGCGCTCGACCATCGCGCCGCGCGTATCAAGGCCGAGCTCGACGACGCGACGCGCCTCAAGCAGGAGGCGGCCAAGGTGCTCGCCGACTACAAGGCGCGCAGTGCCACCGCCGAGCGCGAGGCTGCCGACATCATCGCCAACGCCAAGGTCGAAGCCGAGCGCATCGCGACCGAGGCCAAGGCGAAGATGGAAGACTTCGTCGCCCGCAGAACCAAGACCGCGGAGAGCAAGATCGCGCTCGCCGAGGCCCAGGCGCTGGCCGATGTCCGCGCCGCAGCCGCGGAAGCCGCCGTCCAGGCCGCCTCCACGATCCTGTCGCAGTCGGTCAAGGGCCAGGTCGCCGACGACCTGCTCGCCAAGAGCATCAGCGAGGTTCGGCAGAAGCTGAACTGAGGGATTTGCTCTCATCAATCAAAAAGCCGGCGCGATGAGCGCCGGCTTTTTTGTTTGGCGCTGTGGCCGCAAATTGGATGTCATCACCCGCGAAGGCGGGTGATCCAGTATTCCAGAGACAGCAATGAGGTACGGAGAAGCAGCGGCGTACTGGATGCCCCGCCGGAGCCTGTCATCGGGCTCGCCGAAGGCGAGACCCGTTGGCGGGGCATGACAGCTGAGTTGGCGGCCACCTACTTCTTCTTCAGCCTTGCCTTCGGCTCGGGCGAGAGCGCCTGCGGGTCGAAGCCGACATAGAAGATGTAGGAATCGGCGGCCGCCGCCGACGGCACCGGATAGGACAGATCCTCGGCGACGAAGGTGAAGGGCACGCTGCCGCCTTCCGACATCCCGACCGTGGTCCGGTAGGCCTTCGAGGCGATCACCTTCTCGCCGACGCCGCCCTGCACCACGGCGAAGCGCAAGGGCACATCGACCGAGGCAGGCGCACCGGCGGGACCGGCGATGACGCGGCCCTGAATGCCGATCCGGGCCGTGATGTCGCCGCCGTTGCGGACGCATTCACGCGCCATCTTGGTGATGGTGGCCTGGAAGCGGACCTCATTGCCGACGGCCGGCTTGCCGGTCGCACCGACCGCATAGGTGGAGGCTCCGGCGCGCACCGTGACCTGCGGGCAATCGATATCGTCGTCGGCCGCAGGCTGGCCCGGCGCAGGCGCCGGCTTGGGCTGGGCCGGATCCTCTTCGGACTTCCCGCCGAACAGGCTCTTGAAGCGGTCGCTGAACGACTGGGCCCCCACCGGCGAGACGGACGCGAACGCAACTGACAACGCCAGCGCGACCGCTGTCCCCCGCCGCAACGCATTCCGCGATGACCGAAGCTCGTGCACCATCAACGCCCATACTCCATGACAACAACCCGGCCGATCGCCAGCCGTCCGCGCCGCCTTATATCGCCAAAATCGGCGAACCCAAGGCAAGCAAATAAGGCAGCAAAAAAGGCGGGACGCCAGAGACTTTGGCCGCACGAACCGACTGGCTCAGCCGCGGAAATCCTCGTGCAGCAGGCCGAACAGCAAATGGTCCTGCCAGACCCCGTTGATGCAGAGATAGCGGCGCGCCAACCCCTCCCGGGAGAAGCCGCACTTCTCCAGCACCCGGATCGAGGGTGCATTGGTGGGAATGCAGGCGGCCTCGACCCGGTGCAGGTTGAGCTCGCCGAACAGCGTCGGCAGCAGCACCCGCAGCGCAGCCGTCATGTAGCCGCGATGGGCATGGGGCTGGCCGACCCAATAGCCGATGGTGCCGGCCTGGACGATGCCGCGCCGGACATTGGCGAGCGTGATGCCGCCGACCATGGCACCGTCGAGCTCCCGGAAGATCAGAAAGGGGTAGGAGCGGTCCGCGGCGATATCCTCGGAATAGCGACGCAGGCGGCGGCGAAAGCCGGAGCGCGTCAGGTCGTCCGACGGCCAGATCGGCTCCCAGGGCGTGAGGTAGTCGCGGCTGGACTCGCGCAAGTGAGCCCACTGCAGGAAGTCCGACATCTGCGGTGCGCGCAGCAAAAGCCCGTTGCCGCGCGGCGCGAGGGCGGCAGGTCCACTGGATGGCAGGCGAAAGAGGGCCATGGTGATGCTTCCCGGGGCGGGTCAGCCCGTGCGCGGCTCCTAATGCAGCCGCGCCTTGGCGCGTGCCCGGGTCAATCCTTCCGCAAAAGACACCGCCGTGTCCAGACCCCTGCCACTGCCTAATGCGACAACCGCAGGGCGGCTGCGCGAAAGCAGTGCACGCGCCGCATCGCGGGTCGATTCGACGCTGACGGCGTCGATCCGGGCCACCAGCTCCTGCACCGTCTGCGGCCGGCCATAGGCCAGCACGTGGCGGGCGAGCTGCTCGGCACGGGACGAGCAGCTCTCCAGCGCCATCAGGAGCCCCGCCTTCATCTGCGCCTTGGCCCGCGCAATCTCGGCCTCGGTCAGGGTCTCCACCGAATCATTCATGATGTCGACCACGACCTCCATCATCTCCGGCGCGTCGGCCGGATCGGTGCCGGTGTAGAGGCCGAAGAAGCCGGTATCGGTATAGGGTGCGTGGAAACTGTAGATCGAGTAGCAGAGGCCACGCTTCTCGCGCACCTCCTGGAACAGCCGCGACGACATTCCGCCGCCGAGGATGTTGGTGAAGACCTGGAGCGAGAACAGCGACAGGTCGTTCTGCGGCACGCCTTCCAGCGCCAGCGTCAGATGCGCCTGCTCGAGCTCGCGATGCACGACCTTGGCGCCGCCCTTGCCGAACTGGGCGGCCTGCGGCTTCGGACCCGGCGTGCCCTCAAAGCTCGCAAAGCGCTTCTCGGCCTCGGCGACCACTTGGCTGTGATCGACCGCGCCGGCGGCGGCCACCACCATGTCGGGCCCGCGATAATGGGTCGACAGATAGCCGCGCAGCATGTCGCGGTTGAAGGCGCGCAGCGTCTTGGCGGTGCCGAGCAGCGAGCGGCCCATCGGCTGGTCGGGATAGCAGAGCTCGTTGAGATGCTCGAACACGACGTCGTCGGGCGTGTCCTGCGCGGCACCGATCTCCTGCACGATGACGTTCTTCTCGCGCTCCAGCTCGTCGGGCTCGAAGGCGGGATTGGCCAGGATGTCGGCGAGCACGTCGAGCGCCAGCGGCACGTCGGCCTTCAGCACCCGCGCATAATAGGACGTGGTCTCGGTCGAGGTGCCGGCATTGAGGTCGCCGCCGACCGCCTCGATCTCCTCGACGATCTCGCGCGAGGAGCGCTTCGTCGTGCCCTTGAACGCCATATGCTCCAGCAGATGCGAGATGCCGTGCTCGTTGGGCTTCTCGTCGCGTCCACCGACGCCGGCCCAGACCCCGAGCGCCGCAGTCTCGAGATGGGGCATCTTGTCGGTGACGACGGTAAGGCCGGACGCAAGCTTGGAAATCTCGACGCTCATCCGGCAACTCCCTGTTTTGCGGCGCGGCTGACCGACAGCACGAACCGCTCGACCTCGCCCTGATCGTTCTTCATCACCTTCATGTGTTCGGATTTGGTCATGAGGCCGTCGAGCCAGGCCGGCAATTGCGGCCGCTGGCCGCAGGCCGCCTCGACCGCGTCGGGGAATTTGGCCGGATGCGCGGTGGAGAGCACGATGCTGGGCACCGTGGTGTCGGTGGTATCGCGGTCGGCGACCGCGAGCGCGACCGCAGTATGGGGATCGACCAGCTCGCCCGCCTCGCGCCAGGCGGCGCGGATCGCGGCCGCGGTTTCGGTCTCGTCGGCGCGCCCTGCGTCGAACTCCTCGCGGATCGACGCAAGCGTCGCGTCGGGCAGCACGAAGCGCCCGGACTGCTTCAGCGACTCCATGAGACGGCGCACACCGGCCGCATCGCGCCGGCCGGCTTCGAACAGCAGCCGCTCGAAGTTCGAGGAGATCTGGATGTCCATCGACGGCGACGCCGTGGCGTGCACCTCGCGCACCTCGTAGATGCCGGTCTTCAGCGTGCGGGCGAGGATGTCGTTGACGTTGGCGGCGATGCGCAGGGTGCGCACCGGCAGGCCCATGCGCTTGGCGACGTAGCCGGCAAAGATGTCGCCGAAATTGCCGGTCGGCACGACGAAGTCCACCGCGCGCGCCGGCGCGCCGGCGGCGACGGCGGAGGTGAAGTAATAGACCACCTGCGCGACGATGCGCGCCCAGTTGATGGAATTGACGCCGGACAGCGAGGTCGCATCGCGGAAGCGATGGTTGTTGAACATTCCCTTCACGAGGGCCTGACAGTCGTCGAACGTGCCTTCGATGGCGAGCGCATGCACGTTGGCCGCGCCCGTCGTCGTCATCATCCGCCGCTGCACCTCGGAGATGCGGCCGTGCGGGAACAGCACGATGAGGTCGACGTTCTCGAGCCCCGCGAAGGCTTCGACCGCAGCGCCGCCGGTGTCGCCGGAGGTCGCGACCACGATGGTGGTGCGCTGGCCGCGCTTGGCGAGCACATGGTCCATCAGCCGCGAGATCAGCTGCATCGCCACGTCCTTGAAGGCGAGCGTCGGACCGTGAAACAGCTCCAGCACGAACTGGTGCGGCGACATCTGGCGCAGCGGCACCACCGCCGGATGGCGGAAGGTGGCGTAGGCCTCGTTGGCCATGCGACCGAGCTCGGCGTCCGTGATCTCGCCGCCGGCGAAGGGACGGATCACGTCGACCGCGACCTCCCAATAGGGACGGCCGAAGAAGCCGGCGATCGTGTCAGCCGAGAGCTGCGGCCAGATGGCCGGCACATACAGGCCGCCGTCGCGGGCAAGCCCGGTCAGCATCACGTCGCAGAAGCCGAGTTCGGGGGCCTCGCCCCGGGTCGAGATATAACGAGTCAAACTGCCCTCCAAAGGCCGGTCGAGCTTGGGCTCGATCCGTAAGCCTTTGATTTCACGATGTTCCTGGTTAACAGCCAGAGGCTTTGGGCCACCATAAAGTGTTTTGCGGCATCGGGAAACCGCTTCCCGCCCGCACCCTTTCCAACGAAAAGGGCTGCGGCGATGCCGCAGCCCTCTCTTGGAAGGTCTGTCGTTGATATGTGCAGACCGATTTGGCTCGTCCGCTGAAACTGGTCGCGCAACCTTTCGTTGCCTGTCACCGCATCGTCAAGGGCGAAAACGACGAACCCGGGAAGATGTTCCTATTTTTCCCGATGCGGATGAAACGCTGCATCCCGTCTTTGAGCTGGCGACAAGATCGGCTTTGCCGTTTTTTCCTGATCTCCTGATCGCGACAGGAACGAAGGCGGGCGCAGTCCATTATGTCGGCGGATGGCGTCCGCCGTCGGCCACGCATTGCCCGGCCGGCGGAGTCGCCGATCCGTTGACCGAACCGCTGCATCCTGGAGCAGCCGGTTCGGTCGCTGGCGGGACGTCAGTTCATGCCGATTTCAACCGCAATCCGGATCAGGTCGGAATGGTTCTTGGCCCCCAGCTTCTGCTTGAGCAGGGAAGTGGTGTTGGCGACCGTCTTGTAGGAGATCCCAAGCGCCTCGGCGACCTCGACGATCTTGTCGCCGCGCCCGAGCAGGCGGAGAATCTCGAGCTCCCGCGGCGTCATCTGCGAGGCCGGATTGGCCTTGATCGCGGCGCCGGAAAACGTCACGGCTTCCGCGAGCTGCGGTGAGATGAAATTGTCGCCCGCGACCACCTTGCGCACCGCTTTCAGCAGGATCCTGGGATCGTCGCCCTTGGAAACATAGCCCTGCGCCCCCAGCTCGACCGCCCGCACCACAAAGGCCGGATCGTCGTTCATGCTGAACATGATGATCTTGGCGTCGGGATCGTCCTTGCGGATCCGCCGCATCAACTCGAAGCCGGAGACATCGGGCAGGCTGATGTCGATCACGGTGACGTCGGGCCGCTTGCTGATATAGGCGCGATGGCCGGATTTGGCGTCCGTCGCCTCTTCGATGCGGATCGAATGGTCGGATGCGAAAAGGGTGCGGCACCCCGACAGCACCACGGGATGGTCGTCGACGATCAGAACCCTGGTCGCCGGCTTGGCGGTATCTTGCATCGCGCGCTCTCTGGTTTTTCGACTCATAGACCGGCGGGAACAAATGGAAAGAGAGAAATCCGCCAGGACACGTTAGAATTGACCTAATGTGGCAACATCTGTCGTTCAGGACCCAACTGTTTCTTCCGCTCGGCGTGAGCTTCCTCGCCGCTCTGGTCATGGGCGGCGTGCTGCTCCAGAGCTTTGCGACCGGCCAGCTGGCCGACGAGAACGAATCCGGGCGACATTCGACCCGAGCGGTCGCCGCGGCGCTCAACAACACCCTGCGCGCCTCGGACAATCCGCGGCGGACGCTCGACGCCTTTGCCCATTCTTTGGACACCTCCTCCGATATCCAATTCCGCGCGGTGCAAGCGGGTCCCGCATCCGCCCCGACGGACGGCCTGCGCAAGCCGCATAGCGTGCCGCAATGGTTCGTCGATCTGCTCGCCGTCCCGGACATGGACGCGACATCTCCGGTGACGATCGACGGCAAGCATGTCGGCGATCTCGTCTTCGTGCCGGACCTGTCGGCCGATCTGTTCGAGAAGTGGATCGGCTTCCTCGCGCTGACCAGCCTGGTCGTCGTGCTGATGGCGACCACCGGCACCATCGCCTATGTCTTCGCGGGGTCGGCCATGCGCCCGTTGCAATATCTCGGCCAAGGGCTCACGCGGATGCGGCGCGGCGACTACACCGTGCCAATCCCGGTCGGCGGACCGCCGGAAATCCGGCAAAGCTGCGAGGAGGCCAATGCGCTGGCTGCAACGCTCGCGCAATTGAGCCAGGACAATCGCGACCTGTTGCACCGCCTGGTCTCGCTCCAGGACGACGAGCGGCGCGATCTTGCCCGCGAACTGCATGACGAGCTCGGCCCGCTGCTGTTCAGCATCCGCGCCGGCACGATCGCACTGATCGAGGCTTCGCCGCCGGTGGGACATCTCGGCAATGCGGTGCAGGAAGTGCTGCAATCGGTCGAGGCGCTCCAGCAGACCAACCGCCGCATCCTCGACCGGCTGCGGCCGCTCTACATCGAGGAATTGGGGCTGGAGGCCAGCGTGCAGACGCTGCTCCGGAACTTTCGCAAGCAGGCCCCGCATATCGGCCTGACCGCCACGGTCGATCCTGATCTCAACGGAATCGACGGGCCGCTGGCGCAGACCGTCTATCGCGTTATCCAGGAGGCGCTGACCAACGTGCTGCGCCATGCCGCAGCACGCAACGCCCATGTGCAGGCGATCCTCGCCGGTGAGACGCTCGCCATCGAGATCTCCGACGACGGCGGCGGATTTCCCGAAGGCAACGTCTTCGGCCGGGGCCTGACCGGCATGCACGAGCGCGTGCGCGCGCTCAGCGGATCGCTGTCATTGCTGCGCGCGGATGAAAGAACCTATGTGCGCTGCCGTCTGCCCGTGGAGACGACGCGGGACGAGCCGACGCAAAGCTAGAGCGTTTTCGAGCGACGTGGATACCGGTTGGCATCAAGAAGACGCGTCAAACGGGAATCCAGAGCCCCCCGTTCCGATTCAGCCGGACCGGAAATGGCTCTAGCAGGCGCAGCCGTGATGCGCGTTCTGTCGCGCCGGCGCGCACAGCGTGCTGTAGATCTTGCCTTCCGCACTGAAGCGAAACGAGGCGCGAATGCGCAGCGTGCCTGCGACGGAATATTCGAGATCGACGCCATCAGGCACGGGATGGATCTCCTCGAGACCGAAGCCGGCCGACGAGAATGCGCTGAGCCGCGGCCCCCAGTAGGTTTCGAGCTCGCCTCGGCCGCGATAATGCTGCGTGCCATTGCACATGCATTCGACCTGGGCGTCGTCGGCATAGAGGTCGAGCAGCGTCGCGAGGTCGCCCTTCCGGCAGGCATCCACCCAATCGACGACAATTCCCATCTGATCGAAATCGCTCACGCCGCAATCCTGTCTGCCGCGAAAATTTGCATGCGGCTTAGGACCACACTCGTGAATGTGCGCTGAATGGTAAACCCCGGGTGATACCGGGTTCCTTCCGGAAACCTACGGGAAAATTCAGCCCGGCCGACGTCCCCTCACCCAGACGCCGAATGCGATCAGCACCGCGCCTGCGAGCGCGAACCAGGTGATGGCGTATTGCAGGTGATCGTCCTTCAGATGCACGTCGAGCGGACCCGGACGCGGGATGCCATTCGCGGGCGCTGGCTGTTCCAGGTCGATGTAGAACGGTGCAACCGCGCCCCAGCCGAGCGCGCTCGCGATCGCCACATGATCGCGCACGAACCAGAGCCGCTTGTCTCGGTTTTCTGACGGCGTCAGCCAGCCCGACGGTTCGGGAAAGCGCAGATAGCCGGTGAGCGCGACCGGCTGCCCGGTCACGAGCTTCTTCACCGCGCGATCCTCGACACCGCGATCCTGCATCGTGTTCTCGACGAAGCCGGCATCGATCACGACCATCTCGCCGCTCGAAAGCCGCGCCGGCAGGAAGGCCCAGGTGCCGGGACCGGAGGCGTCCTTGCGCACCGCCGAGCCGGACGAATAGACCATCGCATCGGGCGAGGCGGCGTAGGTCGCGGTGAAGCTGACACGGCGGAATTCGTCGCGCGCGGGATTCAGCGCAGCCCATTGCGCGGGCGGCGGCAGCGCGATGGGTGCCGCCGCCAGACGCTCGGTGAGTGCTGCGATCAGCTCGTGCTTGGCGGTCCGGCGCTGCAATTGCCAGACGCCGAGGGCGACGAAGGCGGCCGTCAGGAGCAGCGTGAACAGCGCAAAGCCGGCCACGCGAGGCTTGCGCGCAGTCTCGTTCATTTCGCGCGGTCGACCAGCCGGCCCGGAGCTGCCTTGTGGTGGAATTGCAGTGCGATCAGCAGCGACTTCATCGCGCGCAGCGGCAGCAGCGTGGTGGCGAGGATCAGCGGCAGCCACAGCACGGCATGCAGCCAGTACGGCGGCTGGTACTTGACCTCGACGATCAGCGCGCACGCAACGACGATCCCTCCGGCCAGCATGATGATGAAGATCGCCGGACCATCGCCGGTGTCGATGAAAGCGTAGTCGAGGCTGCAGCGCTCGCAGCGAGGTGCGAGCGTCAGGAAGCCCGCATAGAGCTTGCCCTTGCCGCAGCGCGGACATTTGCACGCCAGCCCGCGCATCGCGCTTTGCAGGACGGTGGTTTCGGACTCAGGTGGACCGGCGGTGTCGTTCATGATGGCGGACTCTATCACAGTTTCCGCCAAAGCTTCCGGCGGCGCAAAAGCGAAAGGGCGGCCGTGCGGCCGCCCTTTCTGATCGATCCAAGGCTGCTCAGTGCGCGCCGTGGGCCATGGCCTCGGCGCCACGTCCCCAGACGTAGATGGCGAGGAACAGGAACAGCCAGACCACGTCGACGAAGTGCCAGTACCAGGCGGCGAATTCGAAGCCGAGGTGCTGCTTCGGCGTGAAGTGTCCGGCATAGGCACGGGCGAGGCACACGATCAGGAAGATGGTGCCGACCAGCACGTGGAAGCCGTGGAAGCCGGTCGCCATGAAGAAGGTCGCGCCGTAGACGTTGCCGGCAAACGAGAACGCCGCGTGGCCGTACTCATAGGCCTGCACGCAGGTAAACAGCGCGCCAAGCAGGACGGTGAGGATCAGGCCGTATTTCAGACCCTGGCGATCGTTCTCGAGCAGCGCATGGTGCGCCCAGGTCACCGTGGTGCCCGACGTGAGCAGGATCAGCGTGTTCAGGAGCGGCAGGTGCCAGGGATCGAAGGTCTCGATGCCGTGGGGCGGCCAGGTGCCCGGCACGGCGCAGGCGCCGGCCTGGGTGCCGAGGCCGCAGCCGAACACGGCGTCGCGGGTGGCGTGGACAGCGTCGGCCGGAAACAGCGCCGCGTTGAAATAGGCCCAGAACCAGGCGACGAAGAACATCACCTCGGAGGCGATGAACAGGATCATGCCGTAGCGGTGATGGAGCTGCACGACGCGGGTATGGTCGCCCTTGTACTGGGCTTCCTTGATCACGTCGCTCCACCAGCTCGCCATGGTGTAGAGCACGCCGACGGTGCCGACGCCGAACACGATCGGCGCGGCGGAGAACATGTGATGCATCCAGGCGATCGCGCCGACCGCCATGATGAAGGCCGAGAGCGAACCGACGGCCGGCCAGGGAGAGGGATCGACCAGGTGATAGTCGTGATGCTTGGTGTGCGCCGTTGCCATTTGCGGTCTCTCTCCTCAATCCCGTGCCTGTCCGGCACTTATCCCCTTGTTTCCGACCTGCCGAGCCTGAAGCCCGGCGGTCAGAGATTTCCCTTGCGTTTGTCCGCTTCGCCGGATGCGAGCGGCTTCACCACCGGATCCTTCACCGGGTAGAACGTGTAGGACAGCGTGATCGTGTTGAGCCCGTCGTTCTCGTGGTCATCGGCGATCGACGGATCGACGTAGAACACGACCGGCATCTCGCGCTTCTCGCCGGGCGCCATGGTCTGCTCGGTGAAGCAGAAGCAGTTGATCTTCTGGAAGTAGGACCCGACCGTCAGCGGCGCGACGTTGTAGGCGGCCTGGCCCGCGGTGGTGCGCGCGGCCTGGTTGGTCACGGTGTAGAAGACGGTCACGACTTGGCCGATATTGACCTCGATCTCGCTCTGCTCCGGCTCGAACTTCCAGGGCAGGCCGGGCGCGACGTTGGAATCGAAGCGCACCGCGATCTTCCGCGCGATTGGACCCGAGGCCGGCGCGGCGGTCGCGACCTGGGTCGTGCCGTTGAAGCCGGTGGCGCGGCAGAACCAGTTGTAGAACGGCACCGCCGCGTAGGAGGCGCCGACCATCAGCGCCACCACGCCGCCGCAGATCGAGGCGACCAGCACGTCACGACCGAGGCCCCTGGAACGGCCTTTGGTGGCCGCCCGGCTCTGATCCCGCGATATGGTCGGCTCGTGATCCATCTTCCCTACATCGGCCGGACTAGAACTGCCGGTCCCTTGACCATGGTGACGGCGAAGAACAGCACCACGAGCACGCCGAGCGTCCAAGCAATGGCAATGGAGCGCTGACGACGGCTCTTCTTCTGCGCCTCGGTGAGGACGATTCCATCTGGCTGAGGTTTGTCCGCCATCGCAGCGATCATGCGCCCCCTACCATCGGAGCAAGCGCCCGGAACACGACCTCGGCCAGCAAGGTCGCAAACAGCGCGAACAGATAAAGGATGGAGAAAGCAAACAGCTTGCGGGTCGCGCGCAGCGACTGGCTACGCTCGCGGCGCATATAAACGTTGATCGCGAGCACCAGCATGCCGGCGCCGAGGATCAGCGAGACCACGCCATAGATCGCGTCGAAATAACCGAGCGCCCAGGGCGCGGCGGCCACCGCGATCAGCACGACGGTGTAGAGCAGGATCTGCAGACGCGTCGCGTCGGGACCGGCGACGTTGGGCAGCATCGGAATGCCGGCGCGGGCGTAATCGTCCGAGCGGAACAGCGCCAGCGCCCAGAAATGCGGCGGGGTCCAGAAGAAGATGATGGCGAAGAGAAGCAGCGGCTCGACGTCGACCGTGCCTGTGACCGCGGCCCAGGCCACCACCGGCGGCAACGCGCCGGCGGCGCCGCCGATCACGATGTTCTGCGCGGTCCAGCGCTTCAGCCACATCGTGTAGATCACGACGTAGAAGAAGATGGTGAAGGCGAGCAGCGCACCCGCGATCCAGTTGACCAGGATGCCGAGCGTCATCACCGAGAAGAAGGCGAGCGTCATGCCGAACGTCATCGCCTCGGGACGGGTGATGCGGCCACGCGGAATCGGCCGGTTCGCCGTGCGCGACATCTTGGCGTCGATGTCGCCTTCGAGCGCCATGTTGAGCGCCCCGGAGGCGCCGGCGCCGACGGCGATGCAGAGCAGCGAGGTGATCGCCAGCACCGGGTGGAAATGCCCGGGCGCCATCGCCATTCCGACCAGTGCGGTGAAGATCACCAGCGACATCACCCGCGGCTTGAGCAGCGCAATGTAGTCGCCCACCTCCGCTTCGGAGATGCGGGGATTGATGTCGACGGCGTTGTGGTCGAGGACGGACACTAAATCAACTCGCTTCGTTATGGAGCCGCGGCGCCCGACACGGGCGCCGCGGGCGATCGCTTACTGCACGCGGGGCAGCACTTCGAACTGATGGAAGGGCGGCGGCGAGGGCAGCGTCCACTCCAGCGTGGTCGCGCCTGCACCCCACGGATTGTCGCCAGCCGGCACCTTCTTCATGAAGGCGTCGAGCACGCAGTAGAGGAAGATCAGCACGCCGAAGCCGGAGATGTAGGAGCCGACCGAGGAGACCAGGTTCCAGCCGGCGAAAGCGTCGGGATAATCGACGTAACGGCGTGGCATGCCCGACAGGCCGAGGAAGTGCTGCGGGAAGAACACCAGGTTGACGCCGATGAAGGTGACCCAGAAGTGCGCCTTGGCCAGCGTCTCGTTGTACATGTAGCCCGACATCTTCGGGAACCAGTAGTACCAGCCAGCAAAGATCCCGAACACCGCACCGAGCGACAGCACGTAGTGGAAGTGCGCGACGACGTAGTAGGTCTCCTGGAGCACGCGATCGACGCCGGCATTCGCCAGCACGACGCCAGTGACGCCACCGACCGTGAACAGGAAGATGAAGCCGACCGCCCAGATCATCGGGGCGCGGAATTCGATCGAGCCGCCCCACATCGTGGCGATCCACGAGAAGATCTTCACGCCGGTCGGAACCGCGATCACCATCGTCGCCGCGACGAAATAGGCCTGCGTCGCGCTGGACATGCCGACCGTGTACATGTGATGCGCCCACACCACGAAGCCGATGCCGCCGATCGCGACCATGGCGTAGGCCATGCCGAGATAGCCGAACACGGGCTTGCGCGAGAAGGTGGAGACGATCTGGCTGATCATGCCGAAGGCGGGCAGGATCAGGATGTACACCTCGGGATGGCCGAAGAACCAGAACAGGTGCTGGAACAGCACGGGGTCGCCGCCGCCGTCGGGCGCGAAGAAGGTCGTGCCGAAATTGCGGTCGGTGAGCAGCATGGTGATCGCACCGGCGAGCACCGGCAGCGACAGCAGCAGCAGGAACACGGTCACCAGGATCGACCACACGAACAGCGGCATCTTGTGCAGGGTCATGCCCGGCGCGCGCATGTTGAAGATCGTGGTGATGAAGTTGATGGCGCCGAGGATCGACGAGGCACCCGCCAGATGCAGCGACAGGATCGCGAAATCGACGGCCGGGCCGGGATGGCCGGAGCTCGACAGCGGCACATACATGGTCCAGCCGGCGCCGACGCCGTTGGCGCCCGGCTCGCCCTCGACGAAGGTCGACATCAGCAGCAGCCCGAACGAGGCCGGCAGCAGCCAGAACGAGATGTTGTTCATGCGCGGGAACGCCATGTCGGGCGCGCCGATCATCAGCGGCACGAACCAGTTGCCGAAGCCGCCGATCATCGCCGGCATGACCATGAAGAAGATCATGATCAGGCCGTGGGAGGTCACGAAGACGTTGTAGGTGTGCGTCTCGTGGAAGATCTGCACGCCCGGATACATCAGCTCGGCACGGATCGCGACCGACATCGCGGCACCGATGACGCCGGCGATGACCGCGAAGATCAGGTACATCGTGCCGATGTCCTTGTGGTTGGTCGAATAGACGTAGCGCCGCCATCCGGTCGGATGGGCGTGCTCGTCATGTCCGTGGTCTTGCGCGTGATCGCCGTGTGCCGCTGCGCTCGTTGCCATTTTCAAATCCTGCCTTGCGTCCCATGCGGACCTTATGCGGTCCCGCCCTTTATGTCGCTTTCAGTCCCCTCGAGCCCTCACCCGGCGCTTACCGCGTCGGGCCGGCTGCGGAGGCGTAGGTGCTGGTGCCGCCGCTCGCATATTTCTTCTTCGCCGTTTCGACCCAGGAGGCGAACTCCTTGTCTTCCACGACGCGAATCGCGATCGGCATGAAGGCGTGATCCTTGCCGCAGAGCTCCGAGCACTGGCCGTAGAACATGCCGGTCTTGGTGGCCTTGAACCAAGTCTCGTTCAGCCGCCCCGGAATGGCGTCGATCTTGACGCCGAAAGCCGGCAGCGCGAAAGCGTGGATGACGTCTGCGCCGGTCACCTGGACACGAATCACCTTGTTGACGGGCACCACCATCTCGTTGTCGACGCCGAGCAGGCGGGGCTGCTTGTCCTGGGCCATCAGCGAGTCGAACTCGAACTTGCCGTTATCAGGATAGGCATAGGACCAGTACCACTGCTTGCCGGTCGCCTTGATGGTCAGGTCCGCCTTCGGCACGTCGAGCTCGAGGAACAGCAGGCGGAACGACGGCACCGAGATGCCGACCAGGATCAGCACCGGAACCAGCGTCCAGGCCACCTCGATCAGCGTGTTGTGGGTGGTCCGCGAGGGCACCGGATTGGCCTTCGCGTTGAACTTGATGACCACGACCACCAGCAGCGCCAGAACGAACAGCGTAATCAGCGTGATGAGCACGAACAGGAAGTTGTGGAACCAGACGATATTGTCCATCACCGGCGAGCCGGACTGCTGGAGCGTCCACTCCCATGGCGCCGGCTGCCCAAGCTCGGCAAATGCCGCGCCGCCCGTCGCCAGTGTCAGACCAGCTACGGCCAATCCCAGCAAATGCCGGCCTACCCGGCCCATCGACATCCTCATGCCGTTCGCGCTCCCCTTACGAAATCACCCCAAGTGCGTTCCCCTATTTTTGGGAAACGCTTATTCGATCCGTCCGTCTGACAAACCGCCACTCAAGAATACCTCTAAGAGGAATTGGGGCCAGATCGCTAGAACGCCGAAATCAAGCTTCTCAAACCATAATTCTTGATCTATCGCAATGCAGTCTTGAGCCCCACCTGCCAGCGATCACCCGCAAGATATTTCCTAGTAACATCAAACAAAAATACCGTTTCCCGGGACGCTGTGTCTTGACAGCGGAATTGCCCGTTGTAGGCACTGGCGAACGGCCGCACAGGAACCTGATTCGTGCCGGCGACGGCGGCCTCGGCGGCGCGGAATTTGCTTGGGAATTGCCTTCAAGACGCCGTCATTTCCGTATCAGTCCACCCGCGCAAGCGACCCAAGCGAGCAGAGGGACCGACCCCGATGGGGCTTTCGAGATGCATGGCCAGGCCGGATAACAGCCTCAACGCGCTGATCGGCCTTCTGGCCGCCGCCCTTCTCCTTGCTTTGCCCGGTCTCGCCCATGCGCAGGGCGCGGTGCGCTCCGTCCATGGCGACTGGCAGATCCGCTGCGACACCCCGCCGGGCGCCCAGACCGAGCAATGCGCCCTGATCCAGAGCGTGGTGGCCGAAGACCGCTCCAATGCCGGCCTGACCGTGATCGTGCTCAAGACCGCCGACCAGAAGAGCCGCCTGATGCGCGTGGTCGCCCCCCTGGGTGTGCTGCTGCCCTCCGGCCTCGGGCTGAAGCTCGACAACCAGGACGTCGGCCGCGCCGGCTTCGTCCGCTGCCTGCCCAATGGCTGCGTCGCCGAGGTCGTCATGGACGACAAGCTGCTCGGCCAGCTCCGCACCGCCAAGACCGCCACCTTCATCATCTTCGAGACGCCTGAAGAAGGCATCGGCTTCCCGCTCAGCCTGAACGGGCTCGGCGAGGGCTATGACAAGCTGCCGTAGGCGGCTGGACCGGCGGACCTATTGTTTCCGTAATGTGAGGATTCGCGCCCTCGCGGAACTGGTCTGAAACCATTATCTTGCCCCACATCTCCAGATAATGGACGGACACATGACCAATCCCGCCACGACCTCCCTGCTCGACCGCGCCAATCTCGACCGCGACCAGGTTCGCCACGAGGTCGCGCGCGGGCTTGCCGGCGCCGACGACGGCGAGCTGTTCCTGGAGTACAGCCAGACCGAAGCGCTGATGTTCGACAATGGGCGGCTGAAGCAGGCGACCTACGACACCTCGCAGGGTTTTGGCCTGCGCGCCGTCAAGGACGACGCCGTCGGCTACGCTCACTCCTCCGACGTCTCGCTGCCGGCGCTGATTCGCGCCGCTGATGCGGTTGCCGCCGTGCGTGGCGGCTATTCGGGCAGCTTCGCGGCGCCGCCTCCGCACACCAATGTGCGGCTCTATGGCGACGACAATCCGCTGGACGCGCCGGGCTTCGAGACCAAGGTCAAGCTGCTCGCCGAGATCGACGCCTATCTGCGCGACAAGGATCCGCGGGTGCGGCAGGTCAGCGTCAGCCTGGGTGCGACCTGGCAGGTCGTCGAAATCCTGCGGCCCGACGGCGAGAGCTATCGCGACATCCGCCCGCTGGTGCGCGTCAACGTCTCCGTTGTCGCCGGTCAGGGTGACCGCCAGGAGAGCGGCAGCAAGGGCTATGGCGGCCGCGCCGGCTATGCCGAATTCATCGAGAGCAAGAACTGGCGCGACGCCGCCGACGGCGCGCTGCGCGAGGCGCTGGTCAATCTGGAGTCCGTTCCCGCCCCCGCCGGCGAGATGGACGTCGTGCTCGGCGCAGGCTGGCCCGGCGTGATGCTGCATGAAGCGGTCGGCCACGGCCTCGAAGGCGACTTCAACCGCAAGAAGACCTCGGCGTTTGCCGGCCTGATGGGCCAGCAGGTCGCGGCCAAGGGCGTCACCGTGGTCGACGACGGCACCATTGCTTCGCGCCGCGGCTCGCTCTCGATCGACGACGAGGGCACGCCGACCAACCGCACCGTGCTGATCGAGGACGGCATCCTGGTCGGCTACATGCAGGACCGTCAGAACGCGCGCCTGATGAACATGAAGCCGACCGGCAACGGCCGCCGTCAGGGCTATGCCCATGTGCCGATGCCGCGCATGACCAACACCTACATGCTCGCGGGCGACCGCGATCCGGCCGAGATCCTGGCGTCGGTGAAGAACGGCGTCTTCGCCGCGAATTTTGGCGGCGGCCAGGTCGACATCACCTCGGGCAAATACGTGTTCCAGTGCACCGAGGCCTACAAGATCGAGAACGGCAAGATCGGCGCCCCGCTGAAGGGCGCCATGCTGATCGGCAACGGGCCGACCGACCTGCATCGCATCCGCATGATCGGCAACGATCTCGCGCTCGATACCGGCATCGGCACCTGCGGCAAGAACGGCCAGGGCGTGCCGGTTGGCGTCGGCCAGCCGTCGCTTCTGATGGAACGCATTACGGTGGGTGGAACGGGCGCATGAGTGTCGAGAAGGTGACTGCGACCGCAACCAAACGGAAGAGCAGCGGCTGGGGCGGGCAACTGGTGCAACTCGCCGGCATCGTCGTCGCGGTGTTCATCGCCAAGGGCGCGCTCGCCGAGCCGTTCTACGTGCCGTCGGGCTCGATGGAGCCGACGCTGCTGATCGGCGATGCCCTGCTCGCCTCGAAATTCCCCTATGGCTACGGCACCTCGTCGCTGCCGATCCAGATCAACCTGCCCGAGAGCGGCCGCGTGTTCGCGGAGACACCGAAGCAGGGCGACGTCGTCGTGTTCCGCTGGCCCGGCGATCGCTCGCAGGCCTGGGTCAAGCGCGTCGTGGGTCTGCCCGGCGACCGCATCCAGATGCGGCAGGGCCAGCTCTTCATCAACGACCGGCCCGCCGAGCTCAAGCCCGACGGCGTCGGCGCCGCCGAGGACGACAATGGCGGCAGCGAGCCCGCCTCCCGCTATGTCGAGACGCTGCCGAACGGCGTCTCGCACCTGATCTTCAAGATGCGCGACAACGGCCCGCTCGACAACACGCCTGAGGTGACGGTGCCGGCAGGACATCTCTTCGTGCTCGGCGATAACCGCGACAACTCCGCCGACAGCCGCGTGCCGCTGCGCTCCGGCGGCGTCGGCATGCTGCCGATCGACAATCTGGTCGGACGTGCGGATGCCGTGCTCGGCTCCTGGGATCTCGGCATGCGCGGCCAGCCGGTGTGGACCTGGCTGTCCGGTTTCCGCCTGGCGCGGTTCTTCACCGCGGTGCATTGAGCGGAACGTAGATCGTAGGGTGGGCAAAGCGGAAGCGTGCCCACCACGTCTGTCGCAACGTGGAGAGATGGCGGGCACGACGCGCGAAGAGCGCGCCTTTGCCCACCCTGCGATTTCCGATGACCCGTGACGAATTTCTCGCTCTCGCCCTGCGCAATCCGATCAACGCGGCGATCATCGACGAGCTCGCGCGTCTTGCCCTGCCCGATGCCTGGCTGGTGTCGGGATGCCTGGTGCAGACGGCGTGGAACGTTCTCACCGGCCGCGCAGTCGATCACGGCATCGCCGACTACGACGTCTTCTATTTCGACTCCGATACCTCATGGGAGGCGGAGGACTCGGTAATCCGCGAGCTGCAGGCGAGGCTCGGGCATCTCGGCGTCAAGGTCGAGACGCGCAACCAGGCGCGGGTGCATCTGTGGTATCCGGGCAAGCACGGCCTGCCCTATCCGCCCCTGACGTGCTCGACCGATGGCATCGACCGCTTCCTCACGCAGAACACCCAAGTCGGGGTCAGACGCGCAGGCGATGGCTACGAGGTCTACGCGCCGCATGACTTCGGCGATGTCGCAGGGCTGATCGCACGGCCCAATCCGGGCCCGAATTTTTCCGCGGCAAGTTACGCGGTGAAGGCCGCGCGATGGAAGGCGCTGTGGCCGGAGCTCACGGTAATCGCAGCGGAGTGAGATGCCCGCTTCGTCCTCCTCGTCATTGCGAGCGCAGCGAAGCAATCCAGAATCCGTCCGCGGCGGCAGCCTGGATTGCTTCGCTACGCTCGCAATGACGGCGGTGAGAGCTGCGTGTTACCGCACCACGCCCGACGTGAACCCCGCCTTGCGACGCGGCGGCTTGATTTCCTTTTTCAGGAAGCAGCGCGCCTCGCGGCCGGTGTAGCCGGGGCGGGCATAGGTGAAGGCGCGGCACTTGTTGTCGGCGGTGCAAGCGGCCTTGCAGGCCTCCTCGCCTTCGCCGTCCTTGAGCTCGAAATTGCGCAAATCGCCACCGGGGCGGTCGATCGACGTTTCCACGCCCTCGATGCGCGGCTCGATCACGCCGGCACCGCGGACCCCGGAGATGCAGCAGCTGCCCGGCACGCGCGCCGGCACCGTGTTCTTGAGCCAGCACACCGCTGAGCCGCCCTCGACGTCGGGATAGTTGAAGCTCCAGGAGCGGCAACGGCGGTCACGCTCGCACAGCAGCGCGCAATCCTCGGGGTCGCCTGATGTGACCGGCGTGCTGAAATAGTCGCCGCCGGGCCGGTCGAATGCCGTCTGGGCGCTTGCAGGCCCGCTCGCAACCGCGAGCGAAAGCAGCGCGGCGCATGCCACGACGCTTGCCAAGACCCTTGCCAGGACCCTTGCCATGACGGACAGGCGGCCCTTCCCCATCAGAACAGCTTTCGAGTTATTGACGACGCTCAGGTTTTTTCAGCCGGTCATTTGATCGCCGCAAACCTGTATGGGCGATGAACGGCTCAAGTCCTGGTCGTCGGCCTGTGGGTCTAGAACGCGTACTTCGCGCAGCTAGAACGCGTATTCCGCGTAGGCCGGTTCCACGGAGCCCTTCCAGGGGCCGTTGAACTTCTCCAGCATTTCCTCGGCCGGCGTGCGGCCGGAATCGATAATGCGGTCGAGCGGCTCCAGATGCCGCGTCTCGTCGCGGCCGAGCTGGTCGATCCGGCCGCGCCGGCGCAGGCCGGCATGTGCCAGAACGAGGCATTCCTTGGCGATCTCGAACAGATAGCGGTCCCTGATCCGCGCCTTGAAGCCGAAGCGCGGCACGTCGTCGCGCAGGGCCTGGCGCTCATGCGCGGTCCAGTGCTTCACCATGTCCCAGGCGGCATCGAGCGACACATCGTCATAGAGCAGCCCGACCCAGAACGCCGGCAGCGCCGGCAGACGGCCCCACGGTCCGCCATCGGAGCCGCGCATCTCGAGATAGCGCTTCAGCCGCACTTCCGGGAAGATCGTCGAGAGATGATTGGCCCAGTCCGACAATGTCGGCCGCTCGCCGGGAAGATTGTTGTTGCGGCCGTCGAAGAAGGCGCGGAACGAGGAGCCCGAGACGTCGATGTACTCTTCGCCGCGCTTGACGAAATACATGGGCACGTCGAGCGCGTAGTCGACATAGCGCTCGAAGCCCATGCCGTCCTCGAACGCCCAGGGCATCATGCCCGCGCGCGCATTGTCCGTGTCGCGCCAGATCTCGGAGCGGAAGGAGAGGAAGCCGTTCGGCTTGCCTTCGGTGAACGGCGAATTTGCGAACAAGGCGGTTGCGACCGGCTGGAGCGCGAGCGACACGCGCAGCTTCTTGACCATGTCGGCTTCGGAGGAGAAGTCGAGATTGGTCTGCACCGTGCAGGTCCGGTACATCATGTCGAGGCCGTACTGGCCGACCTTCGGCATATAGTTGGTCATGATCTTGTAGCGGCCCTTGGGCATCACCGGGATGTCGGCGCGCGACCAGGACGGCGTCATGCCGAGCCCGAGGAAGCCGATGCCGAGCGGCGTTGCGATCTCGCGCACCTGCGCCAGATGCGCCATCAGCTCGCTCTGGGTCTGGTGCACGTTCTCGACCGGCGCACCGGAAAGCTCGAACTGCCCGCCCGGCTCGAGCGAGATCGCGCCGCCGCCGGTGACGTCGTAGAGGCCGATGATGTTGCCCTTCTCCATGATCGGCTCCCAGCCGAGCAGGAGCTTCATGCCCTCGAGCAGCGCGCCGATGCCGCGCGCGCCTTCGTAAGGCACCGGGCAGTGCCCTTCGAGCGTGAACGGCGTCTTCTCGTGCTCGGTGCCCAAGCGGAATTCGGACGGGTTCTTGCAGCCCTCCTCGAACCACGCAACGAGCTCGTCGCGCGACTGCAACGGCGTCATATCGATCTGGTCTCGCGCCATATCAAACTCTAATCAAAAGCGCTTCGACCGAATGCGCGGGTGACGGGATGGTCCGCGAACCCACCGGGCGCGCAGACGTGTTGGTTTGCCGCGCGATCATCGCGACGGCGTGCTTTCGTTGACGTTGGCGGCGGGCGGCAACTTCATCTCGCCACACGAGCAGCCCAGCCGGTCGAGCAGGCCGCTGAGCTTGACGGCATCGGCATCGGACAATTTCGAACCGACATATTTTTCGATCGCAGCGGAATAGGCACTCCACATCCGCTTCTGCAACTCGCGGCCGGCTTCCGTGATCTCGACGAACTGTCCGCGCTTGTCGATCTTGCATTCGCGCCGCGAGGCGAGCCCCTCGTCGACCAGGCGGTCGATCAGGCGCGAGGTGGAGTATTGCGGGATCAGCATCTGCCGTTCGAGTTCCACAGGCCGCAACTCGCCGGAGGGCGCGCGCGACAGTTCGAGCAGCGCGTCATACCAGGCCAGCGGCGGGAACCCGGCCTTCTTCAGGTCCTGCTCGACGCAGTCGAGGACGCGGCTCTGCACCCGCATCAGGCGGATCCAGGCGGCGGTTGCCTCGGTCGATGGTTTGCGTTTCATGATCTCACTCAAACTCGTCGCCCGTCTCTTACCCCACTCGATGCACCTGCATCAATCTTGACTATTGCATGCAGGTGCATGTAGGCGTTCATTCGCCCAAGCCAAGCAACAAGAGGAGGAAATTCCATGAAACTCTATTACTCGCCCGGGGCCTGCTCCCTGTCCCCCCACATCGCGCTCCTCGAAGCCGGCCTGCCCTACGAGCTGGTCAAGGTCGATATCCGGGCCAAGAAGCTCGAAAATGGTGAGGATTATCTGAAGCTGAACCCCAAGGGCCAGGTCCCTGCGCTGGGCCTCGACAGCGGTGAGATCGTGACCGAAGGCCCGGTGATTGTCCAGATGATCGCCGATCAGGCTACTGCCAAGGCGCTGGCGCCGGCCCACGGCAGTGCCGAGCGCTACAAGCTGCTCGAATGGCTGAACTTCCTCACCTCGGAGGTGCACAAGAGCTTCGGTCCGATGTTTGCGCCGGCGCTGAACGACGAGGCCAAGGCGTTCTTCAAGGACCGCGTCATGGGCAAGCTGAAATACATCGACAGCCAGCTCGCCGGCCGCGACTACCTGATGGGCAAGCAGTTCACGGTTGCCGACGGCTATCTCTTCACGATGCTGACCTGGGGCGACCGGATGAAGTTCGACCTTTCGGCGATGCCCAATCTCACTGCCTACAAGACCCGCGTCGCAGCGCGGCCGCAGGTGCAGGAGGCGCTGAGGAAGGAAGGGCTGGCGCAGACGAAGTAAGTCCTCGCAAGACGCAAAAGCGAAAGGCCGGACGACGATCCGGCCTTTCCTCATTTGCTGCCCGGCGGAGCGAAACCATTTCGCCGGATCATCGTACCTTAATTAGACTTATGACCTACTGTTCACCAAATGTAAGTAGTGCTGTCTTGTCAGCACTCGCAAAGCGGGCGAGCGTGGCGAAATTGTCGACGATTATTTTGGACTCTCATCGGAGCTGAACTTGACGATTGCCTTCGTCCTGATCGTCGCAAGTGCGCTGGTGGGATTAGCGACAGGTTACGTCTACAAGATCTGGGCGCTGGTCGTGACCTCGCCGCTCATCGCAGTTTTCTCGGCGATAATTCTGCGCGTTTACGAATTCGGGATGATGGCGGGCGTGATCGTCATTGCCATCTGTCTTGTCGTCAGCCAGCTCGCCTATCTCTTGGCAGCCTATGCGCTGCACGCGCGCAACGTCTCATCCGATGACGAAATCGACGGCGAGCCAAACGAGACTCCCGAGCAGAAAATCCGCCGCCAGCACAAGTAACGCCAGGGCTGCCCAAAGCACAGGCCCCTTGCGGCGCAGGCGTGCCGGCTTCTGTTGCAGCCAGAGACGGCCATTCGTGGATGCAACAGCGTATTTCGCGGTGAGATCGCGGCCGAGCGCGGTCTTCCGCAGCACCAAAGAGTTCATCAAGGACACTTTCTTATTTCGTCTTCAACTTGCCGATGCATCGGCAAGCGTCCCAACCGGGGTTCATGACCCTGACCCGCAGCAAGACTAGTGCCAGGGCCGAGCAAAAGAACGGCGCCGCTTTGACGCGCCTATGACAATTGCGCGACACCGCGGCAGCGGGACTCTGGCACGGTTCCTACGCGAATTCTGTGACCGGTTCCACAGATCGGGAACCTCCTGACGCAACCGTGATGACATCTCCCAAACAAAAAGGCCGGATCGATGATCCGGCCTTTTTTCTCAAATGACTTTGGGGCGATCAGGCCGCCGCCTTCTTCGGCGCGAATCGGCCGTAGAAGGTTTCGCCCTTCGCCGCCATCTCCTCGAGCAGCTTCGGCGGCGTGAAGCGCGAGCCGTATTTCGCTTCCAGCTTGTGGCAGAGCTCGACGAACTTCTTCGTGCCCATGAAGTCGATGTAGGACAGTGTGCCGCCGGTGAACGGCGCGAAGCCGAAGCCGAGGATCGAGCCGACATCCGCCTCGCGCGGATCGGTGATGACGTGATCCTCCACCGTGCGCGCGGCCTCGACCGCCTGCACCACCAGGAAGCGCTGCTTCAGCTCCTCGACGTCGAGCGTGTCGGGGTCGAGCTGCTTCGGCTGCAACGCCGAGAGGCCCGGCCACAGGCTCTTCTGACCCTTGCCCTTCTCGGGATAGTCGTAGAAGCCCTTGCTGTTCTTGCGGCCGAGACGGCCCTGCTTCTCGACCATCTCGACCATCAGCTTCTTCTGGTCGGGGTTGATGGCGTTCGGGCCGAGGTCGGCTTCCGTCGCCTTCATGATCTTGAGGCCGAGGTCGAGCGCGACTTCGTCCGACAGCGAGAGCGGGCCGACCGGCATGCCGGCCATCTTGGCGCAGTTCTCGATCATCGCCGGCGGCACGCCTTCCAGGAACATCTCGTTGCCTTCGGCGACGTAACGGCCGACGCAGCGGTTGGCGAAGAAGCCGCGGCTGTCGTTGACCACGATCGGCGTCTTGCCGATCTGCCGGACATAGTCGAGCGCCGTCGCGAGCGCGACATCGCCGGTGTTCTTGCCGAGGATGATCTCGACCAGCATCATCTTCTCGACCGGCGAGAAGAAGTGGATGCCGACGAACTTGCCCTGGTCCTTGAAGGCTTCCGCAAGCGAGGTGATCGGCAGCGTCGAGGTGTTCGACGCGAAGACCACGTCCGGCTTCAGATATTCCTGCGCCTTGGCAAAGGTCTCCGCCTTGACCTTGCGGTCCTCGAACACGGCCTCGATGACGAGGTCGACGTCCTTCAGCGCCGCGTAGTCCGCGGTCGGCGTGATGCGCGCGAGCAGAGCTTCGGCATCCGCGGGCTTGGCGCGGCCCTTCTTGATCTGCTCCTCGATCACCTTCTGCGCATGCGCCTTGCCCTTGTCGGCGCTCTCCTGGTCGCGGTCGATCAGGACGACGTCGAGGCCGGCGCGGGCGGAGACGTAGCCGACGCTCGCCCCCATGAAGCCGGCGCCGATCACGGCGATCTTCTTCACCTTGGTTGCGGGCACGTCCTTCGGACGACGCGCGCCCTTGTTGAGCTCCTGCATCGACAGGAACAGGCTGCGGATCATCGCGGCCGCTTCCTTGGAGCGCAGCACCGAGGTGAAGTAGCGCGACTCCACGCGCAGCGCGGCGTCGATCGGCAACTGCAGGCCTTCATAGACGCAGCTCATGATCGCGCGCGCGGCCGGATAGTTGTCGTAGGTCTCGCGGCGATAGATCGCGTTGCCGGCCGGGAACATCATCATGCCGGCCTTGGAGAACACCGGGCCGCCGGGCAGCTTGAAGCCCTTCTCGTCCCAGGGCGCGACGGCCTTGCCGCCGCCCTTGATCCAGTCCTTCGCGGCCTTGATGAGATCGGCGGCCGGAACGATGGCGTGGATCAGATTCAGCGCCTTGGCCTTGTCGATCGTGACCGGATCGCCCTTGAGCAGGATGGTCATCGCGTCCTGCGGCGGCACCAGGCGCGGCACGCGCTGCGTGCCGCCGGCGCCGGGGAACAGGCCGACCTTGACCTCGGGCAGGCCGAGGCGCGTCTTGGGATTCTCAGCCGCCACGCGGTAGTGACAGCACAGCGTGATCTCGAAGCCGCCACCGAGCGCGAGGCCGTTGATCGCGGCCGCCCACGGCTTGCCGGAGGTTTCGATCGAGCGCAGCACCTGCGAGAAGCGCCGGCTCTGGTCGAACAGCATCTGGTTCGCCGCCGTCTCGCCTTGCTCCCTGAAGACCTTGGCGTAGGCCTGGTTCATGCCTTCCAGCATCGACAGATCGGCGCCGGCGCAGAACGCCTCCTTGGCCGAGGTGATGACGACGCCCTTCACCGCGGCGTCGGCCGTGGTTTCCTTGACGATCGCATCGAGCTCGCTGGTCGAGGTCTCGTCGAGCACGTTCATCGAACGGCCCGGGATGTCCCAGGTGACGAGCGCGATGCCGTCGGCGTCGGTCTCAACCTTGAAATTCTTGTAAGCCATGTTGGTTGCTCCTCGGTGCCGCAGCCGACGTCAGGCGCGGCGGTTGACTTAAGATCTTGTAGGGTGGGCAAAGGCGCCCTTGCGCCGTGCCCACCATTATTCGCGGAGGCAGCAGTGGTGGGCACGCTTCGCTTTGCCCACCCTACGGCAGATCGTTAAACGCGCTCGATGATGGTGGCGGTGCCCATGCCGCCGCCGATGCACAGCGTCACCAGGGCAGTGGACTTGTTGGTGCGCTCGAGCTCGTCGAGCACGGTGCCGAGGATCATCGCGCCGGTCGCGCCAAGCGGATGGCCGAGTGCGATCGCGCCGCCATTGACGTTGATCTTGGCGTTGTCGATGTCGAAGGCCTGGATGTAGCGCAGCACCACCGAGGCAAAGGCCTCGTTGAGCTCGAACAGGTCGATGTCCGACTTCTTCATGCCGGAGCGCGCGAACAGCTTTTCGGTGACGTCGACCGGACCGGTCAGCATCATCGCGGGCTCGGAGCCGATGTTGGCGAATGCACGGATTTTTGCCCGCGGCTTCAGGCCGTATTTGCTGCCCGCCTCCTTGCTGCCGAGCAGCACGGCGCCGGCGCCGTCGACGATGCCCGAGGAGTTGCCGGCGTGGTGCACGTAATTGACGCGCTCGATCTCCGGATGCGACTGGACCGCGACGCCGTCGAAGCCGCCCATCTGCGCCATCATCGTGAACGAGGGCTGCAGCTGCGCCAGCGACTGCATCGTCGTCGAGGGACGCATGTGCTCGTCCTTGGCGAGGATGGTGAGGCCGTTGATGTCCTTCACCGGCACGACGGACCTGTTGAAACGGCCCTCATCCCAGGCCTTGCCGGCACGCTGCTGGCTCTGCACGGCGTAAGCGTCGACGTCATCGCGGGAGAAACCGTACTTCGTCGCGATCAGATCGGCCGAGACGCCCTGCGGCATGAAATAGGCGGGCACCGCCATCGACGGATCCATCGGCCAGGCGCCGCCGGAGGCGCCGATGCCGACGCGGCTCATCGATTCGGCACCGCCGCCGATGACGAGATCATGCTGGCCGCTCATCACCTGGGCAGCGGCAAAGTTCACGGCATCCAGGCCGGAGGCGCAGAAGCGGCTGATCTGCACGCCGGGCACGGCTTCGCCGAGGCCCGCCTTCAGCGCGGCGAAACGCGCGATGTCGGAGCCCGCCTCGCCGACCGGATCGACCACGCCGAGCACGACGTCGTCGACGGAATCTTCCGGCAGGTTGTTGCGGTCCTTCAGCGCCTTCAACGGCACCGTGGCGAGCGCGAGCGCGGTGACTTCGTGCAGCGCGCCGTCCGCCTTGCCGCGGCCGCGCGGGGTTCGGACGTGATCGTAGATATAGGCATCTGCCATGGGAGCCTCCTGATTGCAGCTATCGGTTACGACCGCGACGCGGCCGGGATTTTGGGTGAAGCGAAAATATTCAGAACGCTTCTGCCGGCAGTTCCATGATGGTGGCGCAGCCCGACTGGATGCGCGCGAGATTGGCCGCGGTCTCCGGCAACATCCGCTCCATGAAGAAGCGGCCGGTGACGAGCTTGGTCGAGAGATAGGGCGTCGCCCCGCTCTCGGCAATCTTGGCATTGGTCACCTTGGCCATCTTCGCCCACATGTAGCCGAGCGCGACGAAGCCGAAGAGATGCAGGTAATCGGTTGCGGCAGCACCCGCATTGTCCGGCTTCATCATCGCGTTCTGCATCAGCCAGGTGGTGGCCTGCTGGAGATGGCCGAGCGAAGCCGAGAGCGGGGTGATGAAGGGTTTCAGCGCCTCGTCGCCGCCGTTCTCCTTGGCGAAGGCCATGACCTCGCCGAAGAAGGCCATGATGGCGCGGCCGCCGTCGCGCGGCAGCTTGCGGCCGACGAGGTCGAGCGCCTGGATGCCGTTGGCGCCTTCATAAATCATGGCGATGCGGGCATCGCGCACGAACTGCTCCATGCCCTGCTCGGCGATGTAGCCGTGACCGCCATACATCTGCTGCGCCTGCACCGCGTTGGCGAAGCCGTAATCGGTGAGGAAGCCCTTCAGCACCGGCGTCATCAGGCCCATGTGGTCGTCCGCGGCCTGGCGGTCCTTGGGATCCTCCGAGCGATGAGCGACGTCGCTCTTCAGCGCGGTCCAGATCACGAAGGCGCGCGCGGCCTCGTTGAAGGCGCGGATCGAGAGCAGCGTGCGGCGCACGTCGGGATGCACGATGATCGGATCGGCCGGCTTGTCCGGCGCCTTGGTGCCGGTCAGCGAACGGCCCTGGATGCGCTCGCGGGCATAGGCGACGGCGTTCTGATAGGCGACCTCGGACTGCGCGAGCCCCTGCACGGCGACGCCGAGGCGGGCCTCGTTCATCATCACGAACATGCCTTGCATGCCCTTGTTCTCTTCGCCGATCAGCCAGCCGGTGGCGCTGTCGTAGTTCATCACGCAGGTGGAATTGCCGTGGATGCCCATCTTGTGCTCGATCGAGCCGCAGACCACGCCGTTGCGGGCGCCGACCGAACCGTCTGCATTCACCAGGAATTTCGGCACCACGAACAGCGAGACGCCCTTGATTCCGCTACGTGCGCCCTCGATGCGGGCGAGCACGAGGTGGATGATGTTGTCGGCAAGATCATGCTCGCCGGCCGAGATGAAGATCTTGGTGCCCGTGATCTTGAAGCTGCCGTCGGCCTGCCGGACCGCCTTGGTGCGGAGCATGCCGAGATCGGTGCCGCAATGCGGCTCGGTCAGGTTCATGGTGCCGGTCCATTCGCCCGCCACCATCTTCGGCACGTAGGTCTGCTTCTGCTCCGGCGAGCCGTGCACGATCAGCGCCGCGGTGGCGCCCATGGTGAGGCCGCCATACATCGAGAACGCCATGTTGGCGGAGATCTGGAATTCGTTGACGGCCTGGGAGAGCGTCACCGGCAGGCCCTGCCCGCCGAACTCGGTCGGAGCCGACAGGCCAAGCCAGCCGCCCTCGGCGACCTGCTTGAAAGCGTCCTTGAAACCCTTCGGCGTGGTGACGCTGCCGTCATCGGCGCGCTTGCAACCTTCGAGATCGCCGACGCGGTTGAGCGGCTGGAGCACCTCTTCGGCGAGCTTGGCGGCTTCGCCCAGGATCGCCTCGCGCACGTCGCTGGACGCATCCGAGAAGCCGGGCAGATTGTCGTAACGATCGATCTGGAAGACGTCGTTGAGCAGGAAATTCACGTCTTCGACGGGGGCTTTATAGATCGGCATGGTGGTCTCCCGGCATGGCCGTTGAAGTGGTGGGATTCGCTATGATTGGGCGGCAAGCTGCTCCGCCATCAGGCGGTGCAGCATGTTGATGGCCTTGAGCGGACGCACCATCACCTTGAAATTCGTGATGCGTCCCTCGGGATCGAAGCTGATGATGTCGACGCCGTTGATCTCGATGCCGTCGATCACATTCTTGAATTCGAGCACGGCGCCGCTGTCGCTTCGCCACTCGCCGACATAGGTGAAGCCGGGACCGCCGAGGACCTTCTCGGCGCTCGACAGATATTTGAAGGTGATGTCGCGGCCGCGCTGGGGCGAATGCACCACAGGGCTTTCGAAGACCGCATCGGGATGGAGCAGGTCCCAGAGCGCTTTGCGGTCATGAGACTTCATGTAGCCGTACCAGGAGTCGAGGCCGGTCATTCTCAGGTGCCTCCCTAAAGGCCTGGGCAAAAAAACGCGAAAACAACCCCATGCACAGTAGCGAAGAGGTTGATTTTGCTGGATCTTCGGGGTGGGTCTTGTGGCCCGCTCCGAAGCCGTCCCATATGCACATTGACGCATATGCGCAGATGCGCATAAAGTCAAGCTGGTTGGTCAAGATCGAAGACGAAGGAGGCCAGTCATGGCACTGGGCGACGCAATCCTCGCATGCCTGACGGAACGTCCGATGACGGGTTACGAGCTTGCCAAGACGTTCGATTCCTCGATTGGCTTCTTCTGGAAGGCCGACCACCAGCAGATCTATCGCGAGCTCTCCAAGCTGCGCGACCGCGGCTACATCCAGGGCCGCGAAGTCGTGCAAACGGGCAAGCCCAACAAACTGATTTATACGCTGACTCCCGAGGGCCGAACAGCGCTGCGGCACTGGGCCGCGCGGCCGAGCACGCCGCCCTCGATCAAGGACGACCTCCTGGTGCGGCTGCATGCGCTCGACAGCATCGACATCGAGCCCATGCGCACCGATCTGATGGCCCGGCTCGAGCACCACCGCGACCGGCACGAGAATTACGAGCGGATCCTCAAGAAGCGTTTTCCGGACGGCACGGCGGAGGGCCGGCTCGATCTCGGCAACCTGCTCCTGCTTCGCCTCGGCGCCCGCCACGAGCAGATGGTGGCCGATTTTTGCGAAGAGGCACTCGCGGCGCTGTCGACGATGAGCGGCAAAGGCACGGTGGTGCCGCTGGAAGACGGCAAGCGCGAGGGGAAGGGCTGAGGGGCTGGCCCGACTCGACCTTTCGCCATCTCCTCCGCCGTCATCGCCCGCGAAGGCGGGCGATCCAGTACGCCGCGGCGTCTCTCTTCCAGCCGCGCTGCCTCGGAGTACTGGATGCCCCGCCTGCGCGGGGCATGACACCGGTTATTTGGCGACCGGATGAGCGCCACAACGACGCCCCCCGGTTCCCCGCGCCCAACTTTAAGACATCGGCAACGCGTTCCTTAACCCGTTATTTACCGTAACAGGAAAAAGTCGGTTTTCGAGGCAGACGACCCGCGCCAAATCCGATTGTCTTTACAACCGGCACGCGTGGGGAGGCTGGAGGTGCCGGGTGGGGCGCCGGAGTCGGAACCGGACAGAGTCATGAATTCGCGCGTATCGTGGAGTGTTGACGGCATCGATCCCTCCGTCCGGGAGCGGGCCGAAGCTGCTGCGCGCAGAGCCGGCATGTCACTCAACGATTGGCTGAACTCCACGCTCGGCGAAACTGCCCCGCCAAACTTTCGCGGACCTTACGAGCAGCGTCCGCAACACATGCCGAACCACGTACCGAGTCCGGAGAGCCGCGAAGTCGCCGACATCCACCAGCGGCTCGACGCGATCACCCAGCAGATCGAACGGATTTCAAAGCCCACCCCGCGCCAGGACTCTTCACGACAAGAGGTCTCGCGCGAGCAGGGCGTTGCACGCCAGCTCAACGATGCGATCTCGCGGCTCGACGCGCGCCTGTCGCAAATCTCCAAGCCGCAGCAGCTTCAACCGCAGCCTCCGCGGCCTGCACCTGCCGAGACGCGCCAGCGCCAGGCCGATATGGTCGAGCGCGCGGCCGCACAGGTCTATCGCAGCTCGCCGCCGCTGAGCCCCGCCTCGTTCGACGTCGCCGTCGCCGAGATCACGGCGCGGCAGAGCGAGCTCGACGGCTTTACGCCCAGGCAGATGCCGCCGCGCGCCGCGCCGTCGATTGCACCCACGGCAGCTCCTTACGCGCCGCCCATAGCGCCGCCCGCGCCTGCCTACGCTCCGCCGCCACCGCAGCCGGATTTCTCGTCGCTCGAGCGCCATCTGCTCAAGATCACGAGCCAGATCGAGTCGCTCCAGCGCCCTGACAATACCGAGCAGGCGATCAACGCTTTCCGCAGCGAGCTTGCGGAGATCCGCCACGCCATCACCGAGGCGATGCCGCGCCGCGCGATCGAGTCGATCGAAAACGAAATCCGCTCGCTGCACCGTCGCATCGACGAGACCCGCTCGTCCGGCACCGACGGCCAGGTTCTGTCGGGCATCGAGCACGCGCTGTCCGACATCAAGCAGGTGCTGCGCACGCTGACGCCGGCCGAGCAGCTCACCGGCTATGACGAGGCGATCCGCAATCTCGGCGCCAAGCTCGATCTGATCCTGCGCGCCAATGACGATCCGTCCACGGTGCGCCAACTCGAAGGCGCGATCTCGGCGTTGCGCGGCATCGTCTCCAACGTCGCCTCCAACGAAGCGCTGGCACGGCTTTCCGAGGACGTGCAGCTGTTGTCGTCCAAGGTCGACCAGATCACCCGCTCGTCCGGCCCCGGCGACAGCTTTGCCGTGCTCGAGCAGCGCATCGCGGCGCTCACGGCCGCGCTGGAGACGCGCGAGCGGACCCAGCCTGCCGAGAGCACCGAACATCTGGAAGCCGCGATCCGTGCGCTGTCGGATCGTTTCGACCGTATGCAGGTCGGCAACGATTCGGCCTCGACCTTTGCGCATCTCGAACAGCGCGTCTCCTATCTGCTGGAGCGGATCGAAGCCGCCTCCGATCCGCGCAACGGCAATCTGAGCCGCGTCGAGGACGGGCTGCACGACATCCTGCGCCACCTGGAACGCCAGCAGGCGACCTATTCCGCGCTCGCCGAGAGCCGCAATTCGGCGCCGGCCCCCGATTCCGGCATGGTCGATCTCGTCAAGCGCGAACTCTCCGACATCCGCTTCAGCCAGGCCGAGACCAACCGCAGCACCCAGGACTCGCTCGAAGCCGTCCACAGCGCGCTCGGCCACGTCGTCGATCGCCTCTCGATGATCGAGGGCGATCTGCGCGCGGTGCGCACTGCTCCGCCGGCCCCTGCACCGCAGCCGATGCCGATGCCGATGGCTGCGCCCGTGGAGCCCGCGCCGATGGCGCGCGAATCTCGGCCGCAGCAACAGCAGCCGAAATACGATCCGAAGCCTGAGCTGCCGAATCCGGCCGCCATGCAACAACCGGCGCATTCTGCCTTCGTGGCCGCGCCGCGCGAATTCCACGCCGCCGGGGCACCCACCGCTCCGCCGCCGGTCCCGACGGCGCCGACGGCGCCGCAAGCCGCACCACCCTTGCCGTCGCGCGCGATCAGCGAAATCCTGGAGCCGCATACCGCGCGCGGTGCGCTCGCGCCGGAATTGCCGCCGGACCATCCGCTCGAGCCGGGCACACGGCCGGGCGGGCGCGTCGCCACGCCGTCGGAGCGCATTGCCGCTTCCGAAAGCGCGATCAGCGGAATTCCCACTGCTCCGAAGGAGCCGGTGTCGTCGTCGAGCTTCATCGCGGCCGCGCGCCGCGCTGCCCAGGCCGCCGCCGCGCAGCCGCCTGAGAAGCCGGCCCGTGGCGCCAAGGCCGCAATCGCCCGCGCCAAGGACAAGGGCCAGGAAGGCGCCTCGACCATCACCTCGAAGATTCGCTCGCTGCTGGTCGGCGCGAGCGTGGTCGTGATCGTGCTCGGCACCTTCAAGATGGCGATGAACCTGCTCGATGGTGGCAGTGCGCCGCCGGCGCCGCAGGCGATGGAGAATACGTCGAGCGAGCCCGCGCCGCGAGCCCCGCCGCCCGTTGAGAACAAGCCGGCTGCGCCGGAACAGGTCACGCCGTCGATGACCTCGCCGACGCCGATTGGAAAGCAGTCGCAGAACAATACCGCGCCGGTGTCGGTGACAAGCCCGAGCGGCACCGCCTCGGTCGAAATCCCGCAAACCCCGGCCGCTGCGCCAACCCCGCCTATGGCGTCGAGCGACGTCACCGGCGCGTTGTCCGGCACGAGCCGCGCGCGGCTCAGTCTCATCCAGGTGCCGCCGAGCGAAAAGCTGCCTGACGGTATCGGCGGCCCGGCCTTGCGCACCGCCGCGATGAAGGGCGATGCGACCGCCGCCTACGAGATCGGCGTGCGCTTTGCCGAAGGCAAGGGCGTCGCTGCAAACTACGACGAAGCTGCGAAATGGTACGACCGCGCGGCGCAGGCCGGCGTGGTGCCCGCAACCTTCCGCCTCGGCACGCTCTACGAAAAGGGCCTCGGGGTGAAGAAGGACGCCGACATCGCCCGCCGCTACTACACGCAGGCCGCCGAGCGCGGCAGCGCCAAGGCGATGCACAATCTCGCGGTGCTCGATGCCGACGGCGGCGGACGCGGTGCCAATTACAATCGCGCGGCGCAGTGGTTCCGGAAAGCGGCCGACCGCGGCGTCGCCGACAGCCAGTTCAATCTCGGCATCCTCTATGCCCGCGGCATCGGCGTCGAGCAGAACCTCGCCGAGTCCTACAAATGGTTCAGCCTCGCAGCCGCCCAGGGCGATGCGGACGCGGCGGGCAAGCGCGACGACGTGGCCAAGCGCCTCGACCCGCAATCGCTCGCCGCCGCCAAGCTCGCGATCCAGACCTTCAGCGCCGAACCGCAGCCCGACGACGCCGTCAACGTCCCGGCCCCGAACGGCGGCTGGGACAGCGCGCCGCAGGCGAACGCCAAGCCCGCGCCGAAGCCGGTCGCGACCAAGCGCTCGGCGTCAGCAGCGCACTGAGCGGCTGAGTACGCTTTCTCCTCTTGTCGTCGCCCGGCTTGACCGGGCGACCCAGTATTCCAGAGACGCCGGTTGGATGCGGAGGAGCTGCGGCGTACTGGATGCCCCGGTCAAGCCGGGGCATGACGGCGGAGAATGTGGCGGAATCCTCCGCTCGCAGCGAAGCTGTGATCTGATCCCTCTTAGCCCATTCGCAGCGCCCAAGATTCCTGATCCCTCCGCCGGCGAATTCGGCTATTGAGGGACGCGGCAATCGTTCCGATCTTCCCGCGAGCATTCCGCGCTAGTCGATCCGTCTCGCCGGTGCGTGGTTCAATGCAACTCTATCTCCCGATCGCCGATCTTCCGGTCAACGTCTTCCTGGTGCTGGCGATGGGCGCGGCGGTCGGCTTCGTCTCCGGCATGTTCGGGATCGGCGGCGGCTTCCTGATGACGCCGCTGCTGATCTTCATCGGCATCACGCCGGCGGTCGCGGTCGCCTCGGTGGCGAGCCACATCGCGGCCTCCTCCTTTTCCGGCGCGATCTCCTACTGGCGGCGGCGCGCGATCGATCCGACGCTGGCGAGCGTGCTGCTCTGCGGCGGCGTAACCGGCACCGCGCTGGGGGTATGGACCTTCACGCAGCTTCGCGCGCTCGGCCAGCTCGACCTGATGATCGCACTGTCCTATGTCGTGCTGCTCACCACCGTCGGCAGCCTGATGTTCTCCGAAGGCCTGCGCGCCCTGATGCGGACCCGGCGCGGCGCGGTGCCGCCGCGACGCACGCACAACTGGATCCATGGCCTGCCGCTGAAGATGCGGTTCAAGCGCTCGAAGATCTATCTCTCGGTGATCCCCGTGGTGATCGTCGGCATCATGATCGGCTTCATCGGCGCCATCATGGGCATCGGCGGCGGCTTCATCCTGGTGCCGATCATGATCTACCTGCTGCGGGTGCCGACCTCGACGGTGATCGGGACCTCGATGGTCCTGACCGTGGCCACCATGCTGCTCGCGACCATGCTGCATGCGGTGACCAATCACCTCGTCGATGCCGTGCTGGCGCTGATCCTGATGGTCGGCGGCGTCACCGGCGCGCAGTTCGGCGCGCGTGCCGGCCAGAAGATCCGCGGCGAGCAGCTGCGGCTGCTGCTGGGCCTGTTGATCCTCTCGGTCGGCGTCCGCTTTGTGATCGAGCTGGTAATCCGGCCGGAGGATCTCTTCACCATCCGTGAGCTGGGGGTGAGCGGATGACACGCGCGCTTCTCGCAGTCGTGCTCGTTCTGTTGCTCGGCAGCACCGCGCGGGCCGAGCGGCTGATCGTGTCGGTCTCCAACCACCGCGTCACGGTGACGCCGAATTATTCCGGCGAGGAGCTGGTGCTGTTCGGCTCGGTCGAGAAGGACGCCACGACGCCCGCGGATCGCACGGCTTACGACCTCGTGGTCACCGTGATGGGCCCGCGCGCCGACATGGTGACACGGCGCAAGGAGCGCACTTTCGGCATCTGGATCAACACCGACTACCGGCAGTTCCTGCAGGTGCCGAGCTATCTGGCGCTGTTCGCCAACCGCCCGTTCGACGTCATCACCTCGCCCGACATCGCACGGCGGCAGCAGATCGGGCTGAACAACGTGCTGCTGACTCAGCGAGTCAGCGGCGATTATGCCGACGTGGTGCCGAACGACGCTTTCCGCTCCGCCTTCATCCGCCTGCGCACCCAGCGCGGCCTCTACCGCGAGGATACGAGCGCCGTGACGTTCCTGACACCGACGCTGTTCCGTACCGGCATTCCGCTGCCGGCGGAGGTGCCGATCGGCACCTACGAGGTCGAGATCAAGCTGTTTGCGAACGGCGCGTTCATCGGCAAGACCGAGACCGCCTTCGAGATCGTCAAGGTCGGTTTCGAACAGTTCGTCGCGACCACCGCGCGACAGAACGGCCTGATCTACGGCCTCGCCACCGCGGCCATGGCGCTGATGACGGGCTGGATGGCGTCGATCGTGTTCCGGAAGGATTGAGGGGGCGACGCTCTCTCCTCTCGTCGTCGCCCGGCTTGACCGGGCGACCCAGTATTCCAGAGGCCGGCGTTAAGGAGTTCGCTCTCACAACAACCGCCGCGGCGTACTGGATGCCCCGGTCAAGCCGGGGCATGACAGCGGAGGCTATGGCGCTTCGATCACCGTCGGCACGCCCGGCTCCAGCAATCGCAATCGCGTCCCGAAGCCGAGCACGTCGAACGTCTTGCGCAGATCCTCGCCGTTCTGGCGGAAATGCGCCCAGCCTTCGGTATGCAGCGGCACGATCACCGCGTCGGGAAAGGCGCGTGCGGTCTCGACGGTGTCGTTGGTGTCCATGGTAAGATGGAACGGTCCGCGCGTCTGCGCAGCGCCCGCGAACGGCAGCACCACGCGGCATTTGAAACGCCGCGCGACCTCGGCAACACCGTCGAACCAGGTGGTGTCGCCGCTGATATAGACCGCGCTTGTGTCCTTGCGGTTTGAGGACACCACGAAACCGATGACATCGCCCGACAGCGGCTCGATGCCGGCCGGACCGTGGCGCGCCGGCGTCGCGGTGATCGTCAGTGAATTGCCGTCACGATCCCTCACATGCGAGGTCGCCCAGGGCGCAAGGCCTTCGGCATGGCTGCCGAGGCGCCTGGCGCCGGCTTCTGTCGTCAGCACGCGCTTGGCATGTTTGAGAAACTCGCGGCCGGAATTGTCGAGATTGTCCGAATGCTGGTCGTGGCTGAGCAGCACCGCGTCGACCGGGCCGATCGCATCTGCGGTCAGCGCGGGGCCGATCGTCTTCTCCAGCGTCACATGCGGCAGCTGATAGGCGGTGTGCGCATCGTCGAAGGTCGGATCGGTGAGCAGGCGGAAGCCGTCGATCTCGATCAGTGCGGTCGGGCCGCCGATCAGGGTGATGGAGATGGGCATGAATAACTCCTTCTACGACACAGGCTTCGCGGCCGGCCGCGTTACCAGATAGATGCCGAGCGCGACCGGGACGATGCCGAGCAGGTCGCGGGCCTCGACATGCTCGCCGAGCACGAGGAAGGCGAACAGCATGCCGAGCGGCGGCATCAGGAAATGATAGGCGCTGGCAGCCGTGGCGCCACACACTTTCAGGAGATGAAACCAGAGCCAGTAGGCGAGGATGGAGCCGCCGAGCACGAGGAAGGCGAAGGCGCCGACCAGGCTTGGGGTGAAATCGATCGCGTGGACGTCGGCGAAGGTGAGCGCAACCGGGGTCAGCACGATGCCGGCGGCGAGGTTCTGCACGCCGTTGCCGATCCACAAGGACCCCTTCGGCGCGAGCAGCTTGAACAGAATGGTGCCGGCGACGATGGAGGCGAGCGAGGCCAGCGTGAAGACGATGCCATGCAGGCTGTCGGTGCCGACCGACAGGCGGTGCCAGACGATCGCCATCACGCCGATGACGCCGAGCAAGAGACCGCTCGCCTTGCGCCAGGTCATGCCTTCGCCAAGGAGCGATGCGGCGAGCGCGGCGGTGAACACCGGATTGGCGGACACGATCAGGCCGCCGAGCCCGGCGGAGACCGATTGCAGGCCGGTGTAGCCGAGCCCGAGATAGAGCGCGTTGTTGGCGATGCCGAGCACGGCGAAGATCGCGACATCGCGCCAGGACAATGACCAGTCGTCGCCGCGGATCAGTGTCGCGCCGAGGATCAAGATGCCGGCGAGCGAGAAGCGCGCGGCGAGCAGGATCAGCGGCGGGCAATGGGTGACGCCGATCTTGCCGGCGACGAAGGCATAGCTCCAGAGCAGGCAGAACAGTCCGATAGCGAGCGGCAGCGTGTTGAAGCGGCGGCGGGGAACGGGAATCGAGGGGGCGAGCGACATGAGGGCATTCTCCTGAGCCCTCGATCTAGGGAGCCCGCTTGTCATTTGGAAATTAAATGATTAACTTCCAATCAGTGGATTTTCGAATGGAGGCGCCCATGCTCGATCTCGAGCTTCTGCGCAGCTTCGTCTCGGTCGTCGAGGCCGGCGGCTTCACCCGCGCCGGCGAGCGCGTCCACCGCACGCAGTCGACCGTCAGCCAGCAGATCAAGCGGCTGGAGGACGACGTCGGCCAGGTCCTCCTGCATCGCGACGGCAAGGACGTGCGCCCGACCGAGGCCGGCGAGCGGTTGCTGTCCTATGCGCGGCGGCTGCTCTCGCTTGCGGAAGAGGCGCGCGACGTGCTGAGCCAGCCCGACAGCGAAGGCGCGATCCGGCTCGGCATTCCCGAGGATTTTGCGGCCTATCGCCTGGCGAAATTGCTGGCGACGTTCTCGCGCTCGCATCCCGGCCTGCGGCTCGACGTCCGCGCCGACCAGAGCAAGAACCTCGCCCGCGATCTCGAACGCGGCGAACTTGATCTGGCGCTTTACAAGCGCGAGGCCGGCGAGAAGGGCGCCATCGCGGTGTGGCCGGAGCGGGTGCACTGGGTCACCAGCAAGAGCCATCCGATCGATGCGGGCGCGCCGTCGGTGCCGCTGATCGGCTTTCCGCTGGGCTGCCTCTATCGCGCCGGCGCCATCCACGCGCTGGAGAGCGCCGGCCGCACCTGGCACATGGCCTACACGTCGTCGAGCCTCGCCGGCATCCAGGCCGCGGTCGCCGCCGGCATGGGGCTGAGCATCCTGTCCGAAATGTCGATCCAGGCCGATCATCGCGTGCTGACTGCAAAGGACGGCTTTGCGCCGATCAACAAGACCGAGGTGGCGCTGATGGCGTCACCGGATGCGAGCCCGGCGACGCTGCGGCTCGCCGATCGGCTCGCGGAGTTCTGCGATAACGTGCAGGCGAAGGCGGCATGAGCTGGCAGGAAGCGTAGGGTGGGCAAAGGCGCGAAGCGCCGTGCCCACCATCGTTCAGCGAATCTTGCAAATGGTGGGCACGCTACGCTTTGCCCACCCTACGAAGCCCCCGCTTCAGTAACACCGCGACGCGGCGATGGCGTGAACGCGGCGATCGCCGAGCAAGTGGGCGACGAAACCGTTCTCCGGGAAGATCTTTGCAAACGCGGCATCGCGGATGCTGAGGCCGCCGGCATAGGCGCCGAAGGCGGGCATCACGGCGCGCATCCCGTCGCTGGCGAAGCAGCGACGCTCCATCGAACGACCGCGCGCGGAGACGCGGGCCTTGGGATGGAGATGGCCGGCGATCTCGCCGCGGGCGCCGGTCGGCTCGTGGCGGAAGGTGATCGGGCCGATCGCGACCTCGTCCGCGATGGTGCCGCCGAGATCGCGCGGCAGCATCGGATCGTGATTGCCGGAAATCCAGATCCAGTCGCGGCCAGATTGGAGCGCGGCGACGGCGTCGCGATCCTCCGTGGAGAGGCGCTCATGCGCGGTGCGATCGTGAAAACTGTCGCCGAGCGCGATGACGGTGCGCGGATCATGGCGGGAGATGACAGCAGCAAGCCGGCCGAGTGTCGCGATGGTATCGTAAGGCGGCAGCAGCACGCCGCGGCTGGCGAAGCTCGAGCCCTTTTCCAGATGCAGGTCGGAGACGACGAGCAGGCGCTGCTCTTCCCAGAACAGGGCACCGGAGAGATCGGCGTGGAGCGAGATGCCGGCGACATCCAGCGTGCGCGTCAAAGAGATCGATAGCGCCGCTTGCTCCGTCATGGCCGGGCGTAGCCGTTCGAAAAACGGCGTCGCTTCCGCTCGCCTATGCCCGGCCATCCACGTTCTTGCCGCAGCGAGAAAGACGTGGATGCCCGGGTCAAGCCCGGGCATGACGGTGTGGAGAGAGTTGCGCCACGAAATGACATTATGCAGCAGTCTACGACATCGCCTCTTTGACGAGTTCGTCGGCGGCTTCCGCCAACAGCTCGTCTGCAGCTTCGCCATAAACTGACTCGCGGCCGATTTCCAGCATCACGGGGACGGCGAGCGGGGAGACGTGATCGAGTTCCCGGTGCGTGATGCGGCCCTGGATGCGGGCCAGCATGCCGCCGAGACGGCGCAGGTCGAGCAGGCCGGTGGCGGCATCGGCGCGGGCGGCGCGCAGCAGGACGTGGTCGGCCTGGTGTTTTCGCAAGACGTCGTAGACCAGATCGGTCGAGAACAGCACCTGGCGGCGACTCTTGTCCTCGCTGGTGAAGCGGCGCTCGATCAGGCCGCTGATCAAGGCACAATTACGAAACGTGCGCTTCATCAGCGCGGATTCGGCCAGCCACGCTTCGAGATCGTCCCCCAGCATGTCGGGGTTGAACAGCGCGTCGAGATCGAGCTCACCGTTGCGGATCATGAAGGAGGCATCGCCCAGGCCCCAGATCGCCACCGCATATTCATTGGCGACGAAGCCGAGCGGCCGCGCGCGGCCGCGTTCCAGCCGCCGCGTCAGCAGCATGCCGAGCGTCTGATGCGCCAGCCGCCCCTCAAAGGGATAGCAGATGAGGTAATGCTTGCTGCCGCGCGGAAAGGTCTCGACCAGGAGCTCGCGGACACCCGGCACGCGCGAGACGTCCTTCTGGAGCGACAGCCAGTCGCGCACCTGCTCCGGCAGACCGTTCCACGCGCGCCTGTCGTCGAGCAGGCGGCGCACACGTTCGGCAAGATAGGTCGAGAGCGGAAATTTGCCGCCCATATAGGACGGTACCTTCGGATCCTTGTCGTTGGCGCGAGAGACGTAGACCTGATCTTCGGCCAGGGCCTCGTAGCGCACGACCTCGCCGCCGAACACGAAGGTGTCGCCGGCGGTCAGCCCCTCGATAAAATATTCCTCGATTTCGCCGAGCACGCGGCCGCCCCGCGCGATCGCGCCGGTCGAACCGCTGCCGGTGGAGCGGGAACGCACCAGCCGCACCTTGAGCATCGGCTCCTCGACGATGGTGCCGACATTGAGACGATAGCTCTGCCGCACCTTTGGATTGGCGACACGCCAGCGCCCCTGCTTGTCCTGCCTGATGCGGGCGAAGCGCTCGTAGGTCTTCAGCGCATAGCCGCCGGAGGCGACGAAATCGACGACATCGTCGAAATCGACGCGCGCGAGGCCCGCATAGGGCGCGGCGGAGCGCACCTCGTCATAGAGGTCATCGTTGAAGAATGGCTCGCCGCAGGCACGGCCCAGCACGTGCTGGGCCAGCACGTCGAGCGCACCGGTGCGGAGCGGCGGGGTGTCCTGCGCGTTCTCGGCGATGGCGTCGATGGCGGCGCGGCACTCCAGCACCTCGAAGCGGTTGGCCGGCACCAGCACCGCGCGCGAGGCTTCGTCGAGGCGGTGGTTGGCACGGCCGATGCGTTGCATCAGTCGCGAGGAGCCCTTGGGCGCGCCGATATTGACCACGAGATCGACGTCGCCCCAGTCGACGCCGAGATCGAGCGAGGAGGTGCAGACCACGCCGCGCAAGCGTCCCGCCGACATGGCGTCCTCGACCTTGCGGCGCTGGGCGACGTCGAGCGAGCCGTGATGCAGCGCGATCGCGAGCCCGTCGTCGTTCATGCGCCAGAGATCCTGGAACAACATCTCGGCCTGGCTGCGGGTGTTGACGAAGACCAGCGTGGTCTTGTTCTGCTTGATCAGCTCATAGACCTCGGCGAGTGCGTGACGCGCGCCATGGCCGGCCCAGGGCAGCCGCTCTCTCGTATCGAGCATCTCGACCAGCGGCGGCGCGGCGCCGCCGGCGATCACGATGTCGGCGGCCACTTCCTTGCCATCAGGCTGCGGCACCAGGAAGCGCGCGAGCTGATCCGGCTCGGCCACGGTCGCCGATAATCCGATCGCGCGCATCTGCGGCGCGAGCCGCCACAGCCGCGCCAGCCCGAGCGAGAGCAGATCGCCGCGCTTGGACGTCACCAGCGCGTGCAGCTCGTCGAGCACGATGCGCTTCAAGGAGGAGAACAGGAACGGGGCGTCGTCGGAGGAGAGCAGAAGCGCGAGCTGCTCCGGCGTCGTCAGCAGGATATCGGGCGGATAGCGCCGCTGGCGCTGCCGCCGCGACACCGGCGTGTCGCCGGTGCGGGTCTCGACCTTGACCGGCAGACCCATCTCGGCGATGGGTCGCTCCAGGTTGCGCGCGATGTCGACGGCGAGCGCTTTCAGCGGCGAGATGTAGAGGGTGTGGAGGCCGCCGGCGCGCTGCACGGAACGGCCGGTGGAGACGAGGTTTTGCCTGGCGCCGGCGTCTCGTTCAAGCGCCTGCGTCGAAAGCTCCACCAGCGTCGGCAGAAATCCCGCCAGCGTCTTGCCGGCGCCGGTCGGCGCGATCAGCAGCGCGCTAGCGTCCTCGCGCGCCTTCTCCAGCAGCGCGAGCTGATGCTCGCGCGGCGACCAGCCGCGCCCCGCGAACCACGCGTTGAAGCGGTCGGGCAGCAGCGCGGCCGGCTCGGCCGGGATTTTGAGGATGCGGGGCGGCACGGCATCACAGGTAAGCCGTGGGGACGGGTTCGTCGAGGGGGTGGGCTTCCTTCGCCTCTCCCCGCCTGCGGGGAGAGGCCGGCGCGAAGCGACTCCCCCTCACCCTACCCTCTCCCCGCACGCGGGGAGAGGGGAAGAGACAGCGCGCCGCTCTACTCCGACATCGGCTTGTCGGAGATGTCCCAATCCTTGCCGGAGAAGGTGGAGATGAAGAGCGTCTTCATCGGCGTGTAGTCCTCGGGCGTGTAGCTGTAGGTGACGCCGTCGAGGAAATAGGGCGAGTGGAAGCCCGCTAGCGTGGAGGCCTGCTTCAGCACGTTGGCGCGGGTGAGATCATCGCCGCAGCGGCGCAGGATCTCGCCCATGGTGACGGCCTGGCCGTAACCGGCAAAGGCGATGGTGTTGTCTTGATCGATCGCCGGCGTGTACTTCTTGCGCAGCTCTTCGAACGCCATCACGTCGGGGTCCTTCTCCCATTTGGGCAGGCCGACTTCCTTGTTGTAGCGGATGGCGACGATCCCGGTGGCGTTCTCGAGGCCCGCGGCATTGAGGATCGAGCGGCCGGTGGAGCCCGCGGACAAAAGTTGCAGCGGCTTCCAGCCGAGCTCGGCCACTTTCCGGATCGACTGCGACGACGCCTTGCCGGTGGAGATGTTGTAGAAGACGTCGGCGCCCGACTTCGAGAGATTGATGAGCTGGGAATCGACGGTCGGCTCGGTCAGATCATAGGTCTGCTCCATGATCACCTGCGCGGTGCCGCCGGCGTCAGTCAGCACCTTCTTGAAGGGACCGAGGAAGTCGCGGCCAAAATCGTCGTTCTGGTAGAGGATGCCGATCTTGGCGTTCGGCTTCACGGCAACGACGTGCCGGGCCAGGATGCGTGCCTCGGTCGGATAGAGCGGCAGGCCCGCCATCGTCCATTTGAACTCTTTCGGATTGTTCCACTTCGACGCGCCGGTGTTGAGCAGCAGCTGCGGCACGCCCTTGGAGTTCAGGTATTTGTGCACGGCGGTCTGCGGCGCGGTGCCGAGCGAGCCGTAGAGCGCCAGCACCTCTTCCTGCTCGACCAGGCGCCGCGTCGCCTCGACACATTTCGGCGCGCTGTAGGCGTCGTCCATGGTGAGGAACTTGATCTTGCGTCCGTTGATGCCGCCCTTCTCGTTCAGCATCTGGAAATAGGCCTCGCCGACGCGGCCGAGCACGCCGTAGAGCGAGCCGGGGCCGGAATGCGGCACGGTCTGCCCGATCTTGATCTCGGTGTCGCTGGCGCCCGCATCGTATTTCTTCTCCGCGGCCCAGACATACGGCGCGGGCAAGGTGGATGCGGCGATGGTGGCGAGCGCGGCGGCGCTGAAATCGCGCCGCGATGGATTCTTGGTCATTATTTGTTTCTCCCTAGCGCGCGCATTGTGCTGGCATCGCAGCTCAGCTCGCAAGTGGGAAGTCGCAGCTTTGCGACGCAATGACGCTCAAATCGCGGGGCGCTAGCGCCTAGACTCAAGTTTTCTCGGCGACGACGACGAGGCCGCGCACCGGCTCGTTGTTCTCGTTGCGCGGCGAGGCCGGCTCCAGGGTGAGGAGCTTGAGACCGGCTTGCGCGATGGCGCCGCGCACATATTCCGCCGAATGGGCATAGCGCAGGCCTTCGCCGAGAACGATGCCGCGGCCGTCATGCGTCTCCAGCGTGAAGGCGAGCACGCCGCCCGATGCAAGCACGCGCACGGCTTCGCTCAGCACCGGCGCGAGATCGGAGAGGTAGACGAACGCGTCCGCGGCCACGACAAGGTTCGCGCTCGCATCGCCCTTGCCACGCAGGCCCTCGATCATGTCGGCGACCTCGAGCTCGGCGTAGAGACCAGTCGCGCGCGCCTCCCTGATCATGCCGGGCGACAGGTCGATGCCGATGAAATGATCGACCTGCCTGGCGAAGGCGGCGGCCGCAAGCCCGGTGCCGCAGCCGAGATCGATGGCGAGCTTGAACAGGGCGGGCTTCTTCGCGGCGACGCGTGCGGCCAGCACCGCCTTGAAGATCAGCGACGGCGCGCGGTAGTCGAGATCGTTGATCAGCACGTGCTCGAAGCGCGGCGCGTACTGGTCGAACAAGGCTTGCACGTAGGCCTTGGGCATCTCGGACAATTGCTCGTCGCCGAGACGTATCAGGTGCAAATGGGCGCCATGCTGGTCCTCGGGATCGGACTCGCGCGATTTTCGAAAGGCCGCGATGGCCTTGTCGCGCTCGCCGAGCTGCTGACGGATCTCGCCGAGCGTGAACCAGGCCGAGGCGAAATCCGGTGCGAGCTCGATCGCCTGCTCCAGCAGGTCGGCAGCGGCAGGCAGATCGCCCTTGAGCTGGAGGTCGCGCGCGAACTCGAAGCGGCGGTCGGCCATGAGATCGCCGGAAGAGAGGAAAAGGCGCAGGGGCATTGGACACAGCTCGTCATTGCCGGGCCTGACCCGGCAATCCATCAAAATGGAACTCTTTAGGGAGATGGATGCGCGGGTCAAGCCCGCGCATGACGACTTAATTTGAGGCGTCCGCTGACTATATGGTGCACATGCGTTCGCAAGACATCCTGTTGCCAGCTGCTGCCGGCCTGTCCTGCAAGCCCGGCGGCTTCCACATCGATCCCGTGCGCCCGGTCGAGCGGGCCGTGATTACCCATGGCCATTCCGACCATGCCCGCGCCGGCCATGGCGCGGTGCTGGCGACGCAGGAAACGCTGGACATGATGCGGCTGCGCTATGGCGAGAATTTTGCCGGCTCGACCCAAGCGATCCGCTATGGCGAGGAGATCCGGCTCGGCGATGTCAGCGTGAAATTCCACCCGGCCGGTCATGTGCTGGGCTCCGCCCAGATCGCGGTGACATGCAAGGACACCTGCATCGTCGCCTCCGGCGACTACAAGGACGCGCGAGATCCGACCTGCACGCCGTTCGAGCTCGTACCCTGCGACGTCTTCATCACCGAGGCGACGTTCGGCCTACCGGTGTTCCGGCATGGCGATGCGGCCGGTGAGGTGAAGAAGCTACTCGCCTCGGTCGCGCTGTTTCCCGAGCGCGCGCATCTCGTCGGCGCCTATTCGCTCGGCAAGGCGCAGCGCGTGATCGCGTTGCTGCGGCAAGCCGGCTATGACGCGCCGATCTATCTGCATGGCGCCATGGAGAAGATCACCGAGTACTATCAGAGCCGCGGGATCGCGCTCGGCGATCTCAGGCCGGTGCTGGGCGTGAAGAAGGCGGCGCTCGCCGGCACCATCACGCTGGCGCCGCCGTCGGCAACATCCGATCTCTGGACGCGCCGTTTTCCCGATCCCGTTACCGCCTTTGCGTCAGGATGGATGCGCGTGCGCGCCCGGGCGCGGCAGCGCGGCGTCGAATTGCCGCTGGTGATTTCCGACCACGCCGACTGGGACGGCCTCACCGCCACGATCGCCGCCACCGGCGCCGGCGAGATCTGGGTCACGCACGGCCAGGAAGATGCGCTGGTGCATTGGTGCAAGTCGCTCGGCCTGCGGGCACAGCCGCTCGATCTGGTCGGCTATGGCGACGAGGAGGAGAGCGAGACGCCGCTTCAAGACGAGGCCGAAGCATGAACCGCTTCGCCGAACTTCTGGACCGTCTCGCCTACGAGCCCGGCCGCAACAACAAGCTGCGGCTGATCACAGGCTATTTCCGCGAGGTCGGCGATCCCGACCGCGGCTATGCGCTGGCGGCGCTGACCGGCGCGCTCAGCTTCAAGCACGCCAAGCCGGCGCTGATCCGCGACCTGATCGCGTCGCGCACCGATGAGGTGCTGTTTGGACTGAGCTACGATTATGTCGGCGATCTCTCGGAGACGGTGGCGCTGATGTGGCCGCGGCGGGTGCCCGGTAACAGTGAGTCTTTTCCGGGCCACCCCTCTCCCCCGCCCTCCCCCGCAAGGGGGGAGGGAGCGCAGCGGAACGCGGCGCTGTCAGCGAGCACAACAACTAATAGCGAATCCCAAAGTGATGGAGGCACGAGCCTCTCCGTTCCCTCCCCCCTTGCGGGGGAGGGTCAGGGAGGGGGGTACCGCGGGCGAGATGCCAGCGATGCGCTCCACCCAAGCAACCACAACAACCCGCCGCCGCCGACCCTCACCGAAGTCGTCACCACGCTGCGCACGCTCGGCAAGACCGAGCTGCCGAGGCAGCTCGAACGCTGGCTTGACGAGCTCGACGAGACCGGCCGCTGGGCGCTGCTGAAGCTCGTCACCGGCGCGCTTCGCATCGGCATTTCCGCGCGGCTGGCGAAGACCGCCGCGGCGGCGCTCGGCGACAAGGACCCGCATGAGGTCGAGCTGATCTGGCCGGGGCTCGCGCCGCCCTATCTCGACCTGTTCGCCTGGCTGGAAGGCCGCAGCGACAAGCCGGTCAATCGCGATCCCGCGCCGTTCCGCCCGGTGATGCTCGCGCATGCGATCGAGGACAGCGATTTCGCCGCACTCGACCCCGCCGACTACGTCGCCGAATGGAAATGGGACGGCATCCGCGTGCAGGCGGTGGCAGGCCGCGACGACCGCGGCCACATCACGGCGCGACTCTATTCGCGCACCGGCGAGGACATTACGGGAAGCTTTCCGGATCTCGTGCCATTGTTGCGCCTGCCGGGCGCGATCGACGGCGAGCTTCTGATCCTGCGCGAGGGCCGCGTGCAGAGCTTCAACGTTCTCCAGCAGAGGCTCAACCGCAAGGTCGTCTCGCCAAAGCTGATCAAGGAGTTCCCAATTCACCTGCGCGCCTACGATCTACTCGGCGACGATGAGAACGATCTGCGCGAATTGCCGTTCGCGGAGCGGCGCGAGCGACTTGAGACCTTCATCAGGGAACTTGGCGATCCCCGCATCGATCTGTCGCCCACCGTGCCCTTCACAAGCTGGGAGGCGCTGACCGCCGCGCGTGCCGACCCCGCAAGTGCCGGCGCCGGCGAGGACGCGGACGCCGTCGAGGGCGTGATGCTGAAGCGGCGCGATGCGCCTTATTTGCCTGGACGGCCGAAGGGGCAGTGGTGGAAGTGGAAGCGCGACCCGCACATCATCGATGCCGTGCTGATGTATGCGCAGCGCGGCCACGGCAAGCGCTCGTCCTATTATTCCGACTACACGTTTGGCGTCTGGACCGAAGGTGAGACCGGCGAGGAGCTGGTGCCGGTCGGCAAGGCCTATTTCGGCTTCACCGACGAGGAGCTCTTGCAGATCGACCGCTTCGTCCGCCGCAACACCACCGAAAAGTTCGGCCCCGTTCGTCATGTCGTGCACGAGGCTGACAAGGGGCTGGTGCTGGAGGTCGCGTTCGAAGGCCTGCAGCGCTCGCCGCGGCACAAATCCGGCGTCGCCATGCGTTTCCCCCGCATCAGCCGCCTCCGCTGGGACAAGCCGCCGCGGGAGGCCGACCGGCTGGAAACGCTGGAAAAGATGCTGAAGGCGGAAGCCGTCGAAGTGGAGGCGTGAACCCGGGCCCGATCCGGGATTAAAATCCCGTAAGCCGATTGACGCCCCGTTGCGGGTTCCCCATGTGCCTCGCGGTGCCGTATAATGGGGGTCGAATCCCCGAGGAGTTTCCAGATGGTCCAAGACGTCAGAGATTTGCCGGCCGGCCGCAGCGACGGGCTGAACCGCTTTCTCGGCGGCTCGCCGCTGGCGGTCGCATTTCGCCTGGTCCTGCTCTCGATCCTGGTCGGCGTCGTGCTGGCGGCGATCGGCTTCGATCCCTGGAACATCATCCACAGCATTCGCCTCCTGTTCCAGCGGCTGTGGGATCTCGGCTTCGATACCATCAACTGGCTGTGGCGCTACTTCCTGCTCGGCGCGGTCATCGTGATCCCGATCTGGCTGCTGTCGCGCGTCTTCGGCGCGCCGCGCCGCTAGGTCCGGGTCAAGCTCAGGGAGCCCGCAGCCGATGCAACTACGCTTTGTCGGCTGCGGCGACGCCTTCGGCTCGGGCGGCAGGCTCAACACCTGCTTCCACGTTGCGGGGCGCGAAGCCAACTTCCTGATCGATTGCGGCGCGTCGGCTTTGCCGGCGCTGAAGCGACTCGAGATCGATCGGAACGACATCGATCTGATCCTGATCACGCATTTCCACGGCGACCATTTTGCAGGCCTGCCCTTCTTCCTGCTCGACGCGCAGTTCTCGCGGCGGACGCGACCGCTGACGATCGCGGGCCCGCAAGGCATCGAGACGCGGCTGCGGGAGGTGATGGAGGTCTTGTTCGAGCATTCCTCGAAGACCAGGCAGCGCTTCGAGCTCGCCGTCGTCGAACTCGCGCCCGAGCAAAGCCGCAACTTCGGCGCGGTGACGGTGACGCCCTACCCGGTCGTGCACGGCGAATCCGGCGGGCCGTTCCTGGCCTACCGCATCGAGACCGAGGGCCGCACGCTCGCCTACAGCGCCGACACCGAATGGACGGAGACGCTCATTCCGCTGGCGCATGGCGCGGACCTTTTCATCGCGGAAGCCTATATGTACGAGAAGGTGGTCAAGAACCATCTCAGCCTGAAGACCTTGGAACAGCATTTGCCGGCAATTGGCGCAAAACGCCTCGTCCTCACCCACATGAGCGACGACATGCTGTCGCGCCTCGTCGATATCGAACATCTCGCCGCCGAAGACGGCATGGTGCTCGTGTTCTGACATGCACGCGCCCGTTCCCCTCAAGATCGGATCCCGCCAGGTCTTCGCCATCGCGGGTCCCGCGATGGTCGCGAACCTCACCACGCCGCTGATCGGCGTGGTCTCGACCACGGCGATCGGGCGGCTGGACGATGCCACGCTGCTCGGCGGCGTGGCGATGGCCTCCGTCATCTTCGATTGCCTGTTCTGGCTGTTCGGCTTCCTGCGCATGAGCACGCTCGCCTTCACCGCGCAGGCCCTGGGCGCCGGCGAGACGCGCGAGCTGACCGCCATCCTGATGCGCGGCTTCATCGTCGCGGGCCTGATCGGGGCGGTGCTGATCGCGCTGCAGCTGCCGCTGGCGGCCGGGCTGTTCGACCTGATGGGCGGCAGCGAGGGCGTCACGCGCGCCGCCAAGACCTATTTCATGATCAGGATCTGGTCGTCGCCGCTGGCCTTCGCCAACTACGTCATCCTCGGCTGGCTGGTGGGACAGGCCCGCGCCAATCCGGCGCTGCTGCTGCAGGTCGTCATCAACCTCATCAACATGGCTGCGACGATCCTGCTGGTGCTGGTCTACGACACCGGCATCGCAGGCGCGGCGATCGCAGCACTGCTCTCGGAGACGATTGGCTTCTTGCTCGGCGTGATCGTCTGCCGGCGCTATGCTGATGGCGGCTTTGCGGTGCCCCTTGCCACGCTGTTCGACCAGGCAAAACTGATGCGGCTGCTGGCGGTGAACTCCGACATCATGATCCGCACCGCGGCGCTGATCGCCGTGTTCCTGTTCTTCACCGCCAAGGGCGCGCGCGCCGGCGACGTCACGCTGGCCGCGAACTCCGTGCTCAACAATTTCCTGCTGGTCAGCGCCTTCTTCCTCGACGGCCTTGCCAACGCAGCCCAGCAGCTCTGCGGCCGCACCTTTGGCGCGCGCGATGCACGAGGCTTTTCGGATTCGACCCGGCTGGTGCTCGCGTGGGGGCTCGGCTTCGCGCTGGTGGTGGCGGTGCTGTTCGCATTGTTCGGAACGGCGCTGATCAATGTCATGACCGCGAGCGAAGACGTCCGGCGGGCCGCGCGCGAGTTCCTGCCGTTCATCGTGCTGGCGCCGGTGCCCGGCGTGTTCGCGTTCGGCTTCGACGGCATTTATGTCGGCGCGACCTGGGCGCGCGAGATGCGCAATCTCATGCTGGCCTCGCTGGCGATCTTCCTCATCACCTGGTGGGCGCTGCAATCCCTCGGCAATGCCGGGCTATGGTGCGCACTGATCGCGTTCTATGTCGCCCGCGGCGGCTTGCAGGGCGCGCGCTATCCGGCGCTGTATGGGGCGACGTTTTCTTCTCCTTCTCCCCGCTTGCGGGGAGAAGGTCGGGATGAGGGGGAGTCTCGGCAGGGGCGGTGAGAGTGAGACTCGCGGAGAGTCCCCCTCACCCGGATTGCACCTTCGATGCAATCCGGCCTCTCCCCGCAAGCGGGGAGAGGCGAAGAGCTACATCCCCGGCCAGTCTTCCGCCGTCAGCGTTGCGGCATCCGCGCCGACGATGTCGGCGAGCGAATCCCGGCCGGTGCGCAGCAAGGTCGAGGTGAGGTCGCGCTTGATCTCCTCGACGAGGCCGAGGCCCTTGTAGACCAGCGACGAATAGAGCTGGATCAGGCTCGCGCCGGCGCGGATCTTCGTCAGCGCGGCGCCGCCCGAATCGACGCCGCCGACGCCGACCAGCGGGAACGCGCCCTCGACGCGCACATAGGTCTCCGCGACCATGCGCGTCGACAGGCGGAACAGCGGCCGGCCCGACAGGCCGCCCTGCTCCTTCGCCCGCATCTGCTCGCGCAGCGTGCTCGGCCGCGCGATCGTCGTGTTCGACACGATCATGCCGTCGACCCGGCGCGAGCGCGCGACCTGCACGACGTCATCGAGCTGGGCAAGGCTCAAATCCGGCGCGATCTTCAGCAGCACCGGCGTGTCGCCGGCCTTCTGGCGCACCCGCTCGCGCGCGTCGATCACCCTTGCGAGGAGGTCGTCGAGCAGCGCGCCCTCCTGCAGATTGCGCAGGCCCGGCGTGTTCGGCGAGGAGACGTTGATGGTGAAATAGCTCGCGACCGGCGCAAAGGCCTCGATCAGCTTGACGTAATCCGCAACGCGGTCCGGCGAATCCTTGTTGGCGCCGACATTGACGCCGACGATGCCGCCGTGCTGCGCGCGCGCGGCGAGCCGGCGCAGCGCGACATCCGCGCCGTCATTGTTGAAGCCCATGCGGTTGATGACGGCCTCGTCGCGCTCGAGCCGGAACAGCCGCGGCCGTGGATTGCCGCTTTGCGGCTTCGGCGTCACCGAGCCGATCTCGACGAAGCCGAAGCCGAGGCGCAGCAGCGCATCCGGCACCTCCGCGCTCTTGTCGAAGCCCGCGGCCATGCCGATCGGATTGGGAAAGTTGAGCCCGAAGGCGCGCACCGCGAGCTTGGGATCGTCAGCGCGCGGCTTGACCGGCGGCAGGAAGCGCAGGCCCTGGATCGCCAGGCGATGCGCATCCTCCGGATCGAGCCAGCGCAGCACCGGCAGCGAAAGAGCATCGAAGGCGCGGATCACGGGGCAAGCTCCGGCACGTCGTGGCCGCCGTCCGAGCGCATGTTGAGGCTCGCCACCGAGATGACGGCGCCGACATCGAGCTCGCCATAGAGATGCGGAAACAGCTCCTCATTGCGCGAGCGCTCCCAGCGCAATTCGCTGCCGAGCGCATCGCCGTCGACCTCGACCAGGAACAGCGCGCGCTGCCCGAAATAATGCTTGCGCAAGGTCTCGGGAACCTGGGCGGCCGTCGAGAAATGGATGAAACCGTCGCGCGCGTCGTCCGCGCTGCCGCGGTACACGCCCTGCCGTTCCGCCTCGCGCCAGGCCGAGGCCGGACAGATTTTGTAGATCTTGACCACCTGATGTGGAGCCCTGTTTGCTCTTTGAGTCAGCTCGTTGAGTCTCTTGGGGTTTTTCGTCTCTTGCGGGTCTCAAAACCCGGCGCGACCGTAAAGGCGGCCCCTTCCGAACTCAAGACTTAGAGCCTATTCCGTTCCGATGAAATCGGAACGGGGTCTAAATTCTTGTTTTGACGCGGTTTCTTGACGCAAACCGGTATCGACCTTCGCTTGAAAACGCTTCCCCCGCCGCCTCTTGCGCGAAAATCGGAAAACCGGTTGATTTGAGGACAGTTTTCCTGAGTTGCGACGGGCTGGACCTTCCATGGTCAGGCAGGCCAAAGCGCAGAGGATACTCACTCACGACCAGATCTGGGTCGCGCTGGATCGGCTGGCGGCGCGTGCCGGGCTGTCTCCGTCCGGCCTCGCCAAGCGGGCCGGGCTCGACCCCACCACTTTCAACAGGTCCAAGCGGATCACCTCGGACGGCCGCGAGCGCTGGCCCTCGACCGAATCGATCGCGAAAGCGCTGACAGCGACCGGCGCCTCGATCGACACCTTTGCAAGACTGATCGACGACGAGGCAGGCGACGGCCGCTCGGTACCGCTGCTCGGCTTCGCACAGGCCGGCGCGAGCGGCGCTTTCGACGAGGCCGGCCGTCCATCCGGCAAGGGCTGGACCGAGGTCGCGCTTCCCATCGCCGACGACAGGCAGACATTTGCGCTGGAGATTGCCGGCGATGCGCTTGCCCCGACCTATCGCGACGGCGACATCATCCTGGTCTCACCCGGCTCACCGATCCGCAAGGGGGATCGCGTCGTGGTGAAGACCAAGGCGGGCGAGGTGACCGTCGCAACCTTGAAGCGCCGCACGGCAAAGGCAGTGGAATTGCAGCCGCTCGATGCCTCGCAAGCCGAGCGGACGATGGCGGCGAGCGACGTCGGCTGGATCGCGCGGATCGTGTGGGCGCGCCAATAGGTTCGCGGCGAGATCGCCGTTGCGACTCACCGCGGCCCTCGCCTAGGTTGCGCGCGCATCGCCGATCAAATTCATCTTGGGGGGAATATGATGAATCGCCGTCACGCATTGAAGGCCCTCGCGGGTCTCGCGCTTTGTCCGGTCTGCAAGCCGGCCTTCGCCGCCGAAGGCGTGCATTGGAGCTATGAAGGCGCCGGTGCGCCTGCCAAATGGGGCGATCTCGACGCGGCCAACAAGGCCTGCGCGGTCGGCCTGCAACAATCGCCGATCGACATCGAGGCGACGATCAAGTCGCAATTGCCGATGCTGAAGCCGAACTGGGGCAAGAGCGCCGACACCATCGTCAACAACGGGCACACGATTCAGCTCAACTTCGCCGAAGGCAGCACGCTCACGCTCGGCGACGTCAAATACAAGCTGCTCCAGGTGCACTTCCACCGGCCGAGCGAGCACATGATCGGCGGCAAGAATTTTCCGATGGAGGCGCATTTCGTCCATCGCAACGATGCCGGCGGTCTCGCTGTGGTCGGCGTGCTGATGGCCGAGGGCAAGCCGAACGCGGCCTTCGGCAAGATCGTCAAGACCATGCCGGCGGCGGAAGGCCCCGCGGTGAAAGCCGACGCGAGCATCGATCCCCACGCCATGCTGCCAACGAAGCTCAGCTACTTCCGCTATCCCGGTTCGCTGACGACGCCGCCCTGCTCGGAAGTGGTCGAATGGCTGCTGCTGGCCACCCCGATCCAGGTCGCGGCCGCCGACGTCGCCGCCTTCGCAAAGCTCTATCCGATGAACGCGCGCCCGGTGCAGAAGGACAACCGCCGCTACGTGCTGCGCTCGATCTGATCGGCAGCGCTTCCGATGTCCGGTCCGGCCTCCACGACGACCTCGTAGTTGGCGGCGGTGGCATCGAAGCTCGTCAGCATGGCCTGCGCGTCGGGATCAACGATGGCTTTGCCCGGATCAGGCCCCGTGAAGGCGCGGATGCTGTCGAGATCCTGCCACAGCGTCAGGGCCAACACTTCAGCGCCGCCCTCGACGTCGCGGCGAAGCAGCGAGGCGCCGGCGAAGCCGTCGATGGCCTGGAGGTGCGGCACCACCCGGGTTGCAAAGTGATGCTGATAAAGGGCGGCCTTGTCGCGCGTGGCCGCCGCACGCCAGATGCGAGCGATCATCCTTCTCTCCGAAACTTGCAAGGTCGAGTCTCGGGGAACACCCCCGGCGCCGTATTGGCCGAAATTGCGGCAACGCTCCCATCCCGATTTTGCCTCTCGTCCAGGACGGCCCGTCGCGTCATGATGTGCGAGAGACGGAGCACACGGACCGACCATGGCGCGCCGGCACACTGGCAACCACACGAGCTATTGGCACAGCCGCCGGATTCCCGGCATGAGCCTGCTGCGCGCCGATTTCCGTCACCACGACTACGGTTCGCACACCCATGATGCCTATGTGATCGCGGTGACCGAGTCCGGCGGCGCCGAAATCCGCAACCGCAATGTCGTGCGAAAGGTCGGCGCCGCCACGCTGTTCGTCTCCAATCCGGACGAGCGGCAGTCGGCACGGATGGGCGATAGCGGACGGTGGCGCTATCGCGCCTTCTATCTCGCCCGGCCTGCAATCGGCGAGCTCGCGCGGCGCTTCGGCACGGACACCCTGCCCCACCTCCGGGAGAGCATGCTCGACGACGGCGATCTGATCGGGCGGTTCGACCGGTTGCACCGGGTGCTGGAAACCGAACAGGACGACCTTTTGGCCGATGAGCTCGTCGCCGATGCCTTCGGCCGTCTGTTCGAGCGCTACGGTGACGGACGCCGCACCAAGATCCCTGCCGGCCGCGACGCGATCGTGACACGGTTGATCGCCGTGATGCGGGAGCGTCACGCCGAAAATCTGAGCCTGGACCAGCTTGCCGACCTCACAGGCCTCACCAGTTTCCAGCTGATCGGGCTGTTCAAGCGCACGGTTGGCCTCACCCCGCACGCCTATCTGGTTCACATCAGGCTCAACGCCGCCTGCCGTTTCTTGAAGCGTGGCCATTCGCTGGCCGACAGCGCGCTGGCGGCGGGATTCTGCGACCAGGCCGCGCTCAACAAGCATTTCAGGCGCTGCTACGGCATCACGCCCTTGCAGTTTGCGCAGGCCGCGCGGGCCGGCTGACGCCGCAATTTCGGCCAATACTGCCGGGGAATACGCGCCCTACTGCGATACTGTGGAGGCTCTGCGCGGCGGGCGCCGAGCCGATTCCTGGCCTGACCGAGAAAGCGAAATGACCACACTATCGAAACCGAGACTCCCCGCATTCGATCCGGAGGACGTCAGCGAGAGCAATTTCACCGGCTATCCGCAGCTGCACCGGGCCGCCAACCAGATGCGCTACAACCGCCGGCTCGGCGAGCATGCGGGGTTGAAGAATTTCGGCGTCAACCTGACCCGGATCATTCCGGGCGGGCAATCCTCGTACCGTCACGCGCATTCGCGCCAGGACGAGTTCGTCTTCGTGATCGAGGGCGAGGTGGTGCTCGAGACCAATTCCGGCGCGCAGGTGCTGACGACGGGAATGTGCGCCGGCTTCCCCGCCGGCAGCGGCGATGCGCACCGCTTCGTCAATCGCACCACGCGCGACGTCAGACTGCTCGTGATCGGCGACCGCACGCCGGACGACGTGATCACCTATCCCGACGTCGACATGCACGCCGTGCTCGGGCCAGATGGCGTCTACAAATTCACGACCAAGGCGGGCGAGCCGCTTTAGGGCTGCGCCGCTACACCTGCCTCACGCGCTCCGCGCCAGCGCGCCGTCGATCATGTTGACCGCGTTCTGCACGCCGTACACCGCGACGAAGGAGCCGAAGCGCGGGCCCTTCTCCTGGCCGAGCAGCACCTGGTAGAGCATGTTGAACCAGTCGAGCGTGACGCCCGGACGGCCGTCCTTGCCCTTCTTGACCTGGTCGAGGAACGGGTCGCGGCGGCCGATCTCGTAGACGACGTTCTGGATGTCCTCAGCCGACGCATCCTGCGGCAACTGCGACAGCGCATCGCGCAGATCCTGGAGCGCGGCGCGCTCGGTGTCAGTCGGTTCGCGGAACTGCTTCGTCGGCGCCACGAAGTCGCGGTAATAGTTGATGGCGTAACCGACCATCGCATCGAGCTTGGGATGCGTCTGAGGCGACACGCCGGGGCGATAGCGGCCGATGAAGCCCCACAGGGTCTCTGCGTTCTCCGCATTCGACGACGACACCAGCGTCAAGAGAAGCTGGAAGGTGACGGGCATGTCGCCCTTCGGCGGATTGCCGTTGTGAATATGCCAGACCGGATTGCCAAGCTGCTGCTTGCCATCCTGCTTGGCAAAGCCGTCGACGAACTGCTGATAGTCGTCGACCTGGCGCGGGATGACGTCGAAAAACAGCCGCTTCGCCGCCTTCGGCTCGCGGTACATGAACAGTGACAGCGATTCCGGCGAAGCGTAGCGCAGCCATTCGTCGATGGTGAGGCCGTTGCCCTTCGACTTCGAGATCTTCTGGCCCTTCTCGTCGAGGAAGAGCTCGTAGTTGAAGCCCTCGGGCGGCGTGGCGCCGAGCGCCCTGGCGATCGCGCCGGACAGCTTCACGGAATCGATCAGGTCCTTGCCGGCCATCTCATAGTCGACGCCGAGCGCGACCCAGCGCATCGCCCAGTCGGCCTTCCACTGGCATTTTACGTTTCCGCCGGTGACGGGCGTTTCGACTTCTTCGTTGGTGTCTGGATCGACATAGGTCACCGTGCCCGCGGCGACGTCGCGGCGGATCATCGGCACTTGCAGGACGACGCCTGACGTCTTGCTGATCGGCAGGAACGGCGAATAGGTCGCACGGCGATCGGGCCCAAGCGTCGGCAGGATGATGTCCATGATCTTGTCGTAGGCGGCAAGCATCTTGAGCAGCGTCGCGTCGAAGCGGCCGGACTTGTAATAGACGGTCGAGCTTGCGAACTCGTAGTCGAAACCGAAATGATCCAGGAATGCGCGCAGGCGCGCATTGTTGGCGTCACCGAACGACGGATGCTCGTTCGAGAACGGGTCAGGCACCGCCGTGAGCGGCCGCCCCAGATATTGCGCCAAGAGATCCTTGTTCGGCACGTTGTCGGGCACCTTGCGAAACCCGTCCATGTCGTCGGAGAAGGCGAGCAGGCGCGTCTTGATCTTGTCCTCGGTCAGCACGCGAAAGGCATGGCGCACCATCGAGGTGCGCGCGACCTCGCCGAACGTGCCGATATGCGGCAGGCCCGAGGGGCCATAGCCGGTCTCGAACAGCACCTCGTCCTTCGGGCTTTTCTTCAGCCGCGCGACAATGGCCTTCGCCTGCTCGAACGGCCAGGCGTTGGATTGTTCGGCGAGCGCACGCAGGTCGCTCGGGTTCGCGGCAAGATCGATAACGGACATCAGGGGCCTCCGGGCCGCGGAAAATAGCGATTTCCGGGCAGAATGCAAAAATGGTCTTGATCGTCATTCCGGGGCACGCGCGTCAGCGTGTGAACCCGGAATCTCGCGCCACAATCTCGAGATTCCGGGTTCGCGCTTCGCGCGCCCCGGAATGACGGGGTTGAATGGCTAAAACGGGCTCACCGAAAAATAGCGCAGCCACAGATCGGTGTAGCGGCCTTTTTCCCAGACCCGGAACAGGGCCCAGTTCAGGGCCTGGCGCAGCACGTCGTTGCCCTTGCGCACGGCGATGCCGATGCCCTCGCCGAAGAAGCGGCTCTCGACGAAGGGGCCGCCGGAGAAGGCGCAGCAATCGCCCGAATCCGTGCCGTTGATCCAGAAGGCGAGCGAGATGGCGTCGCCGAAGATGAAGTCGACCTCGCCCTTGCGAAGTGCGGCGCGCATCGCGTCGTCGTTGGGATAGGGGTGCAGCTCGGCGTCGGTGAACATCGCCTTGAGATAGGCCTCATGCGCGGAGCCGCCGATCACGCCCACCTTCTTGCCCTCGAGATATTCCGGGCGGATCTCCGGCATCACCGCATCCTTGCGCGAGGCGAAGCGCGCCGGCACGCGGTAATAGGGATCGGAGAAGTCGACGCGGGCACGGAGCTGCGGGCTCACCGCCATCGAGGCGATGATGGCATCGCCCCGGTTCGAGGTGAGCGCGTCGACCAGCGTCTCGAAGCGGCGCATCTGCACCGTGCAGGTGACCTTGATCTCCTCGCAGAGCGCGCGGGCGAGATCGACGTTGAAGCCGGCCGGATTGCCGTCGGCGCCGGTGTAGTTGAACGGCGGATAGTCGGTCTCGGTCAAGAAGCGGATCACGGTCAGGCGCGACAGGTCCGGCCGCTCCGGCCGCCGCCGCGGGTCCCAGAAGCCGGGCACCGCCTGGGGGGCCGCCTGGGGCGCGACCTGCGGGGTTGCCTGAGTTGCCGCCGGTGGCTGCTTGGCCGGAGCCTGCGCCCTCGCGCCGGGCAGGGCTGCGAACAGGCAGGCGCCGACCGCCAGCCCTGTCAGCAAGCCACGGGCAGATTTGGACGATTTCGCCTGTTGCGATGGAGCCATCGGCCGGAAATGAACGAATTTCGTTGGGATCGGAGGCCTTATAGACCATCCGCCCGGGAACGCGAGCGCCGATTGCAGACACGGTGAAGGTCAGGCGGTCGTCATGCCCGGGCTTGTCCCGGGCATCCACGAACTTTCTAGCCTAACCCAAGAACGTGGATGGCCGGGTCAAGCCCGGCCATGACGATGTGGACGCAGCTGCGGCCCGAAAACGGCCTTCAGAGATACCGCTTCAGCTCGACCGCGGCCTCTTCCGGCGTCCGTTTCAGGTTGAACGGCGAGACGAAGCGGCCGTCGCGGTCCATCAGATAGATCAGCGCGGTGTGGTCCATGGTGTAGTCGCCGTCCTTGGTCGGGACCTTCTTGGCATAGACCCGGTAGGAGGTGATCACCTTGGCGGTCTCGGCGGGATCGCCGCTGAGGCCCTCGAGATGCGGATCGAAGCTCGACAGATAGTCCTTCATCGCCGCCGGCGTGTCCCGCTCGGGGTCGACCGAGATGAAGATGGCGTTGACCTTGTCGGCGTCCTTGCCCATCGCGCGCAGCACTTCCGAGATCTCGAACAGCGAGGTCGGGCAGACGTCGGGGCAATGGGTGTAGCCGAAGAAGATCAGGGTCGGCTTGCCCTTCAGGCTCTTGTCGGTGACGGCCTTGCCGTTCTGGTCGGTGAGCTGGAACGGGCCGCCGATCGCAGCCGGCTGCGCCACCTTGCCGACCCCGCCCATGGCCCAGAACATGATCAGCAGCCCGACGACAAGGCTTGCGGCGAATGCGGTCGCGATCACCAGCGGGCGGGCGGCGGAGCTCATGGGCGGAAGACTTCCTGTCGGGGGTCAGAAGCAGGCAATGAAGCCGGTCCTGATCATTTCGAAGAACACCTGGGTGCCGTAGTGGAACCACAGCGCCAGCGCGCCAATCACGACCAGACCGCCAACACCTGTGCCAGCCAACAGCAGCACGGACGGCGTCCGGCCGGCAGTGGACGAATTGTCCTGTAACGGATGGGCCGGGCGCACTGGTTGAGCCATGACAATGATCGGGGCGAAGGCCCCGGTTCCCAGGCTTTCAGATAAGCTTTAGCCCGCCTGCGGGCAAGGCGCCGCTGGCGGGCTGAAACAAACCCGTCGTGCCGAGGATGTCAGTGCAGGAGCTGGCCCCGAGCGGACTCGAGCTCGTCCGATTGCGGGAGAGACCGGCGGGTCGGCTTGATCGTCGAGGCCTGTGCGTCCATGTAGCAGGGCTTGTACATGGCCTGAAGCTGCTTGCCCCTCAGGAAGAGCATGTGCGGGGTCAGGCCGCCGCGCTGGTTGATCCAGCGCCTCACCTGCGAGGGGTACATCGCATAGAGCATCTGGGTTGCTTCGGAATTGGTGACGGCGCGGCCATTGGCGCCGAAATCCCAGGCGGCGTGGAAGCCCAGCGTCGCGCTCGAGGTCACGCAGATGCGGTCGCGCGGGATTGCGCCAAGGACGATGGTGCAGGCGGAGGCGCAGAGGCCGTCGATGATGACGGTTTCGCCCGATTGCCGCAGGTCCTGATATTTGTCGACGTAGGTTCCGATCCGGCCGCCGCGGTCATCCGCGATCCGGACCACCGCGTGAGAAGCCCCCATGCAAGCGATCAGCACAACCGCGGCCAGCAACCCCGTCAGAAACTTCATTGTCCCCCGCCCCAGTCGAATTCGAATCTGCGTGTCAGGTGGTGATGCACGGCTAGCGTCCGTCGTAACCAAGGTTTTGTCTAGGCAGGCCGGCTCGCTCAAAACAAATTCAAATCCAGTGTTGCGTCCGCGCTGCACTTGGCCGGGCTCTATCTCAAAGTGGAACAAGTTAATGATGTCTTACGCGCCACACCCTTGATCTCAGTAACAACCGCTGGCTTCAATCCGGGCAACTACAGGGGGGAACTTATGGCTGAACAGACAGACGTCGTCGTTGTCGGCGCCGGACTATCCGGCCTCGTGGCCGCAACCGAGATCGCGGATGCCGGCAAGCGCGTGATCGTGGTCGACCAGGAAGGCGAGCAGTCGCTCGGTGGCCAGGCGTTCTGGTCGTTCGGCGGGCTGTTCCTGGTCGATTCGCCGGAGCAGCGCCGGCTCGGCATCAAGGATTCCTTCGAGCTCGCGATGCAGGACTGGCTCGGAACCGCCGGCTTCGACCGCGACGAGGATCACTGGCCGCGCAAATGGGCCGAGGCCTATGTGGCGTTCGCGGCCGGCGAGAAGCGTGACTGGCTGCGCGCGATGGGGCATCGCATCTTTCCCGTGGTCGGCTGGGCCGAGCGCGGCGGCTATGACGCGATGGGCCACGGCAATTCGGTGCCGCGCTTCCACGTCACCTGGGGAACCGGGCCCGGCATCGTCGAGCCGTTCGAGCGCCGCGCGCGCGAGGCGATGAAGAGCGGCCGCCTGACCTTCAAATTCCGCCACCGCGTCGACGCATTGTCCATCACCAACGGCACGGTGGATGGCGTCGGCGGCGCCGTTCTCGCGCCTGACGATGTCGAGCGCGGCAAGAGTTCCTCGCGCAATGTCATCGGGGAGTTTGCACTGAAGGCGCAGGCCGTGATCGTCGCCTCCGGCGGCATCGGCGGCAATCACGAGCTGGTGCGGCAGAACTGGCCCAAGCGACTCGGCGAGCCGCCGAAATTCATGATCTCCGGCGTGCCCGAACACGTCGACGGCCGCATGATCGGCATCACGGAGAAGGCGGGCGCGCGGCTGATCAACCGCGACCGGATGTGGCATTACGTCGAGGGCATCCAGAACTGGTCACCGATCTGGCCACGCCACGGCATCCGCATCCTGCCGGGGCCCTCGTCCATGTGGTTCGACGCCACGGGCACGCGGCTGCCGGCGCCGCTATTCCCCGGCTCCGATACGCTCGGCCAGCTCGAATACATCATGTCGACGGGCTATGATTATTCCTGGTTCATCCTGACCCAGAGCATCATCAAGAAGGAGTTCGCGCTATCGGGCTCGGAGCAGAACCCTGACCTCACCGGCAAGAGCTGGCGCATGACGCTGCGCCGCGCCACCAACAAGGGCGCGCCGGCGCCGGTGGAAGCATTCAAAAGCCATGGTGTCGACTTCATCGTGCGTGACAAGATCGACGATCTCGTTGCGGCCATGAACAAGCTCGTCGGCAGCGACCTCCTCAGGCTCGAGCACATCAAGATGCAGATCGAGGCGCGCGACCGCGAGATCGCCAATCCCTACGTCAAGGATGCGCAGGTGATGAACATCCACAATGCGCGTCGCTATATCGGCGACAAGCTGATCCGCACCGCCTCCCCGCACCGCATCCTCGATCCAGCACACGGACCGCTGATCGCGGTCAAGCTCAACATCCTCACCCGCAAGACGCTCGGCGGCTTCGAGACCGATCTCGACTCGCGCGTGTTCGGCAGCGAGGGCAGCGTCATTCCCGGCCTCTATGCGGTCGGCGAAGCCGCGGGCTTCGGCGGCGGCGGCGTGCACGGCTATCGCTCCCTCGAAGGCACCTTCCTCGGCGGCTGCCTGTTCTCGGGCCGCAACGCGGGCCGCGCGGCGGCGAAGGCGGTGGGGTAGATCGTGCGGCGGTGGATGCATATCGGGGCGCTTCTCGCCGGCTTCGCCGCCGCCCCGGCGGCGTCGGCCGACACCATCGACGTCAACGGCGTGATGCGGTCCTACACCGTGCAACTGCCAGCCAAGCGACTTGTGCCGCTGGTGGTCGTGCTGCATGGCAAGACCCAGCGCGGCGCCGACATGGTCGCGCGGACGGCGTGGCCCCAGGTCGCAAAGCGCGAAGGTTTTGCGGTGGTCTTTCCGGACGGGCTCAACCATGCCTGGGCCGATGCGAGGACGAAGGCGGGACCCGCGCTCCGTGGCCCGCCCGAGGGCACCGACGACGTCGCCTTCATCGCGAAGCTCGTCGAGAAACTGGTGGCGAACGGCACGGCCGACCCTGGCCGCGTCTATGTCGCCGGCATCTCCAATGGCGGTGCCATGGCGATGACGCTTGCCTGCGCCCGCGCCGATCTGTTTACGGCAGGTGCGAGCGTGATCATGAACCTCACCGACGAAGCCGCGGTCACGTGCCATCCCTCGCGGCCGCTGCCGATGCTGATCATGAACGGCACGGCCGACCCGCTGGTGCCCTACGAGGGCGGACGCGGATCGGGCTATTTTGCCGCAGACGGGTTCTGGTCGACCGAGGAGACGCTGGCATTCTGGCGCAAGCTGAACGGCTGCGAGGCCGATGATGCCAACGTGACCGAAATGCCCGACAGGGTGCCCGCGGACCAGTCCACGGTCACGCGGATCGCCTCGCGCTGCCCCAGGGGGCACGACGTCGTGCTCTATCGCGTCAACCATGGTGGGCATCGCATGCCCGGCTTCGCTCCGGACGCCCGCTTCCCCAAGGTCGCAACCAGCCTGCTCGGGCCACAGAACAGCGACATCGACGGCGCCGAGACGATCTGGACGTTCTTCAGTCAGTTTCCTTAGGGAATGCGTGCCCGGCAACGCATGCGTGCCTGGCAACGCATGCGTGCCTGGCAACGCATGCGTGCCTGGGGTGGCTGAGCGCGGGGGGCTGCGCTAGACAGGGCCGCCATTCCACCAGGAGATCCCAAATGAGCATTCAGCGTTTTGAAACCGGCCCGCGCATGAGCCAGGTCGTCGTGCACGGCAACACCGTCTATCTCGCCGGTGTCGTCGCCAACAAGGCCGGCGGCGAAAGCGTGACGAAGCAGACCCAGGACATCCTGGCGACGATCGACGGCCATCTCGCCAAGGCCGGCACCGACAAGTCGAAGCTGCTCTCGGCCACGATCTACATCACCGACATGAAGACGTTTGGCGAGATGAATGCGGTGTGGGACGCCTGGGTCTCCCCCGGCAACACCCCGGCCCGCGCCACCGTCGAAGCCAAGCTGGCGGCGCCGCAATACACCGTCGAGATCATGGTGACGGCGGCGAAGTAATCTTCGCGAACCAGTCGCATGCCGATGAAGCGCGATGAGACCATCATCGCGCTTCATTTTTTTGCGCACGCCGATGACCTCGGAGGTAATCGATCAGCGCGCGCAAACCTTCGATAGTGACGAGCAGCCGAAGACGGCGTCACCGAAGGAGAGCACCATGACCGACCACGTCACCATTGCCCGCCGCTACATCGAGCTCTGGAACGAGCGCACGACAAGCCGCCGGCGCGAACTGCTCAGCGAGAACTGGGCGGCGGATGCGAGCTATGTCGACCCGCTGATGAAGGGCGACGGCCAGGACGGCATCGACGCGCTGATCGCGGGCGTGCAACAGCGCTTTCCCGATTTCAAGTTCAAGCTGATCGGCGAACCCAACGGCTACGGCGATCAGCTGCGCTTCAGCTGGGGCCTTGGCCCTGACGGCGTCGACAGCCCGATCAAGGGCACCGACTTCGCCGTGCTGAAGGACGGCCGCATCAGGAGCATCACCGGATTTCTGGACCAGGTGCCCGCGGGCGCGTGAGGTGCGTTGCACTGCCTCCCCAATCTGAGCCGTCGTCCCGGCGAAGGCCGGGACCCATACCGCGTGATTTCTCGGATAGCGAAGGACGGGAGTACCGAACGACTCATCTTCACCAAACAACTCCCTGGGGTTATGGGTCCCGGCCTTCGCCGGGACGACACCTTTGGTTGGGTACGAGGTCTGCCCAACTCAGCAGGCTTTAGTCAATCGCCAACCGATACGCAGCCTTCGCATTCACCCCGAACGCCTTCTCGCGCACACTGGAGCCTAGCTTCGCCAGACACGCCTCCAGTGCGCCCTTGATCTCGCTGTAGCTGCCTGCAAGCAGGCACACCGGCCAGTCGGAGCCGAAGATCAGGCGATCCTCACCGAAGCAATTTGCGGCGTGCTGGACGAACGGAAACAGCCGCTCCGCATCCCAATCATGCCACTTCGCTTCCGTCGCGAGCCCGGAGATCTTGCACCAGACATTGCCGCAGGCGGCGAGCGCCTTGATGCGATCGGCCCATTCTGCGCTTCCGCCCGAAGCGATCGGCGGCTTGGCGGCATGGTCGAGCACGAAGCGCGCGTTGGGAAAGGCCTGCGCGGTTGCGATCGCCGCCGGCAATTCGCGGGTGCGGACGAGGAAATCGTAAGTGAGATCGGTGGCGAACAATACGGTGAGCCCGCGTTGGACGTCCTCGCGGAGCAGCCAATCGGGATCGGCCTCGTCATGGACCTGGTGGCGGATTCCGACCAGCTTGTCGCCGCCCGGCCCTGCGCGCAGCCGGTCGAGCGTGTCACCAAGCGTAGCATCGGTCAGATCGACCCAGCCGACCACGCCGACGACGAAGGGCGTTGCATGCGCGATGCGCAAAAATTCCTCAGTCTCCTCCAGCGCGGAGCGGCACTGCACCACAATGCTCGCGCCGATGCCATTCGCGTTCAGAAGTGGCGCGAGATCGGCAGGCCCGAAGGCGCGGCGGATCGGCGCGAGTTCTGGCGCGTCCATCCAGGGATAGTCGGCACGCGCCGGATCCCAGAAATGCTGGTGGGCGTCGATGATCATGGCTCACGCTCCACCCGGCAGCGGCGACCGCGCGTCGACGAGTTTCCGCGCACGCAGCTCCTGCCAGAAGGCCGGCGGCACCGGCGCCTGCGACATCGCGATGTTGTCGGCGACCTCGGCGGCATTGCGCGCGCCCAGCACGGCGACCGTCACGGCCGGATGGGCCATGCAGAACTGGAGCGCGGCGGCCTTCAGCTCGGTCCCGTGCTTGCGACAGAGCTCGTCGAGCTCGAGCGCCCGCGCGACCAGCGCCGCGTCGGCATCCTCATAGTTGAACTTCGCGCCGGTGCGGGGGTTGGCCAGAATGCCGCTGTTGTAGATGCCGCCGAGCAGGATGCCGATGTTCTTGGCCTGACAGGCCGGAAACAGCGCATCCAGCGCGCCCTGGTCGAGCAGCGTGTAGCGGCCGGCGAGCAGGAAGCAGTCCACCGGTACGGTTTCGGCAAAACGGACCAGCATCTCCGACTGGTTCATGCCGGCGCCGATCGCCTTGACCGTGCCCTCTGCGCGCAGACGCTGGAGCGCGCGGAAGGCGCCGGCGACGGCGTCGTCGTAATGATCGTCGGGATCATGCACGAGCAGGACATCGACGCGGTCGAGCCCGAGGCGCAGCAGGCTCTCCTCGACCGAGCGCATCACCCCGTCATGAGAGAAGTCGAACACCGGCCGCTCGCGCTGACCGCTCTTGTAATGATCGTCCTCGGCGGCAGCGCCATCGGGCGCGCGCAGCAGGCGGCCGACCTTGGTCGAGATGACGTAGGAGTCGCGCGGCTGTTGCCGCAGAAATGCGCCGAGCCGCCGTTCCGCGAGGCCAAAACCGTAGAGAGGCGCGGTGTCATAGAAGCGGATGCCGGCCGACCAACCCCGTTCGAGCGTCGCTTGCGCATCGGCATCGCTGACCGGTGCAAACAATCCGCCGAGCGGGGCGGAGCCGAGGCCGATTGACGTGACATCAAGGGGGCCGAGCCGCGACCGTTTCATTCCAAATTTCCTTCCGACAGCCCAAATCATCTCTCCCGCTTGCGGAAACCGCAAGCGGGAGAGGCACGCAGGAGCACGGGGCTGGTGGCGCTCCTACTTCAGCAGCTGCGCAACGTTGTCCTTCGTCACGAGATCGAGGCCGGTATAGATGATCTCCGGCACCTTCTCGCCCTTCTTGATCGCGAGCAGCGTGTCCATCGACTTCTCGCCCATTTCGAACGGGCGCTGGCCGGTGAGGGCGTTGGAGTAGCCGTCGCGCAGCAGCTCAAGCTGCATCTTCAGCGTATCGGCGACGACGAGCGTGAACTTGCCGGCGTCGATGTCCTTCTTGTTCTTGTTGACGAAGGCCTTGTAACCTTCGGGTGCAAACATCGGCCAGCCGCCGATCGGCACGATGGCGCCGAGATCCGGCGTCGCCGTACGCAAATCGGCCATCTGCTGGATCGCGAGCGCGGGGTCGTCGTTACAGAAGGTCGGAGAGCCCTGGACCTCGACCCACTTCGTTCCCTTGAGCGACTCACGGACGCCGTCGACACGCTCGGCAAGGTTCTTCGCGCCGGGACCGCCGGATACGATCGCATACTTGCCGCCTTCGGGCTTGAGCTGGGCCAATTGCTTGCCGAGCGCCAGACCGAAGTCCTTGTTGTTGGTGCCGATATAGGCGATGCGCTTGGAGCCCGGCGCGTCCGCATCGAAGGTGATGACGGGAATGCCGGCCGCCGTTGCCGCCTCGATCGACTTGGTCATCGCCGCGACGTCGGCAACCGAGATCGCGAGCCCATCCACCTTCTGCGTGACGAAGTCCTGGATGATCTGCGCCTGCGTCGCCGGTTCGTGTTCGACCGGTCCCTTGTAGATGCACTCAACGTTGCCGAGTTCCTTGGCTCGCTTCAGGCAGCCGTCGCGCGCCACGTCGAAGAACGGATTGTTCATCGCCTTGGGCACGATGGCGAACTTGTAGGTCTGGGCAAATGCCGGGGTCGCCATCATCGCGATGGTCACGCCAGCCAACAGAAACTTCTTCATTACTTTCCCTCCACACTTTGTTGCCTATCCATTTGTGATGCGATGGTCCGGCAGGCGGATAGACGATCTTTCGTTGTCCTTCCGGATTAACTCGTTAAGTCATGCGCGAGCGGATACGGTCGACCAGCACGGCAAGGATGATGATCACGCCCACCAGCGTCTGCTGCCAATAGGAGTTGACCTGCGCGAGCACGAGGCCGTTACGGATCACTTCGAGCAACACACAGCCGACGATGGCACCGAGCGGACCGCCGATACCGCCGGCCAGATTGGCGCCGCCGATCACGGCGGCCGCGATCACGTTGAGCTCGTAGGAAGTCGCCATGTTAGCGGGTGCCGATCCGAGCCATCCGGAGATAATGATGCCCTGGAGGCCTGCGGCGAGCGCGCAGATCACATAGACCTCGATCTTCACACGCACCACCGGGATGCCGGTGAGTTCAGCCGCCTTCTCGTTGCCGCCGAGTGCGAAGACGTGGCGGCCGAACGAGGTGTGGTGCAGCACCACCGCCATCGTCAGCGCGAGGATCACGAGATAGATGAAGGGCGCAGGCACACCAAGCACGTCGCCCGAGGTGAGCGCATAGAAGTAATCGGCGTCCGGCCCGCCCGGAAAGCTGCCGCGGCCGTTGGAGACAACATAACCGAGGCCGCGCACAATCGAGAGCATGCCGAGCGTGGTGACGAAGGGCGACAGCCCGAGCACTGCGATGCAGAAGCCGTTGACGAGCCCGACGAGAAACGCGACCGCGAGGCCCGCGACGATCGAGACGACCAGGATCAGGCCCGGCAGGTTCGCTACCACGGTCTTGCCGTCGGCCGCGAGGTGCACGAACAGCGACGCGCCGGGCATGCCTGGCGTCGAGAGGCCCGACATGACCATCGATGTGATCATGGCGGAGAAGCACATCAGCGAGCCGACTGAGAGATCTATACCGCCGGTAATGATGACGAAGGTGACGCCCAGGGTGGCAATGGCGATAAAGGAAAAGTTCTTCGCCACGTTCTGCATATTGCCCTGGGTGAAGAAATAGGGGCTGGCAAAATGCATCACGACCATCAGCACCAGGAGCGCTAGCAGGACGTATCCGGTCTGGGAGGCGAAGATGCCACGCCGCCACCATTTAATCTCGCCGACATTCGAGAAGCTGACCGGGGATTCCAACTGCATGGCCATTACGCCGCCTCCTTCGCGCCGGTGATGAGTGCGGTGACTTCCTCGGGGGACGTCGTATGGATCGCCTTGTCGGCGCGCTTCTCGCCGCGGCGCATGACGATCACGCGGTCGCACACCGCGAACACGTCGGGCATGCGGTGCGAGATCAGCATCACGGCGACGCCTTGCTCCTTCAGCCGGTGAATCAGGCTCAGCACCTGCTCGACCTGGCGGACCGAGATCGCAGCGGTCGGCTCGTCCATCATCACCAGCCTCGCATTTGAGAGCCGCGTCCGCGCGATCGCGACCGCCTGGCGCTGGCCGCCCGACATCTGCTTGACGAGATCGTCGGGCCGCGTTTCCGATCGCAGCTCGCCGAACAATTCCAGCGCACGCGCCGCCATCGCCTTGTGGTCGAGCAAGGCAAGCGGGCCAAACTTGCGCTTCAGCTCGCGGCCGAGAAACACGTTGGCGGCCGCGGTCAGATTGTCGGCCAGTGCAAGGTCCTGATAGACCACCTCGATGCCGACCGTGCGGGCATCGATCGGCCGATTGAAATGGACCGCGCTGCCGGCAAAGCGGATCTCGCCATGGCTGGGGCGGAAATTGCCGGCGATGATCTTGACCAGCGTCGACTTGCCCGCGCCGTTGTCGCCCATCAGGCCGACCACCTCGCCGGGAAGGACCTGCATGTCGACGTCATGCAGTGCGCGGATTGCGCCGAACTCCTTCCCGATGCCGGAGAGTTGGAGCACCGGCGTTGCTTCAGCATTTGTCATCAGCGGGCCTTCCTCAGACATAGCGGTTGACCAGGGATTCCAGATATTCCTGCCGGCCCGAGCGCGGCTGCGGATCGAAGCCGGAGCCGAGCGCACGATCGGCGAGATCGGCGAGCGAGCGCTGGCCGCCGAGGATGGCCCGGCCCTCGGGGCTCGCCCATCCTTCGTAGCGCTTAGTAAGCGGCGCGGAGAGGGCGCCGGCATCGAGCATGTCGGCAGCGGCGAGGAAGGCGCGCGCGCAGGCATCCATCGAGCCGACATGGGCATGGATCAGATCGTCGGGGTCGATCGACTGACGCCGGATCTTGGCGTCGAAATTGAGCCCGCCCGAGGTGAAGCCGCCGCGGTTCAGGATCTCGTGGAACACCAGTGCAAGCTCCGGCACATTCATCGCGAACTGGTCGGTGTCCCAGCCGAGCAGATCGTCGCCGCGGTTGACGTCGAGCGAGCCGAAGACGCCGAGCGCCTCGGCGAGCGCGACCTCGTGATGGAAGGAATGGCCGGCGAGGATGGCGTGGTTCTGCTCGATGTTGAGCTTGACGTCCTTGAGGAGATCGTAGCGCGCGAGGAAGCCGTAGCAGGTGGCGACGTCGAAATCATATTGATGCTTGGTCGGCTCCTTCGGCTTCGGCTCGATCAGGATCGGGCCCTTGAAGCCGATCTTGTGCTTGTGCTCGACGACGAGCGAGACGAAGCGGCCGAGCTGGTCGAGCTCGCGCTTGAGATCGGTGTTGAGCAGCGTCTCGTAGCCCTCGCGCCCGCCCCACAGCACATAGTTCTGGCCACCGAGCCGGTGCGTCACCTCCAGCGCGGCACGGACCTGGCCGGCGGCATAGGTGAAGATGTCAGGGTCCGGATTGGTCGCGGCGCCCGCCATGTAGCGGCGATGCGTGAACAGATTGGCGGTGCCCCAGAGCAGCCGGACTTTGGCGGAGGCCATCTTCGCTTCGAACAGATCGGCGATCGCGTTGAGGTTGGCGACGGACTCCGCGAGCGAAGCACCTTCCGGCGCCGCATCGACGTCGTGGAAGGTGAAGAAGGGCACGTCAAGCAGGCGGAACAGCTCGAAGGCGACATCGGCCTTGGCCCGTGCCTGCGCCATCGCATCGCTGCCGTGGTGCCAGGGCCGCACGAACGTCTCGCCGCCGAAGGGATCGCCGCCCGGCCAGCAGAAGGAGTGCCAGTAGCAGACCGCAAAGCGCAGGTGATCCTCGAGCCGGCGGCCATGGACGAGGCGATCCTTGTCGTACCAGCGGAAGGCGGGCGCTTGTCCGGCATCCTGGCCGGCGAAGGCGACAGGCGTGCTTGCCTCGAAGAATTTGGCTGACGCGTTCACTTAGGCGGACTCCTTCAACGCGGGATAAAGCGCGCGCCAGCGACGATAGGCATCGTCATAGGCGGCGGTGACGGATGCGCGGGGCGCGAAACTCGCGAGTCGGCGCGGGCGCGTGCAAACTTCGGCGGGATCTTCACCGGTGGCGGCAAGGCGCCCGAGCCGCGCGGCGCCGAGCGCGGCCCCCACCTCGCCTTCCTCGACGCGATGGACGGAAATGCCGAGCACGTCGGCACAGATCTGGGCCCAGAGTTGCGAGCGCGAGCCGCCGCCGACGAGATCGACTTCCACGATCGGCGCGCTCGCCGCGCTCAGTGCCGCCAGATTGTCGCGCGCGGCGAAGGCGACGCCTTCGAGCACGGCCTGCACGATCTCGCCGCGCCCGGTCGCGCCGCGCAAACCGACGAAGGCGCCGCTGGCGGCGGCATCGTTGTGCGGCGTGCGCTCGCCATCGAGATAGGGCAGGAACTTGATCGGGCTCGGTCCATCGACACGCTCGCCGAGTGGCGCCAGCAGCGCCGCGGCCGGCGTCTCCATCACGCCGGAGAGCCAGGCGAGCGAGGCCGCCGCCGACAGCATCACGCCCATCTGGTGCCAGAGCCCGGGCAGCGCGTGACAGAAGGCATGCACGGCTGAAGCCGGCGCCGGCGCAAAGCGATCGGTGACGCGGAACACCACACCTGAAGTTCCCAGCGACAGAAACGCATCTCCGGGTGCGATGGCGCCGAGCCCGATCGCGCTCGCCGCGCAGTCGCCGGCGCCGCCGGCCACCACGACACCTTTCGCCATGCCCCAGCGCTGCGCCAGGTCCGGCGCGAGCACCGCGCTGGTCTCGCTGCCTTCGACGAGGCGCGGCATGTGACGCAGATCGAGCCCGGTGGCCTGCAGCAGAGCCTCCGACCAGCGGCGCTGGCCGACGTCGAGCCACAGCGTACCGGCGGCGTCCGACATGTCCTCGACCATTTCGCCGGTGAGGCGATAGCGGACATAGGCCTTCGGCAGCAGCACTTTTGCGACGCGCTCGAAGATGTCCGGCTCATGCCGCGCGACCCAGAGCAGCTTTGGCGCGGTGAAGCCCGGCATCGCGAGATTGCCGGCGATGGCGTGCAGTGACGGACAGCGTCGCTCGAGCTCGCCGCATTCGGCCTGCGAGCGGCCGTCGTTCCAGAGGATTGCGGGACGCAACGGGCGGCCGTTCTCGCCCAGCAGCGTCGCGCCATGCATCTGGCCGGATAGTCCGATGCCGGCTACCCGCGCGACCTCACGCGGATGGCGGGATGCGAGATCGTCGACCGCGCCGGTCGCCGCGTCGACCCAGGCGTCGGGATCCTGCTCGGACCACAGCGGCGCGGGATGCGACAGCGCAAGCTCGCGCGCCGCCGTCGCGAGAATCGCGCCGGCTTCGCTCACGAGCACCGCCTTCACACCGGACGTACCGATGTCCATTCCGAGATACACGCCATCCCTCCCATTCACCTGTCGCAGCGTGCGATCTTGCGTCGCCTTCCCCGCCACGGGCCGTTTCAAAAATCGCCTGCCGCTAGGGCAGATTATCCCGCATCACGATGTCGATCCTGATCTTCTCCTGTTCGCGCAAGATCGGCTCGCCGCGGGCGAGCGCAAGCAGCACGCGCACGGCGGCGCGCGCTTCATGTCCTGGGTTCTGCGAGATCGCGGCATCCATCACGCCCTGCAACAGCAGCCGGCGCGTCAGCGCCGTGACGTCGTGCCCGACAAAGACCACCTGCTTGTCGCGGCCGGAATCGCTCAACGCCTTGGCGACGCCTTGCGTGCCGGCGCCGACGTTATAAAGGCCGACAATGTCAGAATGCCTGCCGAACAGCCGGGCCAGCAGCTGCTCCGAACGCTCGTCCTCGTCGCGCCCTTCCAGCACCGGCAGCACGGCGAGACCAGGGAATTCCGACGCCATCACCTGGTTGAAGCCGAAAATGCGCTCGGCGTGATCGCGCAGGCCCTGCGAGCCGGCGACGATGGCAACCTTGCCGGTCCGCCCGCCGACCAGCCGACCGACCAGCGCACCGGCGGTGCGCCCCGCGGCGATGTTGTCGATGCCGACATAATGGTGGCGCCGCGACGTCGGCACGTCCGAGACCAGCGTGACCACTTTGGTGCCGGCGTCGACGAGATCGTTGATCGCGGCGCGGACGCCGGGATGATCCAGCGCCACCACGGCGACGCCGTCGTAGTCGCCGAAGAGCGTCTCCAGCGAAACCGCGAGCACGGAGGGATCGAACACGTCGGTTGCGACCATCTCGACACTCAGGCGACGCGCCGAGAGCCACGCCGACATCTCGCCGAGATAGGCCTCGATCTGCTGCATGAACGGGTTCGGCCCGGACGGCATCACGAAGGCAAAGCGGCGGGCGCGGGCACGGGCGAGCTCTGCGGCGGCCACATGCGGCTGGAAGGAGTTGCGCTCGATGATCTCTTTGACGCGCCTGACCGTGTCCGGCCGCACACCCGGGCGATTGTGCAGGACCCGGTCCACGGTCGCCAAGCTCACGCCCGCCTCGCGCGCGATGTCCTTCAGGGTCAGCGCGGTGGCAGTGAGCGTGTCTGAGTAGCTCTCTTGGGCCATGGCTGAAGGCTAGCAGATGTGTTTTGAGGTACGCAACTCATTTTGAGGGGCGTGTCGGATTTTTCGAGCCCGGCTGCACCGGGGCCCCACCTCGTCGGCGGCCTCAGCTGCCGCTCAGATCCAGCGTCAGGAACAGGCTGTTGGGATCCTCGACATAGCCCTCGAACGGGCCGCAGGGGACGAAGCCGTGCGCCCGGTACAGCGCGTGGGCCGGCCTGAAATAGTCCCACGAGCCGGTCTCGAGGCTGAGCCGCGTCAAGTCGCGCGCGCGGGCTTCACTGATGATGTGGCGAAGCATCTGGCCGCCAAAGCCGCGCCGCCGCGTGGTCTGAAGCGTATGCATCGACTTCACCTCGCCATGGGTGGCCGACAGCGTCTTCAGCGCGCCGGTGGCGACCAGCGTCTCGCCGTCCCATCCGGACCAGAACGCGACGTCGCTCGCGCGAAGGCCTGCCAGATCGAGCGCATGGGCGCTGCCCGGCGCGGTCTGCGCCCGCGCCGCCGTGACATGATGGTCGAGCAGCGCGACGACGCGCGGATCGAACGTGTCGCCGGTACGAACCTGCATCGTCACGGCCTCACTCCGCTTGAAAGCCGCATCTGCATGAGGACCATATCGAGCCAGCGGCCGAACTTGCAGCCGACCTCAGGCATCCGGCCGACCTCGGCAAAGCCGAACGAGGCGTGCAGCGCGATCGAGGCGGAATTCGAAGCCTCGATCGCGGCGACCATCGTGTGCTTGTTCAGCGCCGTGGCCCGCTCGATCAGCGCAACCATCAGGCCGCGGCCGATGCCCGCACGATGATGCCGCTCGTCGACATAGACGGAATTCTCGACCGTGTGGCGATAGCCGGGCCAGGGACGGAAATCGCCGAAGGACGCGAAGCCGACCACATCCCGGCCCTTCATCGCGACCAGAACGGGATAGCCGGCTTCCCGTCGCGCCCGGATCCACGCGCGCCGCGAATCGAGATCAACCGGGCCGTCGGTCCAGACCGCCGTGGTGTTGATCGCGGCATGGTTGTAGATGGCCAAAATATCTTCGGCATCCTCCAGCGTGGCGTCCCGCACGATCATCGGCATCACATTTTCCCGTAAGAAGTGCCGCGCCGCGTGATGATGACGTAGCGCGCGTCCTGTCTGGTTTCGTTCTCGAAGGTCACCGCACGCATCACGTCGAAATCGAGACAATCGCCCTCGCGCAGGCGCACCGTCTTGGCGTCGATATGCACGCAGACCGCGCCCTCCAGCATCAGCAGTTGCTGGGTGAAGGCGTTGCGGCCCCAGGGGCTGTAGGAGACGCGCGCGCCGGCCGGCAGGTCGACGACGATGATCTCGATGCCGCTTGCCGCGTCCGGCGGCGAGGCATGGCGCCTGCGGTAGCCGCTGTCGGGATCACGCCAAAGCGGCTGGTCGGCAAGCCGCATCAGCCGCTCCGGCGGCTTCTCCGCGAGCGCGACGACGTCGCTCAGCGTGACGTCGAGCGCCGCACAGAGCTTGTTGAGCAGCGCCGCCGTTGCACTGCTCTGCGCCCGCTCCACCCGCCCGATCATGGCTCGGCTGACGCCGGAGCGGCCTGCAAGTTCGTTCAACGTCATGCCCGCCTGCGTCCTCAGGGTCTTCAAGCGACGACCGATCGCGCGATCGAGTTTCTGCTGGTCCATGGTCTTCATCCGAACATTGCCCGACACGAGGACCGCACCCATCAGGGCGAGCGGTAGCTTAGCGCGGACGGAGGCGAACGCCGCGAGCGGCAGTCCAATATATTAGAATCTTTGCGGAGCTCGCAGACCCGATTAGGATGCGCCCCAACCACAAATAATCGGGAGGCGACGAGATGGGCGAGCCGACGCAGCGGACGATCAAGGCCAACGGTATCAGCCTCAACGTCGCCGAGCAGGGCAAGGGGCCAATGGTGCTGCTCTGCCACGGCTTTCCGGAAGGCTGGTACTCCTGGCGCCACCAGCTCGAGGCGCTGGCGGCGGCCGGCTACCACGCGGTCGCGCCCGACATGCGCGGCTACGGCAAGAGCGACCGGCCCGAAGCAATCGACCAGTACACGATCCTCCACATGGTCGGCGATCTCGTCGGCGTGCTCGACGCCTTCGAAGCGAAGGACGCCGTCATCGTCGGACATGACTGGGGCGCGACGATCGCCTGGCACACGGCGCGCCTGCGGCCTGATCGCTTCCGCGCTGCCGCCATCCTCAGCGTGCCCTATCGGCCGCGCGGTCCGGTGCGGCCGACGAGCGTCATGCCGCAGACGGCGGATGCGCAGTTCTATCAGCTGTACTTCCAGGAGCCGGGGGTCGCCGAAGCGGAGTTCGACCGGGATCCGCGCGCAACGCTCGGCGCCATGCTCTTCGGCGGCTCCGGCGAAGGGGCGGCGGCGATCCGCGCCAACGCCGAGCGCGCCGGCAGGACCGTCGGCGTCGGCATGGTCTCGCGCAAGGACGGCATGTTGCCGAAAGTGCAGGTACCGCTGCCGTCATGGCTGAGCGCCGCCGACCTCGATTATTACGGCGGCGAATTTGCCCGCAGCGGTTTCCGCGGGCCGCTCAACTACTACCGCAACATCGATCGCAACTGGGAGCTGATGGGGGCCTTCGAGGGTGTGAAGGTGGTGGTGCCTTCACTCTTCATCGCCGGCGACCACGACATGGTCCTCGCCTTCCCCGGCACCGCCGAGCTCCTCGCCAACATGAAGCAATTTGTGCCGCAGTTGCGCGAGATCAGGATGCTGCCGGGTTGCGGACACTGGACGCAGCAGGAGCGACCGGCGGAGGTGAACGCTGCGATCGTGGAGTTTCTGCGAAGCCTGCCAGGTTAGCACCCTTCTCCGCTAACGCTTCGAAGGGCATCCTGCATTGCGTCGCCGAAGACTGGAAATCCTGCGAAGCGCCTTCGCGCGAAGCAGGATGGAGCGGGCGAAGGGAATCGAACCCTCGTATGCAGCTTGGGAAGCTGCCGTTCTACCATTGAACTACGCCCGCGGATGCGCTGCTCACGCCCGTCCTGATTAGCCGAGACGGCGCGTCTCGCCAAGCGGTTTGGCGCTCCTAGCCGGACGGTTGTTAATGTCTCAGTAAGATTCCAGGTGCGCCGGATTGTGGCGGTGTTATGATCTCGTGTCTGGGGAGAGACGTGCACTGAGTGGGGCGTGTGCATGGTGGGGCGTGGCTATACGATATTCGACACGGCAATCGGGCGCTGCGGCATCATCTGGAGCAGCACCGGCGTTGTGGCCGTGCAATTGCCGGAGGCGCGGGAGATCGACACCCGCCGCCGGATTTTCCAGGTCCATCCCGAGGCGCGCGAGCAGCAGCCTCCATTGAATGCCGAGCTTGCGATCGAGGGCATCGTGGGCCTGCTGCAGGGCAACGATCCCGACTTTTCCGACGTCAGCCTGGATGCCGGCGGCGTGCCCGGCTTCAACCGGCGGGTCTACGAATACGCCTGCACGATCCCGCGCGGGGAGACGCGCACCTATCACGAGGTCGCCAAGGCGCTGGGGGCCTCCGGCGCGGCGCATTCGGTGGCGCAGGCGGTTGCGAAAAATCGCTACATGCTGATCGTGCCCTGCCACCGCGTGCTGGAGGCCGGCAATTACACCGACCGGCTCTCGCCCTATGGCGGGGTGATCTCCAAGCGGCGATTGCTGGCGCTCGAGGGCGCCCATCCGGTCGCCAGCAAGACCCTGTTCGAGGTGTTGCTGCCCGTTGCCCCGCCGAGGCCCTCCACCTAGATAGGTGGCATGGATGCAACCACGCTGCTGACGACACGCTCGATCACGGTCTCCGAGTTCCGCTGCGATGCGGGGCCGGACGACACGCCGTTTGCGGAGTGCCGCACCGGCCATTCCATCGCCTATGTCCGCGCCGGCAGCTTCGGCTGCCATTGCCGCGCCGGCTTCTTCGAACTGGTGGCAGGCTCGATGCTGGTCGGCGCGCCCGGCGAGGAATACACCTGCACGCATGAGCATGTCAGCGGCGACGTCTGCCTGGGCTTCTTCTTCAGCGAGGACCTGGTCGATGCCCTCGGGGGACGGCGCGAGATCTGGAAGGTCGGCGCGACACCGCCGCTGCCCGAGCTGATGGTGCTGGGCGAACTCGCCCAGACGGCGGCAGATGGCAACAGCGATCTGGGCCTCGACGAGATCGGCCAGATCCTCGCCGGCCGCTTCGTTGACGTCGTCTCGGGCAAGGCGCGCAAGCCGGCCACACCCACCGCACGCGACCGCCGCCGCGCCGTCGAAGCCGCGCTGTGGATCGACGCCAACTCGCATGAAGAGGTCGACCTTGAACAGGCCGCGCGGCAGGCGGGACTGAGCCCGTTCCATTTCCTGCGGCTGTTCTCGGCCGTGCTCGGCGTCACCCCGCATCAATATCTGGTGCGCTCGCGGCTGCGACACGCCGCGCGCCTGCTCACCGAGGACGACATCGCGGTCACCGACGTCGCCTATGACGTCGGCTTCGGCGATCTCTCCAATTTCGTCCGCACCTTCCATCGTGCCGCCGGCGTGTCGCCGACGAAGTTCCGGCAGGCGTCGAAGGGCGAGCGCAGGATCTTCGGGGAACGCCTCGTCCTCAACTGAGACACGTCGGCCGCATCGCAGGGTAACAGTCTGTTGACCAGACAGGTGTGACGCGCTGGCGCTTGCGGTACATCGCGCGGTACTACAACCAAAGGGCGACCTGGCGCCCCTTCAACGCGGCGAACCGGCAGATGAACAGTGCCTCGAGTGACGTGATTGCGGCCACGCTGATCGCGCTTGTCGTCGGCCTCGCCTTCATCGCGGGTTGTGCCCTCTATTACGGCCGCCGGATCAGCTCGCGCAGGATTCCGATGCAGTGGGACAGCGACGGTCAGCCGGCCTGGTTTGCACCACGGCTCGTTGGGCTCTGGTTCAGCTTCGGCGTCACGGCGGCCCTTTCCGCGTTCCTGCTCGTCCTCGCCTTGCATACACCGCAGAAGCTCACAGCCCTGATCGTCGCAACGATCAGCGTGATTGGAGCGAACATGTGGGTTCAGGTCTATCACCTGAAACGGGTGGTCCGCTGGCAGGCGGGCGTACCGGCGAACTAGCCGGGCGCCGGGCGCAAGATTCTCCAAGAGCGGCCTGCCCTCAATTGACTAGGTTCGTCTCCGGCGTGCGCCACTCGCGGCGCGCTTTGCAATGGAGACGAACATGTACGACCACATCGGACTTCGCGTAGCCGATCTCGATGCCGCCACGCGGTTCTACACCGCTGTGCTGGCGCCGCTCGGCTACGTCCTGTGCTCGAGCGGCGACGGCTATGCCGGCTTCGGGCCGAAGGGCGAGCCGGCGCTGTGGCTGCACCTGAACAAGGGGCGGAAGGCCGACGGCGCGCATATCGCGTTTCGCGCCGGGACTCATGACGCGGTCAAGGCGTTCCACAGCGAGGGCCTGAAGAGCGGCGGCCGCGACAATGGCGGCGCCGGCCCGCGCAAGGATTACAGCCCGACCTATTACGCGGCGTTTCTGATCGATCCGGACGGCAACAATGTCGAGGCGGTTTGTGTGTGAGGGCGATGGTCCCCACCACGCGCGCCGTCATGCCCCGGCTTGACCGGGGCATCCAGTACACCGCGGCTTCTCGATTTCATCACTGGCGTCACGGAGTACTGGATCGCCCGCCCCAGTGCGCAAGTGCGCACAAGGCGGGCGATGACACTTGAGCTGACGGCCTCATGGCTCGCCTCTCCACATCAAAGGACTTGATCATGGCCTCCATCCACAACGACGTCCCCCTCAATGCCCCCGCGCGCGACGTCTGGGACGCGGTGCGCGATTTCGGCGCGCTGCACCGGCGACTGGTGCCGGGCTTCGTCACGGCCTGCACGCTCGATGGCGATGCACGCATCGTCACCTTCGCCAACGGTTCCGTTGCGCGCGAGGTGCTGGTCGATTGCAACGATGCGCGACAGCGCCTCGTCTATGCCATCAACAACGAGCGGCTGAAGCACTACAGCGCCTCGGTGCAGGTGATCGCCGACGGCGATGGCAAGAGCCGCTTGCTCTGGACCATCGACATGCTGCCGAACGAGCTTGCGGCTTACGTCCAGGAGCAAACCGGGGAGGCCGTGATCGCCTTGCACAAGGCGTTTCCGCCAGCCGCAGCGTAACGGCGGCCCAGGCCCCGCAGCTCTGTGATTTTTCTCACAGAGCCCTCCTCTCCTCGGCCCTAACCATGGCCGCGTGCGTCCGGTTGGCTCTGCTCTCCCGGCGAAGCCACGCACGCGAGGAGCATGCCATGAGAGGTGCGGACAAGGTGATCTGCCAGGCAGCCGCCGTGCTGCTGCTGTTCTCGGTCGCGAGCACGCCCGCGAAGGCGCAGTTCGCAGGCTACGGTGGCGGCGGAGGTGCCGGCGGCGAGGACATGATGACCCAGATGGCGCCGATGCTGGAGATGATGAAGGCGAAGATGGGCAAGCGCCGCTTCGCCATGCTGATGCAGACCATGGGTCCGATGATGAGCCGGATGATGGAGAACGGCGGCGGCGGCTTCGGCGGCATGATGGGCGGCGGTGGCCTCGGTGGTCTCGGTGGCGGCAATCTCGGCGGCGGGTTTGGTGCGCCCAATTATGGCGGCTACACGCCGATGGGTGGAGGCGGCTATATGCCAACGGGGCTCGGCGGCATGGGCGGCGGCGACATCATGGGCATGCTCGGCGGCACCAGTGGTGGCGACATGATGGCGATGATCCCGCAATTGATGCGGCTCGCCAATGCCGGCGGCGGTGGCGGCCATCGCCGCCACAGGCATCGCTAGTCCGCAACACCTGAGAGAGCCGGCCTGATCGCGGGCTTGCTCTCGCGTGGTCCCCAGCGGGTCAGCACCACGCTGGAGCACGACAGCAGGCCCAGCACGACCATCGAGCTCGCGGCCAGCCAGAAGAAGCTCTGCGCGCTGGCGTCATGCGTCGACAGCCACCAGCCGGTCGCCGAGATGTAGATCAGCCGCACGGTCTGCGCCAGCACCGGCCCGATCACCTTGGCCGCGCCTTGCGAGGAGAAATACATCGTCGAGGCGAGCCCGATGAAGGCGTAGAACGGCGCCACCGTCGACAGATATTGGTGGCTGGTCGCGCGCACGGTCGCGCTGTCGGTGAAGATGTTGACCCAGAGATCGGGGAACAGTGCGACCAGGCACGCCGGCGCACCGACCGCGACGAATGCGCTCGCGCCCGCGATCCAGGCAATGCGCCGGGCACGCGCGATGCGGCCGGCGCCGATGGCCATGCCGACCATCGGCACCGAGGCGATGCCGAACGAGAACGCGATCGAGGTCAGCAGGAATTCCAGCCGCGCACCGATGCCGTAGCCGGCGAGGATCGCGGTGCCGAACTTCGCCAGCATGTGGGTGAAGATCGAGATCGTCAGCACCGATTGCAGCGGCGAGAAGCAGGCGATGGCGCCGACCTTCAGGATGTCGAAGAACATCGCCCACTGGATGCGCAAGCCGCGCAGCTTCGGTGCGATCCGCGCGCGTCCCGAGAACAGGTACCAGCCCATGATGCAGATGTTGAAGCAATAGGCGATCAGCGCGCCGGCCGCGACGCCGCGCATGCCGAACTGCGGCACCGGCCCGAGCCCGAGGCCGAGCGTGCCGCCGAGCAGGATCTGCCAGGCCGCGGAGTTGAGGATGAGGAACGACGGCAGCTTCATGTTGCCGGTGCCGCGCAAGATGCCCGCCATGGTGTTGAGCAGCCAGGGCAGCACGGCGCCGCCGAAAAACACCTGCGTGTAGGCGATCGCATGCGTGAGCACATCGCCGCGGCCGCCGAGCATTTCGAGCACCCTGGGTCCGAAGATCAGCATGCCCAGCATGAAGACGAGACCGAAGCTGATGCCGATCAGCATCGCATGCGCGGCGAGCGTGCCGGCGCGCTCGCGATCGCCGGCGCCGAGCGCCCGAGCAATGGCGGAGGCCACCGCGCCGCCCATGGCGCCGCCCGACATCGTCATGGTCAGGATCACTGTCGGAAACACCAGCGCCATAGCGGCCAGCGCCTCGACGCCGAGCCGGCCGATATAGGAGGTCTCGGCGATCACCGTGCAGGTGCCGGCCGACAGCGCGATCACGTTCGGCCAGGCGAGGGAGAGCAGCGTGCGCAGGATCGGCCCGTCCACCAGCGCGCTCTTCACGGGACGCGGGAGCGGCGGCAGCGGGCGTTCTTGTTCATCGACCGGGATCTCGGCGATGTCGGACATGTCCTCTCCCGGGCACGAGCGCCATTTGCGGCGCGGCAATGACTAGGTGTGCCAATAAATTTCATCGCGCAAAAGGCGCGGCCAGGGGCTTGTTAGCACGGCACGCGCCGATTCCTCCTGCGCCTGATGCAGGCGTGCCCTGCGGCAGCGCATTTCAGTGGGTGGAATTGCCTTTTCTCCCTCTCCCCGCTTGCGGGGAGAGGGTCGGGGTGAGGGGGAGTCTCCGCGAGGACGGTGAGAGCTGGACTCGCGGAGAGCCCCCCTCACCCGCCGCGCTACGCGCGTCGGCCTCTCCCCGCACGCGGGGAGAGGCGAAGCCCGCGGATCGAGCCTTCGCTATTCGATCGTCCAGACCAGCGGCGGACGGCCGCCTGCGGCCGGGCGCATGTGGACGCTGATATGCCGACCGCAGCCGGCAGCCAATCCCTCGAGCAATCCCTCCAGCACCTTGGCGCAGGCGCGATGATAGTCAGCGACGTCGTCCATCAACTTCCAGCTCTGCTGGCGGAGCTCGAAAGTGCCTTCGGACTGCGTCATCTCAACACGGTCGTCCTGCGCGGCGAACAACGCGTTCAGGAACGATGCGAACTCCCTCGCGCCGCCGCGGCTCATCGTGAGCGCCGCCGCGACCTCGTCGAAATACTGCATCCCGATCAGCCTGCCGGTGAGATGCAGCAGATAGCCGGCGTCTTCCGGGCCGAACAGCTGCACCATCACGGGCGCGGCGGTGCGGACATATTCCATCGCATAGTTGCGATAGGCTTTTTCCAGCCGCGGCTTCGGCCAGCTCGCGACCGGCAGCGCCGGCGCGGTCGCAGCATTGAACAGCGGCGCCTCGAGGTGCCGCGCGAACACCAGTCGCTGGTCGAGCTCGAGCGGATGGTCGTATTGATGGTAATAGCCTTCGAGCCCGTCCTGGCCGTCGACGCTCTGCTTGGTGCAGACGAAGCCGAGGCGCAGATCCCCGAGGGCCACGCCGTTGTTGGCGTGCCAGCCGCGCAGCATCGCGCGAGAAACCTCGCCCGGCACGCCGCAGATCGCGGTGCCCTTCCAGATCCAGCGCGGCGGCGGATAGCGGATCCAGGCCTTAACGTCGCTCTCATACATGTATTCGACATGTACGCCGCCGATCCAGTTGGAGAGATAGTGATATTGAGCAGCCGCGACCGCCGGCGGCAGATGGCTAAGGCCGAGCTTCGCAAGCCCCGGCAGGAAACGCTCCTGCTGCTGGCGACGGAACACGCGGAAGACGAACTCCGCGGCATCCGCCGTACCGCGCCGCGTGACCACGGTCAGGATGAGGCCGGTGAAATAGGCGTGATAGAGATCGGCGACCGCGCGCCAGCGTTTCCATTGGGCGTCCTGCGCGGAGTCGGCTGCGGCGGTCATGTTCGCTCCCGGCTTGTTGTTTTGCGGGAGTGTGTCATCGCGGCTGAGGCGGCGCAACACGCCACACATTCGCTGTCATCGCCCGGCGAAGACCGGGCGATCCAGTATTCCAGAGGCCGTTGTGATTGAATCGAGACGCCGCGGCGTACTGGATGCCCCGGTCAAGCCGGGGCATGACAGTTGGGGATGTGGCTACACCCGAAAATGTTTCGAGAGCTTCAATCCCTGCGCCTGGTAGTTCGAGCCGATGCGCTGGCCGTACATCGCGTCGGGGCGGGCCAGCATCTTCTCGTAGACGAGGCGGCCGACGATCTGGCCGTGCTCGAGGATGAACGGCACTTCGCGCGAGCGCACCTCCAGCACGGCGCGCGATCCCAGCCCGCCGGCGCCGGCATAGCCGAAGCCGGGATCGAAAAAGCCGGCATAGTGCACGCGGAATTCGCCGACCAGCGGATCGAACGGCACCATCTCAGCGGCAAAGTCGGGCGGCACCTGCACGGCCTCTTTCGAGGCGAGGATGTAGAACTCGCCGGGATCGAGGATCAGGCTGCCGTCGGGACGGGCCGAGATCGGCTCCCAGAAGTCCTCGACGGAATAGCCGGAGCGGCGATCGACATCGACGACGCCGGTGTGGCGCTTGGCGCGATAACCGACGAAGCCGCTGGCCTTCTCGCCGGACAGATCGACGGAGACGGCGACGCCGCCGGACAGATCGGCATCGTCGATGTCGACGAGGCGCTCGGACGCATGCAGCGCGTCGAGTTCGTCGGCATTGAGGATGGCGTCACCGGTGCGGAAGCGCACCTGCGAGAGGCGCGAGCCTTCGCGCACCAGCACCGGAAACGTCTTCGGGCTGATCTCGGCATAGAGCGGGCCGTGATATCCGGCGCCGATCATGTCGAAGCGGCGGGTGCCGTCGGCGATCACGCGGGTGAAGACGTCGAGCCGGCCGGTGGAGCTCTTCGGGTTCGCGGCCGCGACGATCTCCGGCGGCAGCGCGAGGCTTTCCAGCAGCGGCACGATGTAGACGCAGTTGGTTTCGAGCACCGCGCCGTCGGCAAGGCTGAACTCGTGCAGCTTCAACTCGTCGATGCGCTCGGCCACCGTGGCGCCGGGACCGGGCAGGAAGCTGGCGCGGACGCGATAGGCGATGTCGCCGAGACGCAAATCGAGGCTCGCCGGCTGGATCTGGCTTTCGACGAAGTCGTAGGCGGGCAGGATGAGGCCGCCCTCCGCCATCGCCGCGATCATGCGGTCGGGCAGGATACCATTGGCGTCGGCGGCAATCGTGAAACTCAACCGGGGGTCCTCGTCAGGGGTCAAACGCATCCGGACATGTGGGAAATACTAGCCTTTTACGGCTATCCGATGGACGCCTTGACGGAAAGGCCATTGCGGAATATGAGCATCACTTATCCCGTGGTGATTTGAGCCGGCCGGCTTGCAGCCACGTTAAATAAGTCGCTAAACAGGCCGGGGACCTCTGTGATCCCGGCCCGTGGATATATCCAGGCCGGTTTTTTTGTGACCGTTTTCGACGAGACGGTCATGTCGGAGGTACCTATGTCGAAGTCGCCTGCTGCTTACCGCCCCGAAACCCGTCTGGTCCATTCCGGCACCCTGCGCTCGCAATTTGGCGAGACGTCGGAGGCGCTGTTCCTGACGCAAGGCTACGTCTACAACAGCGCCGAGGAGTGCGAGGCGCGGTTCAAGGGCGAGGATCCCGGCTTCATCTATTCGCGCTACTCCAACCCCACCATCGCGATGTTCGAGCGCCGCATGATCGAGCTCGAGGGCGCCGAGGCGGCGCGTTCGGCCGCGACCGGCATGGCCGCGGTAACGACCGCGATCCTGGCGCCGCTGAAGGCCGGCGACCACGTGGTCGCCTCCCGCGCGCTGTTCGGCTCGTGCCTCTACGTCATCCAGGACCTGTTGCCGCGCTACGGCATCGAGACCACGCTGGTGGACGGCCTCGATCTCGACCAGTGGCAGCGGGCCTTGCGACCGAACACCAAGACGTTCTTCCTGGAGAGCCCGACCAATCCGACGCTCGACGTGCTCGACATCCCCGGGATCGCCGAGATCGCGCACAAGGGCGGCGCGCGGCTCGTCGTCGACAACGTGTTCGCAACCCCGATCTGGCAGAGCCCGCTCGCGTTAGGGGCCGACGTCGTGGTCTATTCCGCGACCAAGCACATCGACGGCCAGGGCCGCTGCCTCGGCGGCATCATCCTGTCCTCGGAAGCCTTCATCGCCGAGCACCTCCACAATTTCATGCGCCAGACCGGGCCGTCGATCTCGCCGTTCAACGCCTGGGTTCTGCTCAAGGGCCTGGAGACGCTGGCCGTGCGCGTGCGCGCGCAGACCGACACCGCGGCCCGCGTCGCCGAGGTGCTGGCGAGCCATCCCAAAATCTCGCGGCTGATCTATCCCGGCCGCGCCGATCATCCGCAGGCGGCGCTGGTGAAGAAGCAGATGCGCGGCGGCTCGACGCTGGTCGGCTTCGAGGTCAAGGGCGGCAAGGCGGCCGCGTTCCGCGTGCTCAACGAGCTCAAGCTCGCGAAGATCTCGAACAATCTCGGCGACGCCAAGAGCCTCGTCACGCATCCGGCGACCACGACGCATCAGCGCCTGAAGCCGGAAGACCGCGCCGCGCTCGGCATCAGCGAGGGCTTCATCCGCTTCTCCGCGGGGCTCGAGCATGCGGACGATCTGATCGAGGATCTGACGGCGGCGCTGGAGAAGGCGTGAGGGGAGCGAGCAGGGTGGGCAAAGCGAAGCGTTCCCACCATTCACTATTGAGCTAACGATAGATGGTGGGCACGGCGCGCGAAGAGCGCGCCTTTGCCCACCCTACGGCTACGCAGCCGAACTACATCGGCCGGTACGCCCGCACATCCCCGGGCACGTTGACCCCGAGCTTGATCTGGCCGACGGAGCGGATGATGTCGTCGCCGAGCAGCTGGGCGAAGCAGGCATAACCCCAATCGTTCATGTGCAGGCCGTCGGCGATGACGAAGCTCTCGACCGGGATCGATTGGTTCTCGTGCCAGTCGCGCATCACCTCGAAGCGCGGGAAGATGCCGACGTGACGGAGCTCGGCGACCTTGCCGAGCAGCTTCACCATCTTGCCGGCGCTCTCCTTGCGCTGGTTGACGGCCGGCGAATATTGCGGATCGACCAGCACGATATCTGCGCCGCCGGCGGCCTGGATGCGGGAGATGCCGTCCTCGACCATCTTGGCGGTGTCGCCGGGATCGAGATTGCGCAGCACGGCGTTGGTGCCGACCTGCCAGATCACCATATCCGGATGCACGTCGATCACCTCCTTCTGGAGGCGCTTCATCATCTCGGGCGCGTCCTCGCCGCCGACGCCGGCATTGATGACGGTGATGTCGGCGGTCGGATATTGCCGGCGCAGCTGCGCGGCGAGACGGTTCGGATAGTTGAAATCGGGTGAACTCGCGCCATAGCCGGCGGTCGACGACGAGCCGAACGCGACGATCACGACAGGCTTGCCGGCGACGAGCTTGTTCGCGACATGCGGCAGCGAGCCCATCGTCTTCGAGCCGCCCTTCGGCGGCAGGCAGGGAACGCGGTTGAAGACGTCGCCGGCGGATTTCGCGACCTGCTTCACCTTGTCGATGGCGCGCGCGGTGATGCCGCGCTGTTCGGGGGACGTCACGGCGACGGTGGTCTGGGAGGGCGAAGCGGGGGCGGGATTAGCGGTCTGCGCGGGCGTCGCCTGCGCGGCTTGCGCCTGCGCGCGCGATTGCGAAGCAGGCGTCAGCACCAACAGCGCCGCCGCCGCGGGCGCAACCAGCCATGCCGTCAGGCCAAAAGGGCGGAGAGAACTCATTAACGCTAGACCTCAATTTTGCTGCTGGGCCGGCCCCAGATGGGCAGCATCAATCACGAACTGTGCCAACGCCCGGCCAAGGCAATCATGGACCTGTTTCGCCAGCTCAGGCCCGCGGGACGGGCTGAACAGGTCGAACTGACCCTGATCGTTCCACTGCCGCATGATCGCGAAACGGTCGAACAGCGGGATGTCATGCTCCTGTGCCACCACCCGCATGTTGTCGAGATAGGGCGGCACCGAGATCATGGTTTCGGTACGCGGGCTGTACTGCAAGTTCATCAACACGACGTCAGCCCCTGCATTTTGCAATGCGGAAACCCCTTCGGTCACCGCGCCGCGAAAATCGTCGGGATCGATTGCTCGGATAGCATCCACGGTCCCGGTCTGCCAGATGACCAAAGTAGGCCTTTTTGCTTCCATCAGCTTAACGAAGCTGGCGGCCGCCTCCTCTGCCGTCTTCTTGCTCTGTATTTCTACGGAGACGTGCACCGCTTCCGACGGCGGCAGCTTGTCCTTCAAAATGGCCTGCATGCGCGCCGGATAGGAAGCGTCCTCGGAGGCCGGAATCGTGGTCGAGCGGCTGCCGATGACCAGGATTTCGAGCGGTTTGCCGGCCTTGATGGCGTCGGCGACCTTGGGAAGCTGGGCTTCGCTGCTGAGCAGATAGGAGGGCAATTCGCAGGCCGCGGGCGCGGCCGGAGCGGGCTGCGCAGCATCCTCCGCGCGCGCCGGCGGCGCGGCGAGGCCACCGCATAGCAGGATCAGGCTCAGGAGAACCTTCGCCTTCATCAGCCCCCTCCCGCCATATCGGCGTTGCCGACGGCGTTTTTGGTTTTCGCACCGCTCTTGTCAGCTACGCGCTTGTACCACGAAATCACCCAGGCGACGCCCCACATGATCAGGATTCCGGAGAGACTAATCACCGCATGCATGACGGCGCCGCCGGAGACCTCGGCCAGGATGAAATGACCGGCGAAGGCCAGGAAGACGCCGAGGCAGAAGATCTCCAGGGAATGCTGGCCGCACAGGATCAGCGGCCGCAGCCAGGGCGATTTCAGGCCCGGCCAGTCGCGCGGCAGGAAGCGCACGGTGAGCGCGGCCAGCGCCAGGAAATGCGTGAAGCGCAGCACGTCGAGATCGGTCTTGTCGATCGGATACATCCACTGTTCGAGCCGCTTCGGCATCAGATGCGAGAGCTGCGGCAGGTACCAGGTCAGCGTCACGTAGAACGCCGCGACGATATAGGCGATCGCGATCCACATCGTCACCGGTGAAGCCAGAATACGCGACATGCGCCGCGCACCTCCGAGCGCACACCATGCACCGAAGACGAAAAGCAATTGCCAGGCCAGCGGATTGAACGCCCAGAAGCCGTTCGGATAGGCGGAGAAGTAGAGGTCGTATTGCCAGGTGACCACGTAGAGCACGACCGAGAGGCCGAGCGTGACATCGGGCTTCCACTTCATCGACCACAGGATCACAGGCAGCGCCAGCATCAGCACGATGTAGAGCGGCAGCACGTCCATGTTGACGGGACGGAAGCGCAGCAGCAGCGCCTGCACGATGGTGACGTCGGGCTGCTTGAGGAAGTCCATGATGCCCATCTCTTCGGTGTAGAGCGGGTTCTCGAAGCTGGTCGCGACGTAGGAGATCTCGGCGAGGAAGATCGTGAACAGGAAGACGTGGGCGACATAGATCTGCCAGACCCGGCGCAGGATGCGCGCGGTGGCGATGACGACGCCGCTCTCCAGCATCGCGCGGCCGTAAACGAAGGCGGCGGTGTAGCCGGAGATGAAGATGAAGATCTCGGTGGCGTCGCTGAAGCCGTAATTGCGGATCGTGAACCAGGTCAGCAGACTTGTCGGCAGATGGTCGATGAAGATCAGCCACAGCGCGAGGCCGCGGAACAGGTCGAGCCGGAGCTCGCGCTCGCCGATGGCGGGCAGCGAGATGGCCGGCGCGGCCGCACGCGGCTTTGCGTCCACAGGCTTGGCTCCCGCGATCGTCGATCCCGTCACTTGGTCCGCAATGGTCATCGGGGCCTGAAAACCCTCACACAAATCGCGACGTTAAATAAGGATTGTACCGGTCCGGCCGTCGTCTCGCAAAGCGGCCAGATCACATAAGGGTGTCTTCCCTGGGGGTGTCTTTCTCCGCGAATTCTGGCGGTTCGATGTCGCGAAAGCCGCCTGCGGCGTTTGGTTCCCGGCCGGGTTTTCGTTATGATGGCAGCCATGTACCGCGCCGTGACCCGCCAGATCGAAGTGACCGTCGAGCCGAACTTTGTTCCGGAACAGTCGTCGGCCGACCGCTCCCGCTATTTCTGGTCCTACACCATCGTCATCACCAATTCCGGCGACGAGACCGTGCAGCTCAAGACGCGGCACTGGATCATCACCGACGCCACCGGCCGGCAGCAGGAGGTGAAGGGCGAGGGCGTGGTCGGCGAGCAGCCGACCCTGGCCCCCGGCGAGCGCTTCGAATACACCTCCGGCGTACCGCTCTCGACCGCCTCCGGCTTCATGACCGGCCGCTACCAGATGATCAGCGAAAGCGGCGAACGCTTCGAGATCGACGTGCCGACGTTTTCGCTCGATAGCCCGGACAACAAGCGGGTGTTGAACTAGGGGCGGTGCCGTAGGGTGGGCAAAGGCGTAAAGCGCCGTGCCCACCATTTCGGTGGTCACGCTTAAAGATGGTGGGCACGCTTCCGCCTTCGCTCTTCGAGCTACGGCGGACAAGTCGCTTTGCCCACCCTACGATGTCCGAGTTCCTGGCGCGCAGCTTCCCCAATCCCGTCATTGCGGCCGATTTCGGCGCGCCCTCGCCAGTTCCGTCGTCCTTCGAGGCTCGCCGAGAAGGCGGGCGCCTCAGGGTGACGGTGAGAGAGCGACGTTCGCTGCTTCCAGATTTTCATTGCTAGCGCAGCGAAGCAATGAGGCCTGTAGCCCGGATGAGCGCAGCGACATCCGGGACCTTTGCGAGCGGATTCCCGGGTATCGCTGCGCTCACCCGGGCTACGAACTACGACCGCGCCCTGCTACGCGTCCTCTACGCCCGCCTCATCGGGCGTGAAATCGTACACCGACGAGCAGAACTCACAGGTGACGACGACCTTGTCGTCCTTGACCATCGCGGCGCGATCGTCCGGCGAAAAGCTCTTCAGCATCGAGGCGACCGCGTCGCGCGAGCAGGAGCATTGCGCCTTCAGGACCAGCGGCTTGAACACGCGCACGCCACGCTCGTGGAAGAGGCGGTAGAGCAGCCGCTCGCCGGACAGCTCCGGATCGATCAGCTCGACGTCCTCGACGGTCTCGATCAGCGAGCGCGCCTCGACCCAGGCGTCGTCTTCAGCGACAGCGTGCACTTCGGCGCCTTCGGGCGCATCGCCGGGATGCAAGTCCGCCTGCCGCGCGCGCTCCGGCGCCTTCGGCAAAAACTGCATCAGCATGCCGCCGGCGCGCCAGCGATGCTTGCCGCCGTCGTTCGAGCGCCACTCCTCGCCGACCGCAAGACGCACGCGCGTCGGGATCTGCTCGGAGCGCAGGAAATATTCGTGGGCGGCGTCTTCGAGGCTGCCGCCGTCGAGCGCGACCAGACCCTGGTAGCGGCTCATGTCGGGGCCCTGGTCGATGGTCATGGCGAGATGGCCGCGGCCGAGCAGCGTGCCGGAATCCCTGATCTCACCGAGGCGCGCGGCGTCGAAGCGGGCATAGGCACGAAGTTGATCCGGCGCCTTGTAATCCACCACCAGGAACGACACCGGGCCATCGGTCTGGGCCTGGAGGATGAAGCGGCCCTCGAATTTCAGTGCCGTTCCGAGCAGCGTCGTCAGCACGATGGCCTCGCCGAGCAGCTTGCCCACGGCAGCGGGATAATCGTGCTTGGTCAGGATGTCGTCGAGCGCCGGACCGAGCCGCACCAGCCGGCCGCGCACGTCGAGCGCGTCGACCTCGTAGGGCAGCACGGCATCGTCGATCGGAACTGCTGATGGTGCGCGAACCGGGCCTTCAGGCCCGGTTTTCATGTCAGGGGATTGGGAAACCATGGCCGTTTATCTGGGGTCGGTGGGTGGGAAATGGAAGGGGGGCGTGAGGCAGCGTGCTCCGGATGCAGTTATGATTGCACACGATATTGCAAATTCGGTGTCGTCCCGGCGAAGGCCGGGACCCATAACCACAAGGCGTGGTTATGCGAAGATTCGCCGTTCGGTACCCCTACTTTCCGCAACCGAGAGATCACGCGGTATGGGTCCCGGCCTTCGCCGGGACGACGGATAGTTCGTCCCGTTACTTCACCGCGTCAAAACACCAGGCCAGAATGCCCTTCTGCGCGTGCAGGCGGTTTTCGGCCTCGTCGAACACGACCGATTGCGGGCCGTCGATCACCTCGTCGGTGACCTCCTCGCCGCGATGGGCGGGCAGGCAGTGCATGAACAACGCGTCGGGCTTGGCCAGCGACATCAGCTTGGCATTGACCTGGTAGGGCTTGAGCACGTTGTGGCGGTGCTCGCCCTCCTTGTCGCCCATCGACACCCAGGTGTCGGTGACGACGCAATCGGCGCCGCGCACGGCGGCTTCCGGATCGGTGCCGAGCATGATCGGCGCGCCTGACGTCTTGATCCAGTCGCGCATCGCCTTCTTCGGCGCGAGCTCCGGAGGCGTTGCGACGTTGAGCTGAAACTTGAAGCGCTCGGCGGCATGCGCCCAGGACGCCAGCACGTTGTTGTCGTCGCCGGTCCAGGCCACCGTCCGGCCCTCGATCGGGCCGCGGTGCTCCTGGTAGGTCAGGAGGTCGGCCATCACCTGGCAGGGATGCGAGCGTCGGGTCAGGCCGTTGATGACGGGCACGGTCGCGTTGGCCGCGAGCTCCAGCAGCGCGTCGTGGTTGAGGATGCGGATCATGATGGCGTCGACATAGCGCGACAGCACGCGCGCGGTGTCGGCGATGGTCTCGCCACGGCCGAGCTGCATCTCGGCGCCGGTGAGCATGATGGGCTCGCCGCCGAGCTGGCGCATGGCGACATCGAACGACACCCGGGTGCGGGTCGAGGGGCGCTCGAAGATCATCGCCAGTGTCTTGCCTTCGAGCGGCCTCACCGGCTGATGCGCCTTCTGCTTCGCCTTCATGGCGGAGGAGGCGTCGAGCATGCTCTTGAGCTCCGACAGCGGGAGCTCGTTGATATCGAGGAAGTGCTTCGGCGACTTGCTCATCAACTTGCCGCCCGCTTGGTCTGACTGGACGAGATCGCGGCGCAGGCGCGCTCGAGCCGCCCGACGCTGTCCTCGATCTCGGCCTCGGTGACGATCAGGGGCGGCAGGAAACGCACGACATTGTCGCCGGCGCCGACCGTGAGCAGTTTTTCATTGCGCAGCGCCGCACCGAGATCGCCTGATGGCACCACGGCCTTGATGCCGATCAGAAGGCCTTCGCCGCGCACTTCGCTGACGATGTCAGGATAACGGTCGATCACGGAGGCGAGCTTCTGCTTGAGCAGCAGCGACATCTTCTGCACGTGGTCGAAGAAGCCGGGCTTGAGCATGACGTCGAGCACGGCATTTGCAGCCGAGATCGCGAGCGGATTGCCGCCGAAGGTCGAGCCGTGCGAGCCGGGACCCATGCCGGCCGCCGCATCCGCGGTCGCCAGGATCGCGCCGATCGGGAAGCCGCCGCCGAGCGCCTTGGCCAGCGACATCACGTCAGGCGTGACGCCGGTGCGGCGATGCGCGAACAGATCGCCGGTGCGGCCCATGCCGGTCTGCACCTCGTCGAAGGCGAGCAGCAAGCCCTTCTCATCGCAGAGTTGGCGCAATGCCTTGAGGAACGCAGGCGTTGCGGAACGTACGCCGCCCTCGCCCTGGATCGGCTCGATCAGGATGCCGGCGGTCTGCGGACCGATCGCCTTCTTGACGGCCTCGATGTCGCCATGCGGCACCTGGTCGAAGCCATCCATCGGCGGACCAAAACCTTCGAGATATTTTGCAGATCCCGTTGCAGCCAGCGTCGCCAGCGTGCGGCCGTGGAAGGCGCCTTCGAAGGTGATGATGCGGTAGCGTTCCGGATGCCCCTTGGAGAAGTGGTGATGGCGGACCAGCTTGATCACACCTTCCAGCGCCTCGGCGCCGGAATTGCAGAAGAACACGAAGTCCGCGAAGCTTTCATTGCACAGGCGCGTAGCGAGCTTCTCGCCATCCGGGCTCTGGAACAGGTTCGACATGTGCCAGAGTTTTGTCGCCTGCTCCTGCAGCGCCTTGACCAGCGCGGGATGGGCGTGGCCGAGCGCGTTCACCGCGACGCCGGACGTAAAATCGAGATAGCGATCGCCATTGGTCGCAATCAGCCAGCAGCCTTCGCCGCGCTCGAAACCGAGGTCGGACCTGGCGAAAACGGGAAGCAAATGCGGCGCTGCGCTGCTAGTCATGACGGTCACTTGATGTTGCGGACGGTGTGAGCGTGCATTGCGCAACGCACCATTGACCGGCCCGGAAAACGAAACGTGCCGCCTTTTAAGGGCGGCACGTGACACTATCTTATGCTTGGTGAAACCGGTGTCAATGCCGCCCGAAAGCCTCGCGAAACGCTGAATCCGTAGTCTTGCGGTGCCAAATTTGCCGGGTTTTGGCCACGGAACATGTGGAAGCGAGTCGGCTGACTCTTGCGCGTGAGTCACGCCATATTGTAGCGTTTGGCTTGTCAGATACGACATCTCGTGCAGCAGTTCTGATCCTCTAAGTCCTCATGTACCGGCGTAAACGTTCGGGCGCATCTGGTGCGCCCGGCGAGCCTTAAGGGATTCTGACGGCACGGGTTTTTCGAGGCTTAGGCATTCGCCGCGAGGCGCCAGGATGGCAGCCGCACGGCGAGGGAAAGGGTGCAATGACGGTTTTGACCTGGTCCGACGATCGCGTCGAGCAGTTGAAAAAGCTCTGGGAGGCCGGATTATCGGCCAGCCAGATCGCAGCCGAGCTCGGCAATGTGACCCGTAATGCCGTGATCGGCAAGGTGCACAGGCTCGGCCTGTCCGGCCGCGCCAAGAGCCCGTCATCGGCGGCTCCGCGGCCGCGCAAGGCGCGCCCCGCGCAGCACATGATGCGGGTGAGCCGCCCCATTGCGCGCGGCAACACCGCGCTGGCGCAGGCCTTCGAGGTCGAGGTGGAGGCCGAACCGGTCACCTACGACAACGTGGTGCCGATGAGCCAGCGGCTGTCGCTGCTGGAGCTGAACGAGGCGACCTGCCACTGGCCGGTCGGCGATCCCTCGAGCGCGGATTTCTTCTTCTGCGGCGGCAAGGCGCTGTCGGGCCTGCCCTACTGCGCCCAGCACTCGCGCGTGGCGTATCAGCCAGCCGCGGATCGCCGGCGCGCACCGGCCAAGCCCTCGCGGTGAGTTTAAGCCCGCGCTGCTAGTGTCGCGCGATGACGGCTCAAAATACTCCGTGTCGTCCCGGCGAAGGCCGGGACCCATACCGCGAGGTCTATCGACTCGTCTGCGGTGCCAATTCCGAACAACTCGTCTTCGCCAAACCACTTCCTGTGGTTATGGGTCCCGGCCTTCGCCGGGACGACCACTGAGTTTGCGGTCGCACTCAGCCCTAAAACATCCGCACAGACTTACGTCTGCTCCGCCTTCGCAAAGCGATCATCCAGCGCGTAGCCGGCGCCGCGGACGGTGCGGATGGGATCCTGCTCGCGGCCGAGATTGAGCAGCTTGCGCAGGCGGCCGATATGGACGTCGACGGTACGCTCGTCGATGTAGATGTCGCGGCCCCAGACGCTGTCGAGCAGCTGCTCGCGCGAGAACACGCGGCCGGGATGCTCCAGGAAGAACTCCAGCAGGCGATATTCGGTCGGGCCGAGGTCGATCGGCCGGCCCGAGCGCGCCACGCGGCGCTTGTCGCGATCGAGCTCGATGTCGCCATAGGCGAGCACGGTGGCGAGCCGCTCGGGGCTGGCGCGCCGCAGCAGGCCCTTCACGCGCGCCAGCAGCTCCGGCACCGAGAACGGCTTGACGATGTAATCGTCCGCGCCGGTCGCAAGACCCCGCACCCGCTCGCTCTCCTCACCGCGCGCGGTGAGCATGATGATCGGCAGCTGCTTGGTCTCGGGCCGGGTCCGCAGCCGCCGGCACAGCTCGATGCCCGACAGGCCCGGCAGCATCCAGTCGAGCACGATCAGATCGGGGATATGTTCCTTGAGGCGGGTGTCGGCGTCGTCGCCGCGCATCACCGTCTCGACGTCATAGCCGTCGCCTTCGAGGTTGTAGCGGAGAAGCTCGGTGAGAGCTTCCTCGTCCTCAACCACCATAATGCGTGCGCCCATGGTGTCGTCGCTCCTTGCGTCTTCAGGTATTCGGGACCGTCGTGGCGAAGGTCGTCATGTCGCCCTTCGGCCGCTTGTCGGTGATCGCCTGGCCCTCGATCATGTAGAACACGGTCTCGGCGATGTTGGTGGCGTGGTCGCCGATCCGCTCGATGTTCTTGGCGCAGAACATCAGATGGATGCAGAACGAGATGTTGCGCGGATCCTCCATCATGTAGGTGAGGAGCTCGCGGAACAGCGAGGTGCAGATGGCGTCGACTTCCTCGTCGCCCTTCCACACCGCCATCGCCGCCGGCAGATCGTGCGCGGCATAGGCGTCCAGCACCGACTTGACCTGCTGCTGCACGAGGTCGGTCATGTGCTCGAGGCCGCGGAACAGCTTGAGCGGATGGAAATCCGTCTCCAGCGCCGCGACGCGCTTGCCCATGTTCTTGGCGAGGTCGCCGATGCGCTCGAGATCGGTCGCAACGCGCATGGCGCCGACGATCTCGCGCAGATCGACCGCCATCGGCTGGCGGCGGGCGATGGTGAGCACGGCGCGCTCCTCGATGCGCTTCTGCAGCGCGTCGAGCTCGGTGTCGGTGGCGACCACGCGCTGGCCGAGCGCGACGTCGCGGCGGATCAGCGCGTCGACGGAATCGACGATCATGCGCTCGGCAATCCCGCCCATCTCGGCGACGAGCCGGGTGAGCTCCTGGAGGTCGGTGTCGAAGGCCTTTGCGGTATGTTCAGAACCCATGTCCCGTCTCCTCAGCCGAACCGGCCGGTGATGTAATCCTGCGTGCGCCGGTCGCTCGGCGACGTGAAGATCTTGCTGGTGTCGTCGAACTCGATCAGCTCGCCGAGATACATGAAGGCGGTCTTGTCGGAGACGCGCGCCGCCTGCTGCATGTTGTGGGTGACGATCGCGATCGTGTAGTTCTCGGACAGTTCCTGGATCAGCTCCTCGACCTTGGCGGTCGAGATCGGGTCGAGCGCCGAGCAGGGCTCGTCGAACAGGATCACCTCGGGCCGCACCGCGACGGTGCGGGCGATGCAGAGGCGCTGCTGCTGGCCGCCGGAGAGCGACAGGCCGGAGGCGTTGAGCTTGTCCTTGACCTCGTTCCACAGCGCGCCGCCGCGCAGCGCCTTCTCGACGCGGCCGTCCATCTCGGACTTCGAGATCTTCTCGTAGAGGCGGATGCCGAAGGCGATGTTCTCGTAGATCGTCATCGGGAACGGCGTCGGCTTCTGGAACACCATGCCGACGCGGGCGCGCAGCAGATTGAGGTCGAGCTTGCCGTCGAGGATGTTGGTCTGGTCGAGCATGAGCTGGCCGGTGGCGCGCTGACCCGGATAGAGGTCGTACATCCGGTTGAAGATGCGCAGCAGGGTCGACTTGCCGCAGCCCGACGGGCCGATGAACGCGGTGACGCGGTTGGCGCCGAGCGTCAGGTTGATGTTCTTCAGCGCGTGGTGCTCGCCGTAGTAGAAGTTGAGGTTGCGCACCGTCACCTTGGCCGGAGCCTCGGGCAACACCGGCGCCTGGGGCAAACCACCAGCCGCGCTCATCGATACGGAAAGCTCACTCATTTTGCGGTCCTCTCGGCGCCAAGGATGCGCGCGCCAATGTTCAGGGCAAGCACGGTAATCGTGATCAGCAGCGCGCCGCTCCAGGCCAGCTGCTTCCAATAGGCGTAGGGGCTCTGGACGAAGTTGTTGATGGTGACAGGCAGGTTCGCCATCGTCTTGTTCAGGCCGAGGCTGAAGAACTGGTTCGACAGCGCGGTGAAGAGCAGCGGCGCGGTCTCGCCGGCGACGCGGGCGGTTGCGAGCAGCACGCCGGTGATGAGGCCGGAGCGGGCGGCGCGATAGGCGATCCGCTTGATCACCAGCGAGCGCGGCAGGCCGAGGGCGGACGCCGCCTCGCGCAGTGCGTTCGGCACCAGCAGCAGCATGTCCTCGGTCGTGCGCAGCACCACCGGGATGACGATGACGGCGAGCGCGAGGCTGCCGGCGATCGCCGAGAAGCCGCGCATCGGCACCACCACCGCGCCGTAGATGAACAGGCCGATGATGATCGAGGGCGCCGAGAGCAGGATGTCGTTGATGAAGCGGATCACCGACGTCAGCTTGTCATTGCGGCCGTACTCGGCGAGATAGGTGCCGGCGAACAGGCCGAGCGGCGCGCCGACGCCGACGCCGAGCACGGTCATGATGATCGAACCGACGATGGCGTTGCGCAGGCCGCCTTCGGTCGAGCCGGGAGGCGGCGTGTCCGCCACGAAAATCTCAAGGTTCAGACCGGCGATGCCGTTGTAAAGCAGCGTGATCAGGATCAGCGCAAGCCAGGTGACGCCGAAGGCGGCGGCGGCCATGCAGAGGCCGCGGATGATGAAGTCCTTGCGGCGGCGGCGTGAATAGATCGGGTTCATGGCGTTAGTTCCCCGCCTTCTTTTCCAGCCGCATCAGCATCAGCCGGGCGGCGGCCAGCACGAAGAACGTCAGCACGAACAGCAGAAGGCCGAGCAGGATCAGGCCGGACTGGTGCAGGCCGTCGCTCTCGGCGAACTCGGATGCGATCGCCGCCGAGATCGTGGTGCCCGGGGCGAAGATCGAGGAGGAGATGCGGAACGAGTTGCCGATGATGAACGTCACCGCCATAGTCTCGCCGAGCGCGCGCCCCAGCGCCAGCATGACGCCGCCAATGACGCCGACGCGGGTGTAGGGGATCACCACGCTGCGGACGACTTCCCAGGTTGTGCAGCCGACGCCGTAGGCGGCCTCCTTCAGCACCGGCGGCACCGTCTTGAACACGTCGACCGAGATCGAGGTGATGAAGGGCAGCACCATGATGGCAAGGATCAGCGCGGCGTTGAACAGGCTGAGATAGGACGGGGGCCCCGCGAAGATCGCGCCCAAGACGGGGACGCCGTCGAAGATCTTGATCATGAAGGGCTGGAAGGTGTTGGCCAGGAACGGGCCCAGCACGAAGAAGCCCCACATGCCGTAGATGATCGAGGGAATGCCGGCGAGCAGCTCGATCGCCATCCCGATCGGGCGGCGCAGCCATTGCGGACAGAGCTCGGTGAGGAAGATCGCAATGCCGAGCCCGACGGGAATGGCGATCAGCATCGCGATGAAGGAGGTGACGAGCGTGCCGTACATCGGCCCGAGCGCGCCGAGCACGGGCGGATCCGCCGACGGCGCCCAGCGCTGCGTCCACAGGAACGACAGGCCGTATTCCTTGATCGCCGGGAAAGCGCCGACGATCAGCGAAACGATGATGCCGCCGAGGATCAGCAGTACCGAGATCGCGGAGAGCCGCGTGATCCAGTAGAAGGTGACGTCGCCGAGCTTGAACGCGCTCAAGGCCTTGGCGCGATCATACGGTCCGGCGTCGTCGATTATATCGCTCTGAACGGCCATCTCTGCCACGCCGATCCCCTGTACCCGTTATATACGCTTGCTGTCGGTCTTGTTGTTGGTCTTGCGCTCCGGATGCGGCGCTGGGCCGATCCGGAGCGGAGGTCTTTTGAGATCCCGGCGCGCTGTCCGGGACAGCAGCGCTTAGCTCTTGATCTCGGCAGCCCAGGTCTTCTCGATCAGGGTCACGACACCCTCGGGCATCGGGATGTAGTCGAGCTCTTCAGCCGCCTTGCCGCCGTTCTTGAAGGCCCAGCGGAAGAACTTGATGGCTTCCTGCGAGGCCGCCTTGTCGGTGGCATCCTTGTGCATGAGGATGAAGGTCGCCGCCGTGATCGGCCAGGACTTCTCGCCGGGCTGGTCGGTCAGGATGACGTAGTAGCCGGGCGCCTTGGCCCAGTCGGCGTTCGAGGCAGCCGCCTGGAAGGCCTCGACGGTCGGCTGCACCGGCTTGCCGGCCTTGTTGACGAGACCGGCGTAGGTCAGCTTGTTCTGCTTGGCATAGGCGTACTCGACGTAGCCGATCGAGTTCTTGGTCTGGCCGATGTTGCCGGACACGCCCTCGTTGCCCTTGGCGCCGACGCCGACCGGCCACTCGACGGCCGTGCCCTCGCCGACCTTGCTCTTCCAGTCCGCGCTGGCCTTGGAGAGGTAGTTGGTGAAGTTGAAGGTGGTGCCCGAACCGTCCGAACGGCGGACCACGGTGATCGCCTCCGACGGCAGCTTCAGGTTCGGATTGAGCTTCTTGATCGCGGCATCGTCCCACTTGGTGATCTTGCCGAGATAGATGCTGGCGAGCGTCTCGCCGTCGAACACCATCTCGCCCGGCTTCACGCCCTCGATGTTGACGACGGGGACGATGGCGCCCATCACCATCGGCCACTGGACGAGGCCGTCCTTCTCGAGCTGCTCGGCCTTGAGCGGCGCGTCGCTGGCGCCGAAGGTCACGGTCTTGGCCTGGATCTGCTTGATGCCGCCGCCGGAACCGATCGACTGGTAGTTCAGACCGTTGCCGGTCTCCTTCTTGTAGGCGTCAGCCCACTTGGAATAGATCGGGAATGGGAACGTCGCACCGGCGCCGGTGATGTCGGCAGCAAAGGCTGCGGTCGTCGATGCGGCGACCAAGCCGGCAGCGACGATGGTTTTGAGGAAATTCATGCTGGTCTCCATACAGGGGAGCGAAGCGCCATCAGCGCCCGATCGCGCTCCCCGTGCCGCCCCTTTAGGAGCGGTCGGCTGTGCTTTTACGAAGGTTTAGTGACAGTCGGATGACAGCCACAAGCAATTGAAATCGCTTGAGTTTTAGGCTGTCGCCGGGGGCCTGACCTGGGGAAAGCAGGCGGTGAAAGTGGCGCCCTGTTTGGGTACGCTTTCGATCAAAAGCCGGCCGCGATGCCGGTTAAGAATATGTTTCACCAGCGATAATCCGAGCCCGGTCCCGCCCTGCAGGCGGCTGTCGCCGACGTCGACCCGGTAGAACCGTTCGGTCAGCCGCGGCAGGTGCTCGGGCGCGATGCCGGGGCCGAAATCCCGGACCATGACCCGGATTTCCTGAGTTCCATCAGTCGCGGCCCCCGAGGTCAGAGACACGATGACGCGTCCGCCCGAGGCGCCGTATTTGAGCGCGTTCTCAATCAGGTTCTCGAACAGGCGGAGCAGCTCCTCGCGGTCGCCCGCGATCATCACCGGCGGCTCCGGCAGATGGATCTCGACCGCGACCTGGCGCTCGCGCGCCAGCGGCTCGAGCCCGTCGGCGACCTGGCGGATGATCGGCAGCAGGTCAACCAGGGTGTCGGGCCGCACATGGGCCGACAGCTCGACCCGCGACAGCGAGAGCAGATCGTCGATCAGGCGCGCCATGCGGGTGGCCTGGTTGTGCATGATGCCGAGGAAGCGCTCGCGCGCCTTGGGGTCGTCCTTGGCCTGGCCCTGGAGCGTGTCGATGAAGCCGGACAGCGCGGCGAGCGGCGTGCGCAGCTCGTGGCTGGCATTGGCGACGAAGTCGGCGCGCATCTCCTCGACCCGGCGCAGCGGCGTCTGGTCGTGGAAGGTCATCAGCATGCATTTATCGGCGCCGCCGAAGGTGGTCGGCACCGGCACCGGCGTGATGATCAGCTCCATCCAGCGATCGACCGGGACGTGGTCGAGATAGGTCGCGCGCCGCGGCTCGGTGGTCGCGATCGACTCGCGCAACGCCGTGATGATCTCCGGCGAGCGCAGCGCGAACTGGGCGAGTTCGTTCCGGCGCAGCGCCGGCGCGAGCTGGGCCGCGGCCGCGTTGAGATGGATGACGCGGCCGGCGCGGTCGAGCAGCACCGCCGGGTCCGGCATGCCGGCGACGACCGCGGCCACCGCGGCGCTCTCGACCGGATTGATGCGCCTGACATCGTCGCGCGAGGCGGCGGTGTCGTGCAGCCGCCAGGGGATCAGCGCGGCAGCGGCGATGCAGAGGAACACGGCAATGGCGTGCAACGCCGACAATTCGCCGAGCGAGACCACGACCGACAGCGCCAGCGCCGCGGCGATCAGGATGATCGTCGAGTGCCGCAGCCGGTCGGACCAGGGCTGCGCGGTGGGAGACGAGGGGGCGTCGATCGCCATCGGGCGGGCTTCTCCTAAGGGCTTGTCCTGACGGCCCTGTCCTGAAGGCTTTGACCTAAAGGCTTGGCCGATCAGGCGCCGCTGTCGCTGCGCTCTCTCACATAGGCGGCTTCGCGCGCCGGGCCGGGGTCGAGCTTGAGCGCCGCCTGCTGCAAACGCTTCGATCGGGCGCCGATTATAACTTCGCGAAACGTCAGCAAGATTACAGATATGACGAAAGGGGACAGATAATAGAGGACGCGGAACAGCAGCATGCCTCCGAGCAGTTCCTCCCGGTCCATCTGCCAGAGGCCGACCAGCATGGCGGCATCGAACACCCCAAGGCCCCCGGGCGAGTGGCTGGCAAAGCCGAGCAGGGTCGCCGAGACGAAGATCACGGCAACCACGACGAAGCCGAGATTGGGCTCGTCCGGGACCAGCACGTACATCGCGAGTGCGCAGAAGCCGAGATCGATGATGCCGATCGCGATCTGGAGGAGCGTCAGCGGTCCGCCCGGCAGCACCACGGTCCAGGGCCCGCGGCCGACCACGCGCGGCTGGGTCCAGACCCAGACCACATAGCCGACCAGTCCCACGATGATCATCAGCGCCAGCGTCCGGTTCAGCCAGGGCGGAAGCTGGTCGATCGAGGCCGCCGCCTCCGGATGGTAGGAGATGCCGAGCCCCAGCACGGCGGCATTGCCGAGCCAGAAGGTCAGGCCGGCGAGGAAGCAGATCTTGGCGACGTCGATCGCGTTCAGCCCATAGGCCGAATAGATGCGGTAGCGCACCGCGCCGCCGGTGAAGACGCTGGCGCCGACATTGTGGCCGATCGAATAGCTGGTGAAGGCGGCGAGCGCATTGATGCGGTAAGGCACATGAGCGTGGCCGATCGCGCGCACGGCGAACAGGTCGTAGAAGGTCAGGGTGAAATAGCCCGCGGCCACGAACAGCGCCGCCATCGCAATCTGGCTCGGCTCGGTGCTCTTGATCGCCTCGATCACCTCGTTGAAGTCGATGCCGCGCAGCATGTGGTAGAGCACATAGCAAGCGATGCCGATGACCGCGACGCTGATCACAACTCCAAGCTTATGCAGGATTTGCTTCTGCCGCAGCAACGTCGTCGCCCTGCGTATGGCTTCCAGCATCTAGACCTCGAACAACGCTTCAGCGGCCAGGACGGCCGGCGAACAGACGGACGACGTACAGGCACTCAACGAACCCTCGCCGCCGGCTCCGGCATCGCGCGTGCCCCCTGCCCCTCCACTAGCGCGTTTTGCGGCGGAGTGGAATTCGTCAATTCGAACAAAATCACGTGCCTTCAATATTTTAGGCAGGGTTGCGGGCTCCTGATGCACGGTTTGGCGCTTTCGGCGGCAAGGCTGACGCGAATCTCCATGGCAATCCTGCGCAGGCGCCATGAAGTTTTGATGATTTCGGCCGCACAATGTTCCGTCACGTTTTAAGCCGACGTCAATCTATGGACCGCGCCCGGCTGTTGAAAGAGGGGCGACGGGGTCGTTCTGGACGGATTTCCCGATGCACCGGACGGGTGCAGCGCAGCGGCAGCTTAAGGGGCGGTCAGATAGCCGCGCCGATAGGCGCTGGCCGGGTCGTCGAAGATCGCCATGGCCGTCGTCATCCGGCGGAAGCCGAGACGCTCATAAAAGCCCTCTTTGCCAGGCACCGCGTAGAGGATGATTTTGCGATGTCCGCGGCATCGCGCCAGCAGCCGCTCGATGATCTCGCGGCCGAGGCCTTGCCCCTGATAGTCCGGGTGCACCGCGACGTCACAGAGATAGGCGCAGTCGCGGCCGTCCGCCAGCGCCCGGCCGGCGCCAACCAGCCGGCCCTGGTCATAAGCGAAGGCACAGAACATGCTGTTGCCGAACACGAGCGCGAGATCGGCTGGTGTCTTGTTGCCGAGCGGAGCGATGCGGTAGAGCGCGGAAAGCTCGTTCCAGTCGATTGCCGCCAGACCTTCGTTCCAGACAACCGACATCTGCGTGCCTCCCCGGATCAATGCCGCGCCGCGGCGACGGCCGCGACGATCTCGTCGGTGCCGGGAAAATGGCCCTTGCTGCGGCTGGCGACAATCCTGTCGCCGAGCTTGACCTGAAAGATGCCGCCCTTGCCGGCCACGAGATCCGCCTCCAGCGCCAGTTGCCGGCGCAGCGCCGCGGCAACTTCCTTCGCACGCTTCTCGTAGCCGCAGGGACGGCAATAGGTGATCGTCACATCCGACATCTCATCCCTCCTCACGCGGCGAGCTGCGGACGCACCGCCTCGATGCCGGCGATCCAGCCGGCCACCGATCGGCCGATTGCGTCAGCGTGGTCCTCCTGCAGATAGTGCAATCCCGCGCCGAGCCGGATCAACGCGCAATGCGTCAGCGAGGCCGCGAACCGTTCGCCAAATTCCGGCGAGACCAGCGCGCCCGGTTCGCCCGTGAACAGCAGTTTCGGATAGGAAGATGCGGCCAGCGCCGCATGGGCGGATTGCAGCGCCTCATAAACATCGGCAGGCTCGCGCGCGATCGGCAGTTCGCGGGGAAACGCAAGAACGGGGCGACGACTCTCGGGCGTCGGGAACGGCGCACGATAGGGCGCCATCTCGTCGTCGCTGAGCTTGCGGACGATTCCGCCGGGCAGAACGCGCTCGACGAACGCATTCGCCTCGAGGATCATGGCCTCCCCCTCGCCCGGCGTCCTGAACTTGCGAAAGACCGCTCTCGCCGCCTCGGCATGGTCTTGCTCCTCCGCGACCTCGGTATGGTGGAAATCCTGCCAGGTCGGCATCGGGCGGATGAATTCCATGAAGGCTAATCCGCGGACGAAATCCGGCCGGCGCGCGGCGAGATGAAATGCGAGCGCGGTGCCCCAGTCCTGCGCGACGAGATAGGCCGATGTGATGCCGCGCTGTTCGATGAACGCATCGAGATAGCGGACATGGTCGAAGAAGCGGTAGGCGATGTCGGGCTTACCGGATTGGCCGAGGCCGATGAGATCGGGCGCAATGCAATGCGCGACCGGTGACACCAACGGCAGGATGTTGCGCCAGATGTGCGACGAGGTTGGGTTGCCGTGCAGAAACAGCACGACCGGCGCATCCTGCGCACCCGTCTCGCGATAAGCCATGCTGCTTCCCAGCACGGGCGCGTTGCGAATCTCGATCTCGATTGGCTTGCTCATGTCGGCTCCTTGAACACAGTTTGAAATGCGATGGTCTTGAAACGTTCGAGCGCTTTCGGATTGCGATCGACCTTCATCCGCAGGATCGCCCCCTGCCAGGACGCGAGCAGGAAGTCGGCAAGCTCCCCGGGCTCGAAATCGGAGGCGATCTCGCCGCGCGCCTGAGCGTCGGCGATGCAGGCCGCGAACGGCACGCGCCATTCGGCAAAGATCTCGGTCAGGCGTGTGCGCAGCATTTCGCTGCTGCCGGTCGCCTCCAGGCTGAGATCGCCGATCAGACAGCCACGACCATAACCGTCGGCCTTGAGCCGGCCGGTGATGATGTCGAGATAGCGCTTGAGGCGCTCGCGCGGCGTCAGCGAGGAGTCCTCAAGCGCTTCTTCGACCAGCCCCCTGGTGACGTCGAAGTAGCGGTCGAGCACCTCCGCAGCGAACGCTTCCTTGGAGCGGAAATGGTTGGTGAAGGACCCCTGCGGCGCGCCCGCCGCAGCGGTGACGTCGCGCACGCTGGTGCCGTGATAGCCGGTCCGGAACATGACCTTGAGGCCGGCGTCGAGGATGGCGTCTTTGAGCGAGGGCTTTGGCATGGAGCGAATAATACGTACGTACGTATTATTGTCAAGCATAGTTTGATCGCTCGGCGATTTGCTTGCTGATCAGGCGGTTATCGCGACGTCGGATCGAGGTTCGCTGGGATATGCCTCGCCTGGCGCCCCGATAGCGGTGCGTTCCCTCCCCCCTTGCGGGGGAGGGCTAGGGAGAGGGGTGGCCCAGGAAAAGCAGTCGATTATTGCATCGAATGTGAGTGCACATGGAAAGAGTCCCCGTGTGGGACCCCTCTCCCCGACCCTCCCCCGCAAGGGGGGAGGGAGCGAGAGAGTGATGGCCGCCTCACTCACCTCACTCGCGCGTAAGCGCTCAGCCGACAGGCTGGCTCCGCGAGACTACCCGGTCGCGCAGCCAGGCACCGATGGTGCAGCCGACCAGGTAGCAGGCGAACATGATGAGGCCGAGGTCGAGCCAGTAGCCGAAGCGGCCGGGGACCACATGCGCGAACGAGGCCGCGACCAGCGCGACGGCGAGCGCGGCGAGCCAGCGCGCGGTGACCTTCGAGGTGCCGTTGCCGCGCTGGACCACCGAGATCCAGCCCATGCAGAAACCCAGCACCAGCGATCCGATCAGCCAGCCCAGATGGAACGAGAGGAGATAGGGCATCGTCACCTCACCAGAAATTCGATGCGGCGGTTCTGCGCCTTGCCGTCGTCGGTGTCGTTGCCGGCGACCGGCTGCGTGCTGCCGTGGCCGACCGCGGCGAAGCGGCTGGCGGGAAGGCCGGCCTTGACCAGATAGTCGATCACCGCCTGCGCGCGCTTTTCCGAGAGAGCCTGGTTGAACGCGTCCTCACCGTCGGCATCAGTGTGCCCGGCGACCTCGATATTGGTGGTGGGACAGCGCAGGGCCGTCTCGATCAGATGGTCGAGGATTCCCGCAGAGTCCGGATCGATGTCGGCGCGCTTCGTTGCGAAGCGGATCTTGCCCTTGGTCAGGAGCTCGGAGAACAATTGCTGGCAGACAGTGCCGTCGACCGGACCCGGCGCGGGCTTCACCGTGATTTCCGGCTTGTACTGCCAGTTTTTCGGGAAGTCCTTGCCGAGGCCGGCGCGAATGTCGTTGGCAGCGCCTTCATAGAGCGCATCGCCCGACAGCTTCACCTCGCGATCGGACACCACGAGCGTGCCGGTCGACAGCCGCGACAGCGCTCCGAGCGCTGCGACCACGGCGGGGTTGAAGGCGCCGGGCGCGCCGAGGCTGGCCTTGAGATTGTCGACGACCTTCTCGTTGAAGAATTTTCGCGACGCGCTGGTTGCGATCGCCGCATGGACATTGTTGTCCGGAACATAGCCGGTCAGCGTCACGGTCGCGGCAACCGGGTCCTTGTAGGCCTGGAAGATGTAGGGCGGCGCCTTGATGTCGTTGGCGGCGATCGAGAACCCTTCCGGCAAATTCTTCAGCGCAGCCGCGATCGCCTCGCGTCCGCCGAGCTCGCGCGCCATCCCGGACAGATTGACCTTTGTGTCGGAGATCGTGATCTTGCCGTCCTTGAGCTTGCCGATCTGGTCGAGCAGAAGCATCGCGGCGGCCTCGAAACGCGGTGGCGCGCCACGCGCCAGCCCCATCTGATCGGCCACCTCGACGCCGCCGACCTCCTTGCGTGCGACCTCCGTCAGGCGGGCCTTCATCGACGGCAAGGGCGCGGAGCCCGACAGCGTCACCCGCACGACGTCACGTTCGGCGTTCCAGACGAAGGGCTTCGCCTCGGCAACGAGGCGGGTCCGGTCATCGACCAGGCGCACGCCCGGGACGATCTCCACCGCCATCACGGCGTCACGGCGCCCTTCCTCGGAAAAGGCGTCCGCGGCCAGGCTGACGTCGCGGCCGTCCACCGCGATCCGGGTCTTGTCCAGAACGGTATCCTTGAGCGCCGCCGAGCTGCGGGCAGACAGGTCCGCCTCGACCGGTAAGGTGTTATTCCAGACCGCAAATCCCCACATGACGGCCAGGGGGATCAGCCCTGGCCACCATTTGCTGGCCCACCTGAAAAGCTTCTGCATTCGACGACCCGAACTCTGGAACCGGAGACAAAACAAACCCTTGGCAGGCTGTCAAACCGGAAATGGCGGCCCTCGCAAGGCCTTTGCGTGGACAATTGGAATAACTTTTTCTTCAAGGGTTCTTCCGTAAGTTGAAAACGGAAGGCCAGAGTCCGCCAGCGGGTCATGAAACAACTTCGTAACAACGTCATCCGCGCCGGGCTGGGAGCACTCTATTTCAGCGGAGCGCACCACCTGTTGCGCCCGCTCCTGTCGGGCGTTGGCGCCATTTTCATGCTGCACCACGTGCGGCCGGCCCGCGAGGCCGCGTTCCAGCCGAACCGGCATCTGGAGGTCACCCCGGATTTCCTGCGCTCGACGCTGCGCCATCTGCGCTCGCGCGACATCGACATCGTCAGCATGGACGAGCTGCATGAGCGGCTGGTGCAGGGCCGGTTCACCCGCCGCTTCGCCGCCTTCACCCTCGACGACGGCTATCGCGATAATCTGGACCATGCGCTGCCAGTGCTGCGCGAATTTGACGCGCCTTTGGCGGTCTATGTCGCCAGCGATTTTGCCGAGGGCACGGGGCGGCTGTGGTGGACGGCGCTGGAAGCCGTGATCGCCGGCGCCGAGCAGATCGACGTAACAATCGGCAATTCCGCGCTCCGGCTCGACGCGACGACGCCTGCCGCGAAACAGGCGGCGTTCGACCGCCTGCACGACTGGCTGCGCGCGCTGCCGGGCGAGCATGATCTCTCGCGCGAGATCGCCGCGCTCTGCGCCAGGCATGGCGTCGACATGGAAGCGCTGTGCCGCACCCTCTGCCTGTCCTGGGACGGGGTGAAGCAGTTGGCCGCAGATCCGCTGGTCACGATCGGCGCGCACACCATCAGCCATTGCAATCTCGCCAGGCAGAGCGAGGAGATCGCCGCGCAGGAGATGGCGGTCAGCCGCACGCGGATCGAGCAGGCGCTGGAGCGTCCCGTGCTGCACCTCGCCTATCCCTATGGCGACCGCGAGGCTGCCGGGATGCGCGAATTTGCGCTGGCCGCATCGGCCGGCTTCAAGACCGCGGTGACGACGCGACCCGGCATGCTGTTCGCCGAGAACGCCGGCCACATGACCGCGCTGCCGCGCGTCTCGCTCAACGGCAACTACCAGGACGCGCGGATCCTGCCGGTGCTGACCTCGGGCGCCGCGACCGCGATGTGGAACGGCTTCCGCCGGATCGCGGCGGCATAGCTTCATCCCCGCTGTCGTCCTGGCGGAGGCCGGGACCCATACCGCGGAATCTATCGATTGCGGTTGGTATGAGTACCGGACAACGAGTCTTCGCCATACGTCTCCCTGTGGTTATGGGTCCCGGCCTCCGCCGGGACGACACCGAGTTGGTTGAACGGCTGACGCACCACACTCCCACCGTTTCTTGACTCCCCTCTCCTCCCCGCTCAAAACGTCGCCAAACCAAGGGAGGCACCATGTTCAACGATCTGTTCTCGCTCAAAGGCCGCATCGCACTCGTGACCGGCGGCTCGCGCGGCATCGGCAAGATGATCGCGGCCGGCTTCCTGGCGCAGGGCGCTGCGAAGGTCTACATCACCGCGCGCAAGGCGGGGCCGTGCGAGGCGACGGCGAAAGAGCTGTCAGGCCAATATGACGGCGAGTGTATCGCGCTGCCGATCGACATCTCGACCGTCGAAGGCTGCGACAAGCTCGCGGGCGAAATCATCAAGCTGGAGCCGAAGCTCGACATCCTCGTCAACAATGCCGGCGCGGCCTGGGGCGCGGAGTTCGACGAATTCCCAGAAAGCGGCTGGGACAAGGTGATGGACCTCAACGTCAAGTCGCTGTTCTTCCTGACCAAGGCGCTGGCGAAGCCGCTGCGCGCGGCGGCAAGCGCTGAACGTCCGGCCAAGGTCATCAACATCGCCTCGGTCGACGGCATCTTCGTCAATCCCGGCGAGACCTACTCCTACGCCGCCAGCAAGGCCGCCGTGATCCATCTGACGCGGCGCATGGCGACGAAGCTGATCAAGGACAACATCAACGTCACCGCGATCGCGCCCGGCGCGTTCAAGTCCGACATGAACCGGGCCGCGCGCGACCATTCGGACGAGGTCGCCAAGCGCATTCCGGCGCGGCGCATCGGAACCGACGAGGACATGGCAGGGGTCGCGATCTATCTCGCCTCGCGTGCCGGCGATTACGTGGTCGGCAACACCATCGCGGTGGATGGCGGCGTGGTCTACGCCAATGCCGGGCTGGAGATTGCGGGGTAGCTGAACCGGGGGGACGATGAGATGCGCTGGTTGATAGACGCGGCGCCCTCACCTCATAATATTTAGTGTCGTCCCGGACAAGCGAGCAAAGCGAGCGCAGATCCGGGATCCATAACCACAGGGAGTGGTTTGGCGAAGACTCGTGGTTGGCTGCTCGCGCTACGACCTCTCCCTGGGGTTATGGGTCCCGGATCTGCACAAACGCCTGGCAACGCTACGCGTTGCCAGGCGTTTGCTTGTCCGGGACGACAGTTGAGTTTGAGGCCGCGCTTACGACTCGATCTTCACGTACTCGAAATCGCCGGGCTTGTTGTCGATGCCGACTTTCGGCGGCGAGATCCAGGAGGCGAACTTGCCGGTTTCGGTGACGGGCTGCATCAAGGAGGTGATGAAGTCGCCGTCGGCCGTCGAAGGCAGCCATTCGTCCTTGCGCTTGGCCCAGGTGGCATCGTCGATCAGGATGCCGTCGGGCGTCGCATGGACGTCCTTGAACTCGCCGATGTGGCGGTGGAAGGCGACGTTGGGCAAGGTCAGCTTGAAGTCGTAGCCCGCGGTCGAGATCACCTTGTTCCAGCGCAGTATGCCCTTGACGCAATCCTGGCTGTAATCGTCGCGCAGGCGCATGTTGAGCGCGGTCAGCGCCGGCTCGTCGACCAGCTTGATCTCGCCGTTGATGAACTTGAGCACCGGATAGGTGGCGTTCTTGAGCTGGTGATCGTCCTCGATCTGGGTCTCGTGATAGCGGCCCTTGATGCCGGCGTTGAAGGCGTTCGCCGCGTTGGTCGAGACCTCCGAGCCGAACAGGTCGAGCGACAGCGTGTAGTGCAGGTTCAGCTTCTTCTGGATGGTCGGCAGGTCGATCACGCCGAGCGCGCGGACCTTGGCGATGTCGGTGGGATCGCTGATGCCGGCTTCGCGCATCGCATCGCAGGTGCGCTGCACGACACGGGTGATGCCGGTCTCGCCGACGAACATGTGGTGCGCTTCTTCCGTGAGCATGAAGCGGCAGGTGCGCGACAAGGGGTCGAAGCCCGATTGCGCGAGGCTGTGCAGCTGCATCTTGCCGTCGCGGTCCGTGAAGTAGGTGAACATGAAGAAGGACAGCCAGTCCGGCGTCGCCTCGTTGAAGGCGCCGAGCATGCGCGGCGCGTCCGCATCGCCGGAGCGGCGGCGCAGCAAGTCATCCGCTTCCTCGCGGCCGTCGCGGCCAAAGTACTTCTGGAGCAGGTAGACCATCGCCCAGAGGTGGCGGCCTTCCTCGACATTGACCTGGAACAGGTTGCGCATGTCGTAGAGCGAGGGCGCGGTCTTGCCGAGATGGCGCTGCTGCTCGACCGAGGCCGGCTCGGTGTCGCCCTGGATCACGATCAGGCGGCGCAGCATGGCGCGATGCTCGCCCGGCACTTCCTGCCAGGCCGGCTCGCCATAATGCTCGCCGAAGGGAACGACGCGGTTCTCTTCCTGCGGCGCAAGCAGGATGCCCCAGCGATAGTCGGGCATGCGGACATAGTCGAACTTGGCCCAGCCACGCGGGTCGACGGAGTAGGCGGTGCGCAGATACACCAGCGACTCCTGAAAACCTTCCGGCCCCATGTCGCTCCACCAGTCCATGTAGCCGGGATGCCAGCCCTCGAGTGCCTTCAGCACCTGGCGGTCTTCGGCGAGATTGACGTTGTTGGGAATCTTGGTCGAGTAGTCGACGTTCATGATGTTCATGTTCATGGCCGTGCTTCTCCCTAAACTCTTGTCATATCGAATTTCGGCTTCTGGCCGCTGCCGTAGCGGCGGAGCGCGCCTTCCTCGCCGACCGCGTTCGGGCGCTGGAAGATCCAGTTCTGCCAGGCGGTGAGGCGCGCGAAGATCTTTGATTCCATCGTCTCCGGGCCGACGAAGCGGAGGCTCGCTTCCATGCCGGTGAGGCTGTCGGGCGAGAAGCTGGCGCGCTCCTCCAGAAACACGCGGACCTCGTCATCCCAGTCGATGTCATCGAGCGCGAAGGTGACGAGGCCAAGCTCCTCGGCCTCCTCGGCGTCCAGGCTGGTGCCGACGGTGGCTTCCGCGCGCTCCAGGTCGGACGGGTCGGCCTGGAAGCGCGACTGCAGCCGCGTCAAACCATGGCTCATCGGATACGGGCCAAAGTTCATCGCCGACAGTTCGATCGACGGCGGCGGCCGGTTGTCGCCCTGGCGCGTGCCGATCAGCATGTAGGAGCGGTCGGCGGCGAAGACGAGCTCGGCGAGCGTGCCGGCAAAGCAGGAGCCGGGCTCGACCAGCGTCACCAGCGTCCGCGAGGTGACGTCGATACGCTTGAGCACGCGCTTCCAGTAGTGACGGATCTCGTTGACCAGCCAGTGCGCCTTGTTGGCGTCGAGGAAGGCGTCGGCTGCGAGCACATGGGCGCGGTCGCCATGGCTCTTGAACACCAGCATGGCGATCTCGAGCTCGTTGATGCGCAGATGCAGGATCGCATCGTCGAGCTCGCGCGCGACCTGGAGCGGCCAGAACGAAGCGCCCTGCGCTATCATGCCGTCGATGTCGGCGGGCGGCGCCACCTCCGGCGCCTTGATCGAGATGGTGGCGATGCGGGCAGCACGATCGATGTCGACGGTGACGAAGCCGTAGCGCAGGCTGGTCTCGTCGACGATGCGCCTGAGCGGCGTCAGCGCAATGCCCTTGCCGCTGCCGCTGCGTTTGGAAGCCGTGGAAAATTCCTTGACGCGCTCGGCAATCCTGCCTTCCAGCTTGGAGTTCGGCGCGATCTCGTCGACGAGACGCCACTGCACGGCGCGCTTGCCTTTCACGCCTTCCTCGATGGTGCAGAAGAAGTCGGCGTGGTCGCGGCGCACCTTGCGCTTGTCGACGACGCGGGTGAGGCCGCCGGTGCCGGGCAGCACCGCGAGCAGCGGCACTTCGGGCAGCGCCACCGAAGACGCACCGTCGTCGGCGAGGATGATGTGGTCGGTCGCAAGCGCGAGCTCATAGCCGCCGCCGGCGGCGGAGCCGTTCACCACGGTGATGAAGCGCTGGCCGGAATTCTCGGACGAATCCTCCATGCCGTTGCGGGTCTCGTTGGTGAACTTGCAGAAGTTGACCTTGTGGGCGTGGGTCGAGCCCGCGAGCATGCGGATGTTGGCGCCGGCGCAGAACACGCGGTTCTTGGCCGAGCGCATCACCACCACCTTCACCTCGGGATGCTCGAAGCGCAGGCGCTGGATCGCATCGGCAAGCTCGATGTCGACGCCGAGGTCGTAGGAATTGAGCTTGAGCAGATAGCCCTCGAACAGGCCGCCATTCTCGTCGACGTCCATGGTCAGGGTCGCAACGTCGCCATCGACCGCAAGCTTCCAGTGCTTGTAGCGGGACGGTTCGGTCTGGAAATCGATGAATGTCGCGCCGCCTGCGAGGCGCCGATCTTCCCTGGCCATGGGCCACCCTTGAGTTCGTCTTGGTTTAACCGTTAGATGCACAATAGTGCACATTTTGGAGTGCGTCTAGTCCCTAACGGTCAGGACATGCACTTTGTTTCATGCCGGCGCCTAGGACCGCACGATGGCGCCGAGTGCGATCCAGTCGGCCTTGGAGAGCTGGGGACGGCCGATCTTGGCCTGGAGCAACGCCGTCAGCGCCGCAATGGGGAAGCTCTCGACAAAGCCGTCGCCGGCCGCAGCCGTCTTGCGCGCGCTCAGCGCGCGCAGCTCTGCCAGCGCCTCGCCGAACAGCCGTGCCGCCGAGTGCGACCTCTGCATGCGCAGCCGCAAGTTCGCATTGGCGATGTGGATGCAGGCGCGCAGCAGAATGCGCTCGCGGCCGCCCTGGGGCGCCGCGGCCCACACCGCCTCCAGCACCTCCTGCGCTTCCCAGAAATAGCCGCGGTCGTTGAGCGCCAGCCCGTAGCGCAGCGCCGGATGGCGCGCCGGCACATGGCCGCGAAAGGCCGAGGGCACCAGCGCCTTGGCCATATCGAGCGTCACGTAGTCGGCATTCAGCCCGGCGGCCTCGCCCGGCACATAGGCCCATCGCGGCCACGGCAATTGGCCGCTCGCATTCGGCGGCGCACTCATGAAAGGTGCGCCTCCGCAACGTCATGCGGCGCGTCCCTGAAGGCCCTGGTCGTCGCGCAGGGCCGCCTTTGCAAATTGCTCGATCGCGTCAAGCGTCGCCCCCGGCGCTTCACGATGCGGGGAATGTCCCGCGCCTGAAATGACTTTCAAATCTACCGGACAATAACACTCTTCCTGCGCGATCTCGACCTGGCGCAGCGTGCCATATTGGTCGTCCACACCTTGCAGGACCATGACAGGTACGCGGATATAGGCGAGATATTCCGAGATGTCCCAGTCGCGGAATTTCGGATCGAGCCAGGCGCCGTTCCAGCCGTAGAAGGCGTTGTCGACGTCCTTGTGCCAGCGCGCGAGCTTGGTCTTGAGATCGGTGGTCTCGAAGGCCGTCTTGATCGCGGCGATGGATTTCACCGAGATGTCCTCGACGATGAAATGCGGCGCGATCAGCACGAGGCCGTTCAGGCGATGATCCTGATGCGCGCCGGCATAGATCGTCGCGATCGAGGCGCCGTCGGAATGGCCGAGCAGGAGGCCACGCTTGAAGCCGATCGCATCGAGCAGTTTCGGCAGCACGTCCAGCGCCTCGCGCTGCATGTAATCGAGCGGCCGCGGCAGCGTGACCGGGCTCGACTGCCCGTAGCCCGCACGCGAATAGACGAAGATGCCGGCACCGGTCGCCTCTCGAAGCTTTTCCGGTAAGTCGCCCCAGAGGCCGACCGAGCCGAGGCCTTCATGCAGCATGACGATGGTCGGCGCGTCCGCTGATTGCGGCGCGAGCCATTTGTATTCGAGGCTGGCGTTGCCGATGGTCAGGAAGCCGCTGGGGGTGAGGTTGGTCATGCTGTCGATTCCATTCATTCCGTCATTCCGGACAACTCGCAAAGCGAGTTGATCCGGAATCCCGAGATTGCAGTCTGCGGATCGAGATTCCGGGTTCGCGCTTCGCGCGCCCCGGAATGACGAAGCCAATCAATTCGCCCCTTCCCGCAGCTTGAACCGCTGGATTTTCCCCGTCGCGGTCTTCGGCAAGGACTCCACCACGTCGATCCAGCGCGGATATTTCCACGGGCCGATCTTCTTCTTGACGTGCTCCTTCAGCGTCTCCTGCAAATCCGCCGTCTTCACGCCCGGACGCAGCACGACGAAAGCCTTTGGCTTCAGGAGGCCTTCCGGATCGGCCTCGGGCACGACGGCGGCTTCCAGCACTGCCGGATGCGTGATCAGCGCGCTCTCGACCTCGAACGGCGAAACCCAGATGCCGGAGACCTTGAACATGTCGTCGGCACGGCCGCAGAAGATGTAGCGGCCCTCGGCATCCCGGACATATTTGTCGCCGGTGCGGGTCCACGGGCCCTCGAAGGTGCGGCGGCTCTTGTGGCGCTGGTTCCAGTAGCCTTCGCCGGCGGAAGGCGCATCGACCAGGAGCTCGCCGACCTCGCCGTCGGCGACGTCCTGGCCGGCCTCGTTGACCAGCCGCACCGCGTAGCCCGGCACCGGCTTGCCGGAGGAGCCGTATTTGATGTCGCCGGGCGCGTTCGACAGGAAGATGTGCAAGAGCTCGGTCGAGCCGACGCCGTCGAGAATGTCGACGCCGAAGCGCGCCTTCCAGCTGTTGCCGACGGATTCCGGCAGCGCCTCGCCGGCCGAGGTGCAGATGCGCAGCGATTTTCCGCCACGCTCGCTCTTCATCGTCTCGTCGTTGAGCATGGCCGCGAACAAGGTCGGCACGCCGTAGAAGATCGACGGGTTGTAGCGGTTCATCAGGTCGAACATCCGCGCCGGCGTCGGACGCTCGCTGTTCAGCACCACGGTGGCGCCGACCGACATCGGGAAGGTCAGCGCATTGCCGAGACCATAGGCGAAGAACAGCTTTGCCGCGGAGAGGCAGACGTCGCTCTCGCGAATGCCGAGCACCTGCTTTGCGTAGGTGTCGGCGGTGGCCTGCAGGTTCGAATGCAGATGGCGCACGCCCTTGGGCATGCCGGTCGAGCCGGACGAATAGAGCCAGAATGCCGGCTCGTCCGGATGCGTCGCGGCGGTGGTGAACTGATCGCTCTCGCCCGCGAGCTCCTCGGCGAGTTGCTTGTGGCCGTTCTGCTTGGCGCCGGAGACCACGACATGCTCGAGATCGGGCATGCGGCCGACGACGTCCTTGATGACGGGATAGAGCGCTTCGGAGACGAACAGCACGCGGGCACGGCAGTCGGCGAGGATGTAGGCGTATTGATCCGCGGTCAGCAGCGTGTTGAGCGGCACCGGCACGATGCCGGCGCGGATCGCGCCCAGGAACACGATCGGGAAATCGACCGTATCGAGCATGATCATCGCCACGCGCTCCTCGCGGCGGACGCCGAGACGGCGCAGCATGTTGGCGGCGCGGCGGCTTTCGCGCTGGAGCTCGCCATAGGTGAGCCGCGAGACGGTGTCGTCGAAGGCGAGCTTGTTGCCACGCCCCTCTTCGACGTTACGGTCGAGCAGCCAGGTCACCGCGTTATAGGATCCCTCGCTCACGGACTTCTCCCCCGAATTTAGAATTATAATTCATAGAAAGACACCGCGGCGGCTTGCTGTCAATGCTAGCAGGCATTATGTTTCATTAAAACGCGCCGCAGGACATCCGCAAAAGAAGGCTCATGACCGACAGTCCCGACGCCGAATCCCGATTTCTCGAACAGCTCGGCCAGCGCGTGCGCACCATGCGCGCACTGCGCGGCATGTCGCGCAAAGTGCTCGCCAAGGTATCAGGAATCTCGGAGCGCTACATCGCGCAGCTCGAAAGCGGCAAGGGCAATGTCTCGATCGTGCTGCTCCGCCGTGTCTCCGACGCGATGGGTGCGCATCTCGAAGATCTGCTCCCCAGCGCCGATCCGACGCCGGACTGGCAGATGTTTCGCGATCTCCTGCGCAAGGCGACGCCAGCGCAGATCGCGCAGGCCAAGGATCTGCTCGCCGGAGGCAGCGCATCGGCGCAGCGGCGCGCGCCGTTCTGCGGCATCGCGCTGATCGGCCTGCGCGGCGCCGGCAAATCCACGCTCGGCAGGATGCTGGCGAAGAAGGTCGGCTGGAGTTTTGTAGAGCTCAACAAGGAGGTCGAGCAGCAGAACGGCCTCTCGGTCGCCGAGATCATCGCGCTGTACGGCCAGGAAGGCTTTCGCCGCATGGAGCAGGCGGCGCTGCAACAGCTGCTCGCGCGCAACGAGCTGATGGTGCTGGCGACCGGCGGCGGCATCGTCTCGGAGCCCCTGACCTTCGACCAGATCCTGTCGTCGTTCTACACGATCTGGCTGAAGGCCGAGCCCGAGGAGCACATGGCCCGTGTCCGCCGCCAGGGCGATCTTCGACCGATGGCGGACGATCGTTCCGCCATGACGGAGTTGCGCAACATTTTGCGCAGCCGCGAGCCGTTGTATGCGCGTGCGACGGCGGTGGTGGATACCGCGGGACTCAGCGTGGATGCCGCCGCCGCGCGCCTGATCGACGCGGTGCGCCCGGTGCTGCAGAACGAAGCGCGCAGTTTTGGTCTGCGCAGCGTGGCGCTGTAGGGCGATCTCTCGCCGCACACTCGCTGCGTTCCCTCCCCCCTTGCGGGGGAGGGTTAGGGAGAGGGGTGCCACACGGGAACTCCATCGATCGCGCGAGAGTCTTATCTTCACAACAACGAACACCTCTTCCTGAGCCACCCCTCTCCCCTGCCCTCCCCCGCAAGGGGGGAGGGAGCGCAGTTGCGCGCTCGGATGCGCTTTGCATCCCTTTTCGTTTCTCGAAAGAGAACGATATGAAGAGGCTCGCAGTAAACATCAGGACCAATGATGACCGATAGCGACGTCGCAATTTCCATGTTCGAGCGGATCGGCGGCGGTGCCACGATCGACCTTCTGGTCGACCGCTTCTACGAGCGGATGGATACGCTGCCGGAGGCGCGCACCATCCGCGTGATGCACGCAGCCGATCTCGGCCTGATCAAGGACGTGCTGAAGCGCTATCTCACCGAATGGACCGGCGGACCGAGACTTTATTCGGTCGAGAAAGGCCATCCGCGGTTGCGCCAGCGGCATATCGGCTTTGCCATCGGCGATGCCGAACGCGATGCGTGGCTCACCTGCATGCGCGGCGCGCTGGAGGAGACGGTCGCGGACGCTGCCGCGCGGCAGGACCTCGACAAGGCGCTGTGCGGCCTCGCCGACTGGATGCGCAACCGTTAGCCACCCTACAGGCAAGGCGGGGCGCGCCCTGCACTTGGAGGGGCACCATTGCGGCGCTATGCTGCGCGCGATGGACGCTGCCGCAAACCCCGATGTCATCCGTCGGCCCGCCTCGCCGCGCCTCGCGCGGCTGGTCTCCAGCATCTCGTTCTATCGCGAGCGCGGCGTCGGGTTGGCCGGCTTCCGGCACGCGGCGCCGCTTGCGCTGCCTCTTCTCGTGAATTTGGGGACACCCTTCCGCATTGCACTTGGGCGCGAACCGGATGTTGCCGACGCTCAGCCGAGTTTCGCGGCAGGCCTCTTTCCCGGACCGGTCCTCATCGAATCCGATGGCCGCGCCGAATGCGTTCAGGTCGATTTCACCCCGCTTGGAGCGTATCGCTTCTTCGGAGGAGCGGTGCCGGATCTGACCGCGCGCATGGTCGGCCTGGACGACATTCTGGGACGGGATGGCGAGAACCTCCGCGCCAGGGTTGCCGAGGCGGTCGGATGGCAGCGACGATTTGAGATCGTGGAAGACTTCGTGCTTCGTCGCGCTGTGCATGAGCCCTCGCCGGCGATCGCCTTCGCCCTCGATACGCTCTGGCGACGGGCCGGCGCGGTCCGGATCACCCAGCTCGCCTCCGACATTGGCTGGAGCCGCAAGCATCTCACGCGCCGCTTCCACAACGAGATCGGCGTGCCGCCCAAGACAATGGCCCAGATGCTGCGCTTTCATCGGGCCTGCTCACTGGCCCGCACGGACGGGACAGGCGGCTGGGCAGCCGTCGCGGCTGACGCCGGCTATGCCGACCAGGCGCATCTTGCCCGCGACTTCCGGATGTTGAGCGGCGAGACGCCGACCGGATGGGCCGCGCGGCTCGATCTTGCGGATCCACGCCTGATGCGGGACGGCGGCGGATAGCGCCTGGTCCCATTTGTTCAAGCCCGGCTGGCGCGATCCGAACTAGGGTTGGCGTTGCAAAGGACCTGGAGCATTTCATGAACCAGCAGAATGGCTATGAAGCGCCGCGCCTGTACCACACCATGCGCTGCAAGGACGCGGAGGCGATGATCGCCTGGCTGAAAAACGTCCTCGGCTTCGCCGAACGCGTGATCTATCGCAAAGAGGGCACGGTCGTTCACGCCGAATTGGCATTTGGATCGTCGATCCTCATGCTCGGTGCGCATCGCGATGATGATTACGCAAAACGGGTCGGCGACATCGGCGGCCACCGGACGGATGCCATTTATCTGGCTGTCGATGATCCCGACGCACTCTATGAGAAGGTGAAGGCGTCCGGCGCAACGATCGAAATGGAGCCCTACAACACCGATTATGGCAGCCGCGATTTCGCGGCGCGCGATCCCGAGGGCGGCCTCTGGAGCTTTGGAACCTATTGGCCCAAGGTCGGCGAAGGGCCGCTGCCGGGATAGGCCGGACGGTCGCATCTGATGCTGCTCGGCGGGCGCGGAAAGCTCGATCGAGCCCGCAAACGCGATCCGGCTGCGAACCCGTTCTGCTCTTCAGACCGACCAATAGTTCGGATGCGGGTAGGACCGCGAGCGGTCGCCCCAGTCGAACTCGTCGCCATCGAACTCGCACGGACCGCTGCTGAACTCGTCCATCGTCATCTCGACCTGGAACGCCTGACGGCCGCGATCGTATTTCAGCGCGGTCCACTGCACCGGATAATGGTGATGAACACCGAGCAGTCCGCCGGTCTTGATCACGGCATAGGCGACCATTCCGCTGACCTTGTCGAGCATCAGCCGCTCGATCGTGCCGAGCTTCGTGCCGTCGCGCCCGTAGACGGCGACGTGCTCCACGCGATCACTGGGAACCATGGTATGTTGCATGGCATCCTCCCTCGTCTTGGGTGGAGCGCATTATAGTCGCGCAGCCCGGATGAGCGAAGCGACATCCGGGGTCTGCGACACTTTCCCGGGTAGCGCGGAGCCTGTCATCGGGCGGCGCTTCGCGCCGACCCGTTGGCTCACCCGGCTACGCGCTACAGCAACCGCGAACGCACCGCTTCGGCGCCCTCGCGCAGCAGCGGCAGGAAGCGGTCGATCAGCTCCTGTGCCGGCACGCGATCGACATGGGCGCCCATGTTGATGGCTGCGACGATCACGTCGTCGTAACGGTGGACGGGGACGGAGATCGAGCAGAAATGCGGCTCGGCCTCGCGGTCGACCAGCGAGTAGCCCTGCGCGCGGTCGGCGGCGATACGCGTGAGCAGCGCCCCGGGATCGGTCACCGTCTGCGGCGTCAGCGCCTCACGCTTCATCGCCTTCAACCGTGCGGCAAGTTCGGCATCGTCGAGCTGGCCGAGCATGGCACGGCCGACCGAGGTGCAGAAGGCCGGCAGGCGGTAGCCGATTTCGAGCCCGCCGGAGAACATCCGCGCCGGACTGCTGCGCGCGACGAACACGACGTCGTCGCCGTCGAGCACCGCGAGCGAGGAAATTTCGTTTGCCGCCGTCGCGACGCGATCGAGCACCGGTTGCAGGACCGTGACGAGCTGATTGGAACGCAGATAAGACGCCGCCAGCGTCAGCACGTGCGGCGTCAGCGAGAACAGCTTGCCGTCACCAGAAACGAAGCCGCCACGCTGGAGCGTGAACAGCATCCGCCGGGCGGTGGCGCGCGGAAGATCGGCGGCGCGGGCGAGATCGCTCAAGGTCATCGGACCGACCGTCGTGCCGAAGCACTGAAGCAGGCGCAGGCCGCGATCGAGGCTTTCGACGAAATCCGTCGCGCGCTCGTCGCTCTCGCTTCGCTTCAGCTTGGGCATGGCGCCGGGACTTTCCTGCAAAATAGTGCTTGCTGCCAATCCAAGGCATGTCATAATTCGCCCATTCGTTCAATAGACGAACAAAATTCGTTAGGCAGGCACGCTCGCGATCTCCCTCGCCCCGCTTGCGGGGAGAGGGTGGGGTGAGGGGGAGTCTCCGCAGGGTCGGCGACAGTGGGACTCGCGGAGAGCCCCCCTCACCCGGATTGCATCTTCGATGCAATCCGGCCTCTCCCCGCACGCGGGGAGAGGCGAAGAGCACACCGGCTCGACTTGCTTGTTCGAGCAACAAAGGACGCGACCGCCATGATGAGCCAGGAGCAGAACGACCTGATCACCCGCACCGGGCCGAAGGACCCCTGCGGAAAGCTGATGCGGAGCTACTGGCAACCGGCGGCGCTGGTCGACGAGCTGGAAGGTGCGCGGCCGATCCGCCCGGTCAAACTGCTCGGCGAGAACCTGGTGCTGTTCCGCGACGACACCGGACGCTATGGCCTGATCGACCGCCACTGCGCGCATCGCGGCGCCGACCTCGCCTTCGGACGGCTCGAACATGGCGGCCTGCGCTGCGCCTTCCATGGCTGGCTGTTCGACGCCACCGGCCAGTGCATCGAGACCCCGGCCGAGCCGAAGGATTCAAAGCTCTGCCAGAACATCCGCCAGCGCTCTTATCCCGTGGTGGAGAAGAGCGGTATCCTCTGGGCCTATCTCGGCGAGGGTGAGCCACCGGCATTTCCGGAGATCGATTGCTTCGTCGCACCCGGCACGCATACGTTTGCGTTCAAGGGCCACATGGCTTGCAACTGGCTCCAGGCGCTCGAGGTCGGCATCGATCCCGCGCACGCGTCCTACCTGCATCGTTTCTTCGAGGACGAGGACACCTCCACCGCCTACGGCAAGCAGTTCCGCGGCGCCTCCGCGGGCAGCGACCTGCCGATGACGAAGATCCTGCGCGAATACGACCGTCCGATCATCAATGTCGAGCACACCGAATACGGCCTGCGGCTGATCGCGCTGCGCGAGATCGACGAGGAGCGCACCCATGTGCGCGTCACCAACCAGCTGTTCCCGCACGGCTTCGTCATTCCCATGAGCACGGAGATGACGATCACGCAGTGGCACGTGCCGGTCGACGACGAGAACTGCTACTGGTACGCGATCTTCACCAGCTATTCGAACCCGGTCGACAAGCAGAAGATGCGCGACCAGCGGCTCGAGCTCTATGAGCTGCCCGACTACAAATCGCGCAAGAACCGCAGCAACGATTACGGCTTCGATCCGCACGAGCAGCAGACGGCGACCTATACCGGCATGGGCAACGACATCAACGTCCACGACCAGTGGGCGGTGGAGTCGATGGGTGCGATCCAGGACCGCACCAAGGAGCATCTCGGCCAGAGCGACAAGGCGATCGTGCAATACCGCCGCCTGCTGCGGCAGGAGATCGAGAAGGTCGGCGGCGGCGAGAGGCCGATGCTGTTCTTGGACGAGGCCAATGCGCGCAGCATCCAGGGACCGGCCACCATGGACGGCATCGGGCCGACGCGGGGCTGGGAGACCTACTGGATGGAGGTCGACGTCAAGCGCCGCCGCGGCGCGCCCTGGACCGCGCCGGTGCCAAAGGAGATCGCGGATAATGTGCATCGGCTGACGGCGGCGGAGTGAGGCCTGTGGTCGGCGCCCGTAGGGTGGGCAGAGGCGCGAAGCGCCATGCCCACCATGTTACCATGCAAACGACAGACGTGGTGGGCACGTTCCGCTTTGCCCACCCTACGGCAGTTGAAGGAGTGGCAAAGTGACCTTCGTCGTGCGTCATGCGCTGTGGTCGGATGAGCAGAGGGACGCGGCGACGCGCATGCGGCGCATCGTCGAGGAGAAAAACCTCGAAGTCATCCGCCTCGCCTTCCCCGACCAGCACGGCATCCTGCGCGGCAAGACCATCATCGCCGCCGAGGCGATCGCCGCGCTGGAGAGCGGCTGCTCCATCACCACCACCATGCTGGCGAAAGACACCTCGCACCGCACGGTGTTTCCGGTGTTCACATCGGGCGGCGGCTTCGGCATGAAGGAGATGGAGGGTGCGGCCGACGTACTGATGGTCGCCGATCCCACCACGTTCCGCGTGCTGCCATGGGCGCCGACGACGGGCTGGGTGCTGTGCGACCTCTATTTCAATGACGGCCGCCCGGTGCCGTTCGCAACGCGCGGGCTTTATCGCAAGGTGCTCGATGATCTCGCTGGCCGCGGCCACGATTTCGTCGCGGGGCTCGAGGTCGAATTCCACATCTTCAAGCTCGACGATCCGCATATGCGTGCGGAGGACGCCGGCCAGCCCGGGACGCCGCCCTCGGTGAGCCTGCTCAGCCACGGCTACCAGTATCTCACCGAGCAGCGCTTCGATCAGATGGAGCCGGTGCTGGAGATCCTGCGCCGCGACGTCGTCGCACTCGGGCTGCCCTTGCGCTCGGTCGAGGTCGAGTTCGGGCCAAGCCAGTGCGAATTCACCTTCGCGCCGAGGAAGGGGCTGGAGCCCGCCGACAACATGGTGCTGTTTCGCTCCGCGGTGAAGCAGATCGCCCGCCGCCACGGCTATCACGCCACCTTCATGTGCCGACCGAAACTGCCGAACCTGTTCGCGAGCGGCTGGCATCTGCACCAGTCAATCGTCTCGCGCACGAGCGGCGAGAACCAGTTCATGGCCAAGGAAACGGTCAAGGCAGGCGGCGAGCCGCTCAGCGCGTTCGGCCGCGCCTACCTTGCCGGCCTGCTCGACCACGCCCGCGCGTCCACCGTGTTCACCACCCCGACCATCAACGGCTACAAGCGCTACCGTTCCTATTCGCTGGCCCCTGACCGCGCGATCTGGGGCCGCGACAATCGCGGCGTGATGATCCGCGTGCTCGGGGCTGCCGGCGATGCCGCCACGCGCCTCGAGAACCGCATCGGCGAGCCCGCCGCCAATCCCTATCTCTACATGGCCTCGCAAATCCTCTCTGGTCTCGACGGCGTCGACCGCAAGCTCGATCCGGGCCCGTCGGCCGACACGCCCTACGAGACCAAGGCGCCGCTGCTGCCCAAGTCGCTGCGCGATGCGGTCGCCGCGCTGAAGGACGATCCGTTCTTCCGGGAGAAGCTCGGCGCCGAGTTCGTCGACTACTACACCCACATCAAGAACGCCGAGATCGATCGCTTCCTCGCCGAGGTCACCGACTGGGAGCATCGGGAATATTTCGAGGTGTTCTGACACCCCTCGACGGGCAGGCCTGGCGAGCGCCATAGCGCACGCCTCACGCCCCTGTGAGGCGACTTCGTCCCGCCTGTTCCGACGACATCTCATCCCCATCCGACGAAGCCATTTTCCTTTCCCCTCGAAAACCGCCGGAAAGACACGGGGTCTAGAGTTTCGGACGATGATCAACAATGGAGTTCGGTCATGTTGGCTCAGTTGTTCAGTCTGATCTATCGCTTGTCCTGCCGGACCACCCTGATCGAAATCGGCACGCACCACCTCGCGCGTTAGTCGCAGCCGCGTGCGAATTGGGTAAGATGGATTGACCTGATCACGGGGATTTCCATGCGCAAGCTGATCCTGATCGCGGCAATGTCGCTGCTCGCAACCGAGGCCTATGCCGGCGGTTCGCGGAGCCTGAGCCTGGCGGCGACCAAGTCCAGCCAGCAGGCGACCGAGCAGCCGGCCGCGACGGCAGCGGCCGCGCCACAGACGGCGACGACTACCCCGACATCAGCGCCGCCAGCCGCAATCACGGCAACGACACCGCCGACGGCAGCCGCGCCGGTCGCGACCGCCCCGGTTGCGACAACACCCACTCGGCCCACCGCCGCACCGGTGGTCGCCACGACCGAGACGGCAAAGCCAAAGCGCCAGCCGTCCACCGAGGCGCGCGTGATCCGCGAGCTGCATCGGCACGGGATTTATTGGTGATTGGTTCGCACCCCGGCGTCGTCCTGGCGAAAGCCAGGACCTCCGCGCGAGCGCTTGCGCTCGTCGCGATTACCCCAGGGAGGGGTTTGGCGAAGACTGGCGGTTCGGAACTGATACCGCGTGAAATAGATAGACCTCGCGGTATGGGTCCTGGCTTTCGCCAGGACGACACCGAGTGAGCGGCGCCTGCGTCCCGCCCCTCACCTCAACGCGCCGCTAAATCCCCAGATATTTGTGCTGCAGATCCGGCTCGGCCATCAGCTCGTGCGACGTGCCGCTCCACACCGTCTTGCCGCGCTCGATGATGAAGTGGCGGTCGCAGATGCGGGCGAGGTGGTCGACGTTCTTGTCGACGACCAGGATCGACTGTCCCCGGCTCTTGAGCAGCGACAGGCAATTCCAGATTTCTTCGCGGATCAATGGCGCGAGGCCCTCGGTCGCTTCGTCCAGAATGAGGAGTTTCGGGTTGGTCATCAGCGCGCGGCCGATCGCCAGCATCTGCTGCTCGCCGCCGGAGAGCTGGTTGCCCATGTTGGACGCGCGTTCGGCGAGGCGCGGGAACATCACGTAGATCGAAGCCAGCGTCCAGGGATTGCTGCTGCTGAAGCGGTCGGCGGCGGCCGCAACGAGATTTTCGCGCACGGTCAGGTTCGGGAAGATCTGGCGCCCCTCGGGCACCAGGCCGACGCCGAGCTTGGCGATCCGGTAGGACGGGAGCTGCCTGACCTCGGTGCCCGCAAAGCGGATCGCACCCGCGCGTGCCGGCGTCAGGCCCATGATGGAGCGGATGGTGGTGGTCTTGCCCATACCGTTGCGGCCCATCAGCGAGACCATCTCGCCCGGCTTGATCGACAGCGACAGGCCGAACAGCACTTGACTGAGGCCGTAGCAGGTCTCGATGCCGTCGACGTCGAGCAGCGTGTCAGCCATGGTGCGTCACCACATGCTGGTCGCCGAGATAGGCGCGCTTGACGTCATCGTTGGCGCGGATCGCGGCCGGATCGCCCGAGGCGATGACGCGGCCATAGACCAGCACCGAGATGCGGTCGGCCAGCGCGAACACCGCCGGCATGTCGTGCTCGACCAGCACGATCGAGACTTCTTTCCGCAACTCCTGGAGCAGCTTGACCATGCGCTGGGATTCGGTGACGCCGAGGCCGGCCATGGGCTCGTCGAGCAGGAGCAATTTCGGCTTGCTGGCCAGCGCGACCGCAAGCTCCAGCTCGCGGCGCTCGCCATGGCTGAGCCGGGACACCACGACGTCGGCGCGGTGCAACAGGCCGACGCGGTCGAGCGCGGCATGGGCGGCATCGCGCAGGCCCTTTTCCTTGCGCGCATCGGCAAAGAAGCGGAACGAGGTGCCGGCATGGGCCTGCGCCGCCAGTGCGACATTGTCGGCGGCGGTGAAGTCGAGCAGCAGCGAGGTGATCTGGAACGACCGCGCCAGCCCCAGCGCGCAGCGGCGATAGGCCGGCAGGTAGGTGATGTCGCGCCCCGCCAGCGAAACGCTGCCGGAATGCGGCTCGAGGTGCCCGGTGAGCTGGCTGATCAGCGTGGTCTTGCCGGCGCCGTTCGGGCCGATGATGGCGTGCAGCTCGCCGCTAGCTACGTCGAGCGAGACGTTGTCCGTCGCGATGATGCCGCCGAAGCGGCGCACCAGCTTCTCGACGCGGAGCAAGGGTTCAGCCACGGCCAGCCCTCCCGAGCACGCCCATGATGCCGCCGCGCCCGAACAGCACGATCAGCAGCAGCAGCGGTCCCATGATCAGCGCCCAATATTCGGTGATCTGCGACAGGAATTCTTCCAGCAGCAGGAACACCACGGCGCCCATGACCGGGCCGAACAGCGTACCCATGCCGCCGAGGATCACCATCACCATGAGGTCGCCTGACCGCGTCCAGTACATCACAGCGGGGCTGATGAAGTCAGTGTTGTTGGCGAGCAGCGCGCCGGCAAGTCCGCACATCATGCCCGAGATGACGAAGCAGACCAGCTGATAGCGCTTGGCAGGGAAGCCGATCGCCTGCATGCGCTGCTCGTTGGAGCGCAGGCCCTGCACCACGAGGCCGAAGCGCGAATTGACGATGCGCCAGATCAGGATGAGCACGGCAAACAGGCAGGCGAGGCAGAGATAGTAGAACTGCGTGCGGTTGCCGAGATTGACCAGGCCGGAGAAGTCGCTGCGCTTGTAGACGGTGAGGCCGTCATCGCCGCCGTACCGCGCCAGCCCCGAGGCGACGTAATAGGCCATCTGCGCAAAGGCCAGCGTGATCATGATGAAATAGACGCCGCGGGTGCGCAAGCTGAGCGCGCCGATCACCAGCGCGTAAGTCGCGGAGGCCGCCAGCGCGACTGGAAACTGGATGAAGCCGGAGCCGACGCCTTCCTGCGCGAGCATGCCGACGGCGTAGCCGCCGATGCCGAGATAGGCGGCGTGGCCAAAGCTCATCATGCCGCCAAACCCCATGATGAGGTTGAGGCTCGCGGCGGCCAGCGCCAGGATGACGATGCGGGTGAACAGCGTCAGGATGAAGACGTTGCCGGAGAGCTGCGAATAGAGCGGCAGCAGCACGAGGCCCGCCAGCATTAGGGCCGTGACGGCCTTGCTCACAGTGAAAGCCTTCATCGACGATTGGCCGGAAACAGCCCCTCCGGCCGCACCACCAGCACGATCGCCATCACCAGGTAGATCAGCATGGACGACAGCGCGGGCGCGGCGGTGGAGGCAGCGGCGCCGCTCAGCACCTGCCGCAGCAGGTTGGGCAGGAAGGCGCGGCCAAGCGTGTCGATCATGCCGACGAAGATCGCGGCCAGGAACGCGCCGCGGATCGAGCCGATGCCGCCGATCACGATGATGACGAAAGCGAGGATCAGGATGTTCTCGCCCATGCCGATCTGCACGGTGAGGATCGGCGCCTGCATCAGGCCGGCAAGGCCGGCGAGCGCCGCACCGAGCCCGAACACCAGCGTGTAGAGCAGCTTGATGTTGATGCCGAGCGCGCCGATCATCTCGCGGTTGGAGGCACCGGCCCGGATCAGCATGCCGATGCGGGTGCGCATCACGCCGAGATAGAGCAGAAGCGCGACCAGCAGCGCCACCACGATGATGGCGAGGCGATAGGCGGGATAGTGAATGCCGGGCAGGATCGGCACCGGCACGGTGAGCCAGGCCGGCAGCGGCAGCGCGAGGCCCGCCGGGCCCCAGATCAGCCGCACGGCTTCATTGAAGAACAGGATCAGGCCGAACGTCGCGAGCACGTGGTCGAGATGGTCGCGGCCGTAGAGATGCCGCAGCGCCGTCATCTCGAGCACGATGCCGAGCACGAGCGTTGCACCGAGCGCCATCAGCGCACCGAGCAGGAAGCTGCCGGTCCAGGCCGCGAAGGTCGCGGCGAAATAGGCGCCCATCATGTAGAGCGAGCCGTGCGCGAGGTTGACGAGATCCATGATCCCGAACACCAGCGTCAGGCCGGCGGCGAGCAGGAACAGCAGCAGGCCAAACTGCAATCCGTTCAGGAACTGTTCGACGACGAGCAGCATCAAAACTCTTTCAGGCGCACGCAGCGTCGCGCCGATGTTCGAACACAGTCGCCATCAGTGAAAGAGCTCCCCCTGCCTCTTCAAGGCCGAAAAATGGGTAATGGCAGTATCGTGCCGAGGCAAGAGCGATTTGACACCAAACATGCACTTTGTTGCATCCCGGCGCAAACGGCCGAAACCTGTCCCGCGATGCAAGAAGGCTGCCGCGCAGCATGGGGCAACCTGCCGCACCCAAACGATCACCCTCCCCGCGGTGGCCGCGGGGAGGGTGCGAAAGCTGTCAGGAATTAAAGCAGGGTGCGTCTAGTGCGACGTCATCTGGTGGGGAAGATCGTCCGGCCCGGTGGGCACGTTGTTTGCCGTCGAGGCCTCCAGTGCTGCCATCCGGAACAGATAGGCGAGCGTCGTCAGTCCGGAGTCGTCCGCCATCTGCGCCAGCTCGAGCGCCATGTCGGACATGTAGCCGAGATTCTCGTCCTTGATTTGCGCCATGATCTGGCTGTCCCGCATCATGTTCGACATTTCAGGCGCTCTTTCGTTGCGCGGCAGCGAGGCCGCAGAGGTTGGCACGGGCGACGGCGTCCAGACGCGGGCCGTCCTGTTGCACGATCGAAGCCATGCCGATGCGATCATGCAGGGCATCGAGCGTCTGGCGACGAATGTCGATGGTGGCCGCCATGGTCCAGGCGTTCTCGACCAGAGCCGGCAGGCCGAGCGGCGTCACGACGAAGCCGGCCTCGTGAAAGCGCGGCAACCACCAGGTTTCCATGATCGCGCTGACCTGCGCGATTCCCTGGCCGAGGCAGAACTCCTGCACCGCCGCCATCAGTTGCAGATTGAGAGCGCCGTCGCGGCGATCGCGGACGACGAAGTAGCGCGACCATTCCCAGATCAGCGGATCCGAGGGGCAGCCGCGTACCGCCGCCAGGTGCGGGAAGACCTCGCTCATCATCGAGGGCTTGGTCGTCGGATAGAGCCGGTGACCACCGACGATGCGCCGGCCCTCCAGCGCAAGCAGATAGACGGTATCCTCGTCGTCGTAGGAATCGATCTCGCGGCCATCCGGCCTGCGCAGCGCCTCCCAATGGCGCTCCTCGACAAAGATCTCATGGCGCAGCCGGAAGTGCTGCTCGATTACGTCTTCGTATAAGTGGCGATTGACCGCAGAAATTGCATGAATCATGAAAACCCCCATTCAGCCTCAATGGGGGGCACCCTCTGCGAAAAGAGGCAGGTTCGATATTGGGAAATTTCCCAGTACGTCGCTCAGGGATTGATGATCTTGTGGCGAATCGCCAGCGCAACCGCATGCGTACGGTTGACAGCACCGAGCTTGCGCGCAGCGGTTGCAAGATGCTCTTCGGCGGTGCGCTGCGTGATGTGCAGGATCTCGCCGATTTCCCAGGCCGACTTGCCCTGCGAGGCCCAGGCGATCACCTCGCGCTCGCGCGGAGTGAGACGCGTCGACGGATACGGCGTCGGCTCGAGCAGACGGCGAATGTGGTCGAAGCCATACATCGCCATCAGGTGCAGGGCCGGCTTGCTGCGGGGATTGAGGTCCAGATGCACGCCGCCGAGCGACACCGCGGCTTCATAGCCGGTGAGCCCGTGGATCGGCACGATGAAGCCACGCGACATGCGAAAATCGCCGGCGCGGTTCATCACCTCGGCCGCGTTCGGCTCGAGCTCGGCATCATACGGCGCCTCCGACCACTCGAACGGATTGACCGATTGCCGGCACAGCCGCACCACGGGATCGAAGCGGTCGTAATTGTTCTGGGTGTAGAGATTGAACCATCCCGCCGGCCAGCGCTTGGCGAGCACCATCTGCGCAAATCGCTGATCGGGGTTCGGCAATCCCGTCACGATAATGGTTTCGAAGCCGAAACGGCCGAAGGCCGTTTCAAGCGCGTCCATGGCGTCCGGTACCTTGCGATAGGTATCCAGGCCTTCGATGAAGTCGAGCGCTTCCCGGCCATAATCGACGGCGGACATCGATGCGTTTCCTGACCCTCGCCGTCCGCTATAGCACGTATTCGGGGGCTGCCTCAATTCGCTGCTTCCGTAGTTCTCCGGTATCCACCTGCTCCGCAGCTTCAATCTACTTGTGGAAGAAGTGACGTCAAGTTACACCTGTGGCGTACAAAGCTGTGGCGTACAGAGCGGGAAACCCACGATGGACGACGAGAACATCGCCCTCAACAGCGTGCTCGGCCTGGAATTGAACCGCGTGTTTTTCGCCGTCCGTGAAACGGCGAACAAGCAGAAGATCATCGAATTCGCGCGCGAGGTGCTGCAAAGCGAGTGCGCCGAGTTCGCGGACCGCGTGTCGCCCGAAGGGCCGGCGAGCTAGAACGCAGTTGCGGCAGACGCGAGAGCTGCTCGCGCGGATGCGACGTCCTTCCATTTGAACGCGCAGATTTTAGTCGAAACACTCCCACCGCGAAGTTGGCTCTCCCTTCTCCTGTGGGAGAAGGTAGGAAACCCGCCGCTCTTCCGCTGACATTGACAGACACTTGCCGCTGGATGACATCACGGCTCTCGTGAGATGATCGCCGCCACGGTCTCTTCGGGATGCCAAGAACATGATGACGCTGCGCCAGGTGGAAGTGATCCGTGCCGTGATGGTGACGGGCACCATTGGCGGTGCGGCGAAGCTGCTCAACGTCTCGGCGCCGGGGATCAGCCGCCTCGTGAAATACACCGAGCGCTCGCTCGGCATCCGCTTCTTCCAGCGCCAGAACGGGCGCTATTTCCCGACGCCGGAGGCCGAGAACATCTTCGAGCAGATCAACGGGGTCTACAAGAAGGTCGACGACCTCTCCGAGATCATCTCCAAGATCGGCCGCGGCGGCCTGTCGGAATTGCGCATCGGCTCGGTGCCGAGCATCTCGCAGGTGATGGTGCCGCGCGCGATCGAGCGCGTCCGGCGCCGCTATCCCGATCTCGGCATCGACATCAATGTCCTCAAGATCGAGGAAGCCATCGACTATCTGATGCTCGGCCGCGGCGAGTGCGTCGCGATGAGCTACCGGCTCGAGCATTCCGGGCTCGATTTCCTGCCGCTCGCCTCGGGCGAGCTCTATTGCATGGTGCCGCCCGGCCATGAGCTCGCCGGCCGCAAGCAGGTCTCGGCCGCCGAGATCACCCGCTATCCGCTGATCGGCATCGATCCGAACGATCCCTACGGCCGGATCATGGCCGGGATCTTTGCGCGCAACCGGCTCGAGTACAACATCACCATTCGCGCGCGCTTCGGCACCACGGTCTGCGCGCTGGTGAAAGCGGGCCTCGGCATCGCCGTCATCGACCAGTTCACGGTGGCCCATGGCGGCTATCCCGGGATCGAACTGCTCAAGATCACCGAGCCGACGCGGTTCGAGACCTACATCGCAGTGAAGCGCGGCGCACCGCTGTCACTTCACGTCGAGTATTTCATCGAATCCCTGCGCGCCGAGATGCGCGCGGTCGAGCCGTCCCGCGGCAACGGCAGGGCTGCGCCTGCACGCGGACGGAAGAAATAACATGATGTTAGGTTAGCGGGACAAAAGGGTAATTGTGTTAGGCGAGGGAAAGGCTATCGTCGCATACGGAAGCCACCTTGGAAGCCCCTAGCAATTGCGCAGGTTTCCCCGCTAATGGCCGGGACCGAACGCTCCCAACGAGACGATAGCGAACCATGTCGAAGCGCGGATACGCCGCCAGCAAGAAACTCCTCACCGGCCTGATCGGCGCGCCGATCGCGCATTCCGCTTCCCCTGCCATGCATGAGCGCGCCGCCGAGGCGCTCGGCCTGCGCGGCCATTACCAGCTCATCGAGGTCGCCGGCGCCGACGCCGCCGGACTCGCCATGATGCTGGAAGGCGTGCGGCGGCTCGGCTTTGCCGGCGTCAACGTCACCTTTCCCTACAAGGAGGCCGTTGTCCCGCTGCTCGACGAGCTGGCGCCGGCTGCGGCGACCATGGCGGCGGTCAACACCGTCGTCGCTAGGGACGGCCGGCTGATCGGCCACAACACCGACACGACGGGCTTTGCGCGCGCGGTGGCACCGCTGCTGGCGTCGTCCGGAAATGCGGTGGCCGTGATCGGCACCGGCGGCGTCGGCAAGGCAATTGCCTTTGCGCTGGCGAGCCTGAAGGTGACTGACCTCCGAATCTTCGACAGCGAGCCGGCGCGCGCCGAAAAGCTCGCCGCGCTACTGGCCAAGCATGGTGGCGCGCGGGTGGCCACGAGCGTGGAAGACGCGCTCCGTGGCGCAACCGGCCTCGTCAACGGCACGCCGGTGGGAATGCTGCCGAACCGGGACACTCCGGTCCCCCCCTCGCTGCTGCGCGACAACCTGTGGGTCGCCGACGCCGTCTATTCGCCGCTGATCACGCCGCTGCTGGCCGCGGCTCAGGCCAAGGGCGCGCGGATCATGACCGGGCGGGAGCTAGCGATCTACCAGGCCGCCGACGCTTTCGAACTGTTCACCGGCCTTGCCCCATCGACCGAAGTCATGGGAGAGGCTTTTGACGAGGTGATGGCGGCGCGAAGCTCAGCCTATCACGCAGCGTAACCGAAGCGGCCGGGCACAAGGCCGCGGACAACAACATCACAGGAAACGGGAGGAGAGACCATGAGATCGGCTATTCTGGCAGGCGCCCTGCTTGCCTTCGCGACTGCAACCAGCGTCCACGCACAGGCGATCAAGCTCGCCGACGTCGCCGAGCTGTCGGGTGGCGGCGCCACCGTCGGCACCAACTGGAAGAACGGTATCGACCTCGCGATCGAGGAGATCAACGCCAAGGGCGGCGTGCTCGGCCGCAAGCTCGAGGTCACCCATGCCGACTCGCAGTCCAACCCGGGCGTTGCCCGCGCGCAGGTGCAGAAGGCGCTCGATGCCGAGCCCTATGTGCTGCTCGGACCCGGCTATTCCGGCTCGGTGAAGGTCACCGCACCGCTCGCGGCCGAAGCCGGCATCGCGCAGATCATGGGCGGCGAAGCCGCCGAGCTGACGCAAGCCGGAAACAAGTTCCTGTTCCGCACCTCGTTCGGCCAGCAATCCTCGATGCCGAAGGTCGCGAAATACATCCACGACGAGATGAAGGCGAAGTCGGTCGCGGTGGTCTGGGTCAACAACGACTTCGGCCGCGGCGGACGCGACGTCGTCGTAAAGGAGCTCGACCGGCTCGGCTCCAAGGTCGTCGCCGACCTCTCGACCGAAGCGGGCCAGGCCGACTTCGCCGCCGACGTCGGCAAGATCAAGTCCGCCAATCCCGATGCCGTGTTCGTCTATCTCAACGAAGAAGAGAGCGCGCGCATCCTGAAAGAGCTGAAGCGCCAGGGCGTCACTGCGCCGCTGATGGGCGAGACCACGCTGATCGGCCAGAAGGTGATCGAGCTTGCCGGCGACGCCGCCAACGGCGCGCGCGGCCATGTCGGCCTCACCACGGATGCGCCGGTCGATTTGATCAAGGCGTTCCGCGAGAAGTTTTCCAAGAAGTACAATTACGTGCCCGACCACAACGGCCTGAAGGGCTACCTCGCCGTCTACATGGTGAAGGCCACCACCGAAAAGATGGGCAAGGTCGACCCGAAGAAGTTTGCCGACACGCTGCACGGCCTGACCATCAAGGCCGCGGACGAGCCGGGCATCCTGATGGACGTCACCTTCAGCGAGACCGGCGACATCGACCGCCAGAGCTTCCTGGTCGAAGTGGTCGAAGGCAAGCAGGTGGTGAAGCAGGTGCTGCCGAAGGTGAAGTGAGGCTTCTTCGCCTCTCCCCGCACGCGGGGGGAGGCCGACGCGCGAAGCGCGGCGGGTGAGGGGGACTCTCCGCGCATCGAGCCGTCACCGTCCTTGCGGAGACTCCCCTCACCCCGACCCTCTCCCCGCAAGCGGGGCGTGGGAGAGGAAAGAGGGGGACGAGGGAACGACGAGAGGGGAAAAATGTCCAATCTGTTCGATCTTCTGGTCGCGGGACTTGCCACCGGCGCCATCTATGCACTGGTCGCGGTCGGCTTCACGCTGCTGTGGCAGACGTCGCAGACCATCAATTTCGCGCAAGGCGAGTTCGTGATGCTGCCGGCGTTCCTGATGCTGGCAGCGATGCATGCCGGCGCGCCGTTCTGGCTCGCGATCATCCTCGGCATTTTGCTCTCGATGCTCCTGCTCGGCCTCGCCTTCAAGATGCTCCTGGTCGATCCGATGATGCGACATGGCGTGCTGCCGCTGGCGATCGCGACCATGGCATTGGCGATCGGTATCAAGGAATCCGTGAAGCAGTTCTTCAGCGCGGAGGCATCGCCCTTCCCGTCGATCGTGCCAACCGGCGATATCTCCATCCTCGGCCACGCCGTCTCGCTGCAGAGCATCGGCGTCCTCGTCGTCGCTATTCTTGCGGTCTTCGGCCTGACCTCGCTCCTCAACCGCACCTCGCTCGGCCACCAGATGCAGGCGGCGGCGCAGAACCCGACGGTGGCGCGCATCATCGGCGTGCCGGTGGAGCGCATGATCCTCCTGACCTTCCTGATCAACGCCTTCCTGGTGGCGCTGGCCTCGCTGCTGATCACGCCGATCTACCTCGCGAAATTCTCCTCCGGCGAGGTGCTGGGCCAGGCCGCCTTCATCGCGGCGATCGTCGGCGGCTTCAACCAGGTGCGCGGCGCGATCGCCGGCGGCCTTCTGATCGGCGTGCTCGACAATCTCGCGGCAAGCTACGTCTCGACGCAGTATCGCGCGGCGGTGCCGCTGATCTTCCTGATCGTCGTCATCCTGTTCCGGCCGCAAGGACTGCTGGGCCGCGCCGAGGAGCGCACGGTATGAACGGATTCGGCAAACCCCTGAAGATCGCGCTCGGCCTCATCGTCATCGCCGGCCTGATCATCGTCCCCATGAACTTCAACCGCTACGGCCTGTTCATCCTGAGCCAGTGGGCGGTGATGACCATCGCCGCGATGGGCCTCAACCTCACGCTCGGTTATGCTGGCCAGGTGTCGCTCGCACAGGGCGCCTTCGTCGGCATCGGCGCCTATGCGGCGGCGATCATGACCACGCATGGCTGGCCGCTGCCGGCCGCGATCGTGGTCGCGGTTCTCTTGAGCTTCGGCGTCGGCTGGGTGCTCGGCTATCCCGCGCTGCGCGTGCAGCACCATTACCTCGCCTTCGTCACACTCGCCTTCTCCACCCTCGCCTTCCTCGTGTTCCGCAACGAGAGCTGGCTCACCGGCGGCATCTACGGCATCTCCAACATTCCGCGCCCGCACATCTTTGGCATCGCGACCAACAAGCCGCTGCCTTTCTACTATGTCTGCCTCGGCTCGCTCGCGATCGTGTCCCTCGCGGTGTGGTGGCTGATCCGCTCGCCCTGGGGCCGCGCCTTCATGGCACTGCGCGAAAACCCGCTGCGCGCGCAATCGCTCGGCATCGACACGAGGCGCTACACGCTGATGGCGTTCGCGATCGGCTCGGCGCTCGGCGGTGTCGCCGGCGCGCTCTATGCGCCGCTGACGCAATACATCGATCCCGTGCCGTTCAACCTGTCGCTCTCGCTCGATCTCCTGATGATGGTGATCGTCGGCGGCGCCGGCTTCTATTTCGGCCCCTTCCTGGGGGCGATGATCGCGGTGCTGCTGCCGGAATGGCTGCGCTTCACGGAAGGGTATTACCTGATGCTCTATGCGATCGCGGTGATGCTGCTGCTGATCTGGTCGCCGACCGGCATTCTGGGAATCCTCGACCGCTATCTCGCCGAGCGCCGCACCAAGGCGGCCTCCGCGCTGCGCGCCGTCGCGAAATCTCGGCTGGAGACGGTGCAATGAGTGCGGTCCTCGAAGTCACCAACATCAAGAAGAATTTTGGCGGCATCAGCGCCGTTGCCGACGTCAGCTTCGACGTCCGCGAGGGCGAGATCCTCGGCCTGATCGGGCCGAACGGCTGCGGCAAGTCCACCCTGTTCAACTGCATCCTCGGCCAGCTCACGCCATCAGGCGGCGAAGTGAAGCTCGACGGCAAGGTGGTCACGGGCCTGCGTCCCTCCGAGCTCAACAAGCTCGGCGTCAGCCGCACCTTCCAGCTGTTGCAGGTGTTTCCAAAACTGTCGGTGCGCGAGAACCTGATCCTCGCAGGACAGGAGCACCAGGGCAACATGGCCTCGCGCCTGGTCGGCCGCTCCGATGCCGGGCTGACGGAGGCCGCCAACCAGATGATCGGCTTCTTCAAGCTCGATCATCTCGCCGCTGAGCCTGCCGGCGGCCTGTCCTACGGCCAGCAGAAGCTGCTCGATGCCGCCATGGCCTTCATGGGCGGCCCGCGCCTGGTGCTGCTCGACGAGCCCGCCGGCGGCGTCAACCCGTCGATGCTGGCGGACCTGAAGGACCGGCTGGTGGCGATCAACCGCGAGAAGAACGCCACCTTCGTCGTGATCGAGCACAACATGGAGTTCGTGATGTCGCTGTGCTCGCGCGTGATGGTGATGGCGGAAGGCAAGGTGCTGGCGATGGGACGCCCGGACGAGGTCCGCAAGAACCCGGCCGTGATCGAAGCTTATCTGGGACATTGAGGGCACGAGCCATGAGCGACCCGATCCTCTCGGTTCACAATCTCGTCGGCGGCTACGGCAAGATGACGATCTTGAACGGCACGACGTTTTCCGTGCCGCAGGCCACCATCACCACCATCATCGGCCCCAACGGCGCCGGCAAGTCGACCGTGTTCAAGGCGATCTTCGGCCTGCTCAAGCTGCGCGAGGGCAAGATCAGTTTTGCTGGTCGCGACGTCACGAACTTGAGCCAGCGCGCGCTGCTCAACGCCGGCATCTGCTACGTGCCGCAGGGCCGCAACATCTTCCCCGAGCTGTCGGTGCGCCACAACATCGAGCTCGGCGGCGTCGCCGCCGGGAAGGGTCTCGACCTGCCCAAGCGGATCGAGGCGGCACTCGACCTGTTTCCGGCGCTGCGCCGCAAGTCGACACAGCAGGCCTCGACGCTCTCCGGCGGCGAGCAGAAGCAGCTCGAGATCGCCCGCTCGCTGCTGCTCGAGCCAAAGCTGGTGCTGATCGACGAGCCCTCGATCGGCCTGTCGCCGCTGATGGTGCAGCAGACCTTCGACATCCTCAAGAGCCTGCGCGACCGCGGCGTCACCATCCTGATGATCGAGCAGAACGCGCGCTCGGCGCTGGAGATCTCCGATATCGGCATCGTGCTCGAGCTCGGCCAGACCCGCATGGTCGACGGCGCGAAGCGCATCCTGAACGATCCCCGCATCGGCCAGCTCTTCCTCGGGGGAGCCATGGAGGAGACAGCAGCATGAACAAGCGCTCGATTGCGACCGTCTCTCTCTCGGGGGCGCTGGATGAAAAGCTGCGTGCCATCGCAGCCGCCGGCTTCGACGAAGTCGAGATCTTCGAGAACGACCTGCTGTCGTTCGGCGCAGGCCCGCGCGACATCGCCAAGCTCTGCCACGATCTCAACCTCAAGATCTGCGCATTCCAGCCGTTCCGCGATTTCGAGGGCATGCCGGAGCCGCAGCGCGCGCGCAACTTTGCCCGCGCCGAGCGCAAGTTCGACTTGATGCAGGAGCTCGGCACCGACCTGCTGCTGATCTGCTCCAACGTCTCCCCCAGCTCGCTCGGCGGCATCGACCGCGCCGCGGATGATTTTCGCGAGCTCGGCGATCGCGCGGCCAAGCGCGGCTTGCGCGTCGGCTACGAGGCGCTGGCCTGGGGACGGCACGTCAACGACTACCGCGACGCCTGGGAGATCGTGCGGCGCGCCGATCATCCCGCGATCGGCGTCATCCTCGACAGTTTTCATGCACTCGCCCCGGGCTTTCCAGTGCGCGCGATGGCCTCGATCCCCGGCGACAAGATCTTTCTGGTGCAGCTTGCCGACGCGCCGAAGCTCGAACTCGACATCCTCTCCTGGAGCCGGCACTTCCGGTCGTTTCCCGGCCAGGGCGATCTGCCGGTCAGCGAATTCATGGCGGCGGTCGCCGCGACCGGCTATGCCGGGCCGCTGTCGCTGGAGATCTTCAACGACCAGTTCCGCGCCGGCTCGGCGGCGCAGACCGCCATCGACGGCCTGCGCTCGCTGATCCTGCTGGAGGACCAGCTTGCACCGGATTGGCCGAAGCTTGTCGCCGAACCGCTGGCGCCGAAGGCCAAAAGTCACGGCACCGGCTTCATCGAGTTTGCCGTCAACGAGACCAAGGCCGGCGAACTCGCCCGCCTGTTGTCGCAGCTCGGATTCCGCCAAACCGGCAAGCATCGCAGCAAGGCGGTGGAGCGCTGGTCGCAAGGCAAGGTCGAGCTCGTCATCAATTGCGAGACCGACGGCTTCGCGCATTCGCACTACGTCACGCATGGCCCCGGCGTCTGCGCCATCGCGCTCGACGTCGACAATGCGGGCCTTGCCATGCAGCGCGCCGAGGCCTTGAGGGCGCGCACCTTCTATCAGCCGGTCGGGCCGGGCGAGCTGGAGATTCCCGCGATCCACGGCGTCGGCGGCAGCCTGCTTTATTTCCTCGATCAGGCCGGCAAGAACTGGGACACCGATTTCGAACCTGTTGCGAGCAAGGCGAGCGCGGACGCGCTGCTCGCCGTCGACCACATCGCGCAGTCGATGCCCTATGACGAGATGCTGTCCTGGCTGCTGTTCTACACCGGCATCCTCGACCTCAAGCGCCTGCCGCAGATGGAGATCGCCGATCCCAGGGGCCTTGTGCAGAGCCAGGCCATCATCAACGGCGACCAGAGCCTGCGCTTCGTGCTCAACGGCTCCTCCGCCAATCGCACCCTGCCCGCCCGCTTCATCTCGGAGTTCTTCGGCTCCGGCGTGCAGCACGTCGCGTTTGCGTGCCAAGACATCTTTGCAGCGGTCGCCGCGATGCGCGCCCGCGGCGCGGGCTTTCTGGATATTCCCGACAATTACTACGACGACATCGAAGCCAAATACGACCTCGCGCCCGACCTGATGGCGCAGCTACGCGCCAACCACATCCTCTACGACCGCGAGGGCGACGGCGAGTTCTTCCAGGTCTACACCCACATCTTCGACGAGCGCTTCTTCTTCGAGATCGTCGAGCGAAGGAATTATCAGGGCTTTGGCGCGGCCAATGCCGGGATCAGGCTCGCGGCGCAATCACGCGAAGTGCGGCCGGTGAGCATGCCGCGGGTGTAGGCCTTCGCCTCTCCCCGCTTGCGGGGAGAGGCCGGAATTCGAGCGCAGCTTGAATTCCGGGTGAGGGGGAGTCACCGCGAGTCACGTGACACTCAGGAGCAACGCCCTCTCAACACGTCATTGCGAGCGCAGCGAAGCAATCCAGAATCCTTGCGCGGAAAGACTCTGGATTGCTTCGCTGCGCTCGCAATGACGAGGAGAGTCCGCGGGAATATGGTAACGGGATCTCCCGTGGAGAATGCCCCTCACCCCGACCCCTCTCCCCGTAAGAACGGGGAGAGGGAGAGGAGAGAGCTCGCCCAACCAGCTCACTTCATCTGGCACTTCTGATGGAAGCGATCCTGGTCGTTCTCGACGATGGTGGCGACCGTCTTCAGCGCGAGCTGGCCGTCGGCATCCTTGACCACGTCCTGGAGATAGAAGCTCTGCACCGGGATGTGGTTGTTGCCGTATTTGAACGCACCGCGCAGCGACTTGAAGTTGGCCTTCTCCATCTCGGCCTTCATCGCGTCCTTCTTGCTGGTGTCGCCCTTCACCGCGACCACCGCGCTGTTGATGAGCTGGGCGGCGTCATAGGTCTGGGCGCCGTAATAGGTCGGACGCAGATTGGGGTACTTCTTGCGGTAGTCGGCGACGAAGCGCTTGTTCTGCTCGTTGGGCAGGTCATTCACCCACTGCTGCGCGCCGGGAACGCCAAGCGCGTTCTCCTTCTGGAGCGGCAGCGACAGTTCGTCGACGGTGAAGGCGGTGTAGAGCGGCATCGTGCTCTTCAGGCCGGCCTGGGTATATTGATTGAGGAACTGCACGCCGGCGGCGCCGGGGTAGAACACGAAGATCGACTCGGCGCCCGAGGCGCGGGCCTTGGAGAGCTCGGCGGAGAAGTCGAGCTGGCTCGGCCAGACCGTGTATTCCTCGCCCTTGACCTCACCCTTGAAGGTGTTCTTGAGCCCGGCGAGCATGTCCTTGCCGGCCGCATAGTTCGGCCCGATCAGAAAGACGCTCTTGACGCCCTTCTGGTTCATGTAGAGGCCCATGGCCTGCGGCGTCTGGTCGTTCTGCCAGGAGGTCGAGAACACGTAAGGCGAGCAGAGCTCGCCGGCGAGCTGCGACGGGCCGGCATTGGCCGAGATCAGGAAGGTCTGCGAGTCGACCGCGGTCTTCAGCGAAGCCAGCAGCACGTTCGACCAGATGTAGCCGACGATGAAATCGACCTTATCGGACTGCACCAGCTTCTCGGTCTTCTGCTTGCCGACGTCAGGCTTCTGCCCGTCGTCCTCGTAGATCACCTCGACCGGCTTGCCGTCCATCTTGCGCCCGAGATGATCCAGCGCCAGCTCGAACGAGTTGCGCATGTCGTTGCCGATCACGGCGGTCGGGCCGCTGAAGGTCGAGACGAAACCGATCTTGATGGTGTCGCCGGCGAATGCCGGGCTCGCCAGCACCAGCGCCGCTGCGCCCGCCAGCCAGAATGCCGTCCTCATAACCACTCCCCTCCTTATTATTGCTCCCGGAAACGGGGTGATCGCCGCCCCGGGCCTGTCTCTATTGAACGCAAAATCTGTCGCGCCGCCAATGGCTCAGCGCGTGCCCCTGCACCATATTTCGCCCCCATCAGCGATGGCAAGAAATATAATTCTACTCACTTCGACCAAGCCTGCGGCGCTTTTTCGCGGCATGACGATACGCCGAGCCTATTCCGCGATTGATGACGGCTATTGGACCGCGGGCCACTTTCCGCACTTAAATGAAGCAGAGAAGCAGCGAGAGTCGAGGGCGCATCATGACCACCACACCCCATCGCGTCGTCATTGTCGGTGCCGGCTTCGGCGGGCTGGAGGCGACCTACCGGCTCGCGGGCGCCCCGGTCGACATCACGCTGATCGACCGCCGCAACCATCATCTGTTCCAGCCGCTGCTCTACCAGGTCGCCACCGCCTCGCTTGCCACCAGCGAGATCGCCTGGCCGATCCGCCATCTGATGCGCGACCGGCGCGAGGTGACGACACTGTTCGCGACCGTGAGCGGCGTCGATGCGACCAGGCGCTGCGTGCTGATCGACGACGGCAGCGAGGTGCCTTACGACACGCTGGTGCTCGCAACCGGCGCGCGTCACGCCTATTTCGGCCATGACGAGTGGGAGCAGTTCGCGCCCGGCCTGAAGACGCTGGAGGACGGGACCACGCTGCGCCGTCACATCCTGGTGGCGTTCGAGCGCGCCGAACGCGAGACCGATCCGGCGCGGCGCGCAGCGCGGCTGACCTTCGTCATCGTCGGCGCCGGCCCCACCGGCGTCGAACTCGCCGGCACAATTGCCGAGATGGCGCACCACACCCTGCCCGGCGACTTTCGCAACATCGACACGACCAAGGCGCGCGTGGTGCTGATCGAGGCCGGGCCGCGCGTGCTCGCCGGCTTCGCCGACGACCTCTCGGCTTACGCGCAGGCCTCGCTGGAAAAGATCGGCGTCGAGGTCGTGCTGGGACAGCCCGTCACCGAGATCAATCGTGAAGGCGTGGTGTTCGGCGGCAAGCTGCTCGAGGCAAAGACAAGAATCTGGGCCGCCGGCGTGCGCGCTTCGCCAGCCGCCGAATGGCTCGGCGCGCCGGCCGATCGCGCCGGACGCGTGCAGGTCGAAGACGACCTGACGATTCCAGGCCATCCCGAAATCTTTGCGATCGGCGATACCGTCAGCATCAACGCCTGGGAGGGCAAGCCCGTGCCCGGCATCGCCCCGGCCGCCAAGCAGCAGGGAAAGCATGTCGCCGAGACCATCAAGGCGCGGCTACGCGGCGCTGCGACGGGCCCATTCCGCTACAAGCACGCCGGCAGCCTCGCGCAGATCGGCAAGCGCCTCGCCGTGATCGACTTCGGCCGCATCAAGCTGCGCGGCACCATCGCGTGGTGGATCTGGGGCATCGCCCACATCTACTTCCTGATCGGCCTCCGCCACCGCCTCAGCGTCGCCCTCAGCTGGCTCTGGATCTACGCCCGCGACCAGCGCGCCGCGCGGCTGATCACGCAGGGATCGAGCAAGGTGGTGGGGTGACGGCTTCTCCCTCTCCCCGCAAGCGGGGCGAGGCGAAGTCCGCGCAAACGTTAAGCAACGGGCGTCAAGTGGTTAACACGAAAAAATATGCCTGACGGCGCTCCGCCAGCGTCCTTGAAAGCAGCACACTCCGTCACTTAATCCGCCGCGCACTGATTTTTGCTTCAGGAGGCAACCATGTTCGTCATGGAGTTTGTCGCCGCGCATCCGTATTTCACCATCGTTGCCGTCGCGGCGATCGCGTATTTTATCGGCAGCATCCGCGTCACCAATCAGTATGAACGCAGCGTCGTGTTCCGGCTCGGCAAGTTCAATCGCACCGCCGGCCCCGGCCTCTATCTCGTCTGGCCGATCATCGAATGGCAGACCAAGCTCGATTTGCGCACCATCACCGCCAATGTCGAGCAGCAGGAAGGCATCACGCGCGACAACGTGCCGATCAAGGTCGATGCCGTGGTCTGGTATCGCATCGTCGATCCCGAGCTCGCCGTGATCGAGGTCAAGGCGGTCTCGAACGCGGTCGTGCAGGTCTCGCTGACGACGCTGCGCGCGGTGCTCGGCCAACATACGCTGGATGAGATCCTGAAGGCGCAGGACACCATTGCCGATGTCATGCAGAAGTCGATCGACGCCACCACCGAACCGTGGGGCGTGAAGGTCGAGCTGGTGCAGATGAAAAGCGTCGAGATACCTCCGAGCATGCAGCGCGCGCTGGCGCAGGAAGCGGAAGCGTTGCGCGAAAAGCGCGCCCGCCTGATCAAGGCCGAGGCCGAGCTCGATGCCGCCGAGCAGCTGCGTCAGGCCGCCGAAGTGATCATGCAGAATCCGGCCGGCCTCGAGCTGCGCCGCATGCAGATGATCACCGAAGTCGGCGCCGAGCAGAACACCATGACGCTGGTGATGATGCCGAGCGAGTTCGTGTCGATGGCAAGGGGGATTGCGGACGTCGCGAAGGCGGTGGTGGAGAAGAGGTGATTCCTCTCCCTCTCTCCCGCGTGCAACTCTTCCTTCTCCCCTTGTGGGAGAAGGTGGCATAGGCGGCCTCCGGCCGCCGTTCACTTAGAACGCCGATGCTTCGCATCGGCTATGGCGCCGGATGAGCGGTTTGCGTCCGCGAGTAAAAAGGCGAGAGATTCACGCGCGGAAGAAACCCCTCACCCGGCTTTGCTTCGCAAATCCACCCTCTCCCACAAGGGAGAGGGTGCGGTAGCGCTCGCGGCCGCGATGTTACTACGGCGCCTTGCAAACGAAATTCGCGGCGTTCTCGCTATCGCCCTGCCCCGAATAGGCGGCATAAGACGGGTATGGACACAGCGGCCGCGTGCGGTTCGGGCTCCACGAAGCCGGGACTTCCTTGTTCGCCGGATTGGCGGAGACGATGATGCGCTCGGGCGCCTTGCCCATCTCCACCCAATCGGTCAGCGCGCTGAGTGCATCGAACTTGTCGAGCGCGACGCCACCGCCGCAATGGGTTTCGCCGGGGATGGTGAACAGACGCGCGATGCCGTCCGCACGTCCCTGCAGGTTCTTGTCCAGCCGATCGTACCAGCGGATGCTGTCATTCACCGAGAACACCGGGTCGGCCTGGCCGTGATAGATCAGCATCTTTCCGCCGGACTTCTGCAACCCCGCAAGCTTGGGATCATCGACGTCGGGCGGGGTCATGAAGTCCATGGCCGATTCGGTGAATGTGCCGTCCTTGGCGAAGATTTTTGGCGCGTCCTTGTCGAAATCATACGCCTTCAGGGCATCGATCAGCTTGTCGCTGCTGCCCTCCACCGCGACCGGCGGTGTCGAGAAGATGTAATTCAGCGACGCCGCGCCCATGGTTGCGATGATCGGATAGTTGTTCCAGGGCGCGACCGGACTCTCGACCTTCCAGGCGCGCCAGTTGCCGGTGCCGATGCCGCCATCGAGCGGCCAGTCGGAATAGAGCGCCTCGCCTTTCGAATTCTTCGGCCCGGCCAGGCTCGTCTTCAGCGCGTCCACCTTGGCTTGCGGCAGGCACGCATTGGTCTGACCTGGCGCGCAAGCAAGGCTCTTGAGATCGAACGCCTTCTGACAAGCCGCGAGATTGGCGGTCAAGCCGTCCTTGACGCCGTCGAGCGCATCGCAGGCCTCCGTGATGCGGGAGGCGATGACTTGCGCGTCCTCCCTGGTGATCGATTTGCGCAAATCGGGATCGGCCTTGAGAAAGGCCTGCACGTCCCAGGCATGCTGGATCGCCGCGCGCGGCAGATCGAAGCCGGGATTGCCGACGAGGAAGCCATCATAGTTCTCGGGCATGCGCGAGGCCGCGACCATCGCGTGGCGTCCGCCGTTCGAGCAGCCGGCCATGTAGGAGCGATCCGGCTTGCGGCCGTAATGCAGGGCGATGATCGCCTTGCCCACGGGCGACAACGTCATATCGGCCGCGTAGCCATAGTCGCGCCGCGCCTGCGGATCGAGACCGAAGGCAGCGCCCGCAGTCAGACCGAGCGATTTGTTCGCGGGATCGGAGCCGGAATGCCCGCTGTCGGACGACAGCACGGCAAAGCCGCGCGCCAACGGCACCGTCCCGCCCGAGGCAAAGCCGTCCGGCTTGTCGCCGAGCGCAGGCACCACGACGCCATCATTGCCGCCGTTGACTTGGTGCAGGAAGCGTCCGTTCCACTCCGCCGGCAGGCGGAGCTCAAACTGGATGGCGTAGGATTTTCCATCCGCACCGGTGCGCTGGTTGGCGATCCCCGTCACGATGCAATGCTTGGGCAGGCCGGAGGCCGCGTCCTGCGCCTTTGATCCCGTGATCTCGATGCCGGAGATGGCAAGCGATGCTGATGTGACCGGCGAGCAGGCCTCGCCATCCGCGCGGACCAGTGCCGCCGACCCCAGAAGCGCAGCCAGCGTGACTGCCGATACCAAGCCAGACCTCACGGCGGCCTCCCTTATTTGATTATATCTTATAACTATTACACTTGCTCTCTTTCGTTGGCAAGCCGTGTCCCGGACGCGGTGCGGCATCCGGGCGATGCGAAGCATCGTCCCGTATGACGCGACGCAGAGCATCACTTCGTGACGCGCTGCGTCCGGGGCACGAGACGATCGAGTGCGGACGGTTCAGCCGATGCCAATCCATTCGGTCGATGCATCGTCGTTGAGCCGCGCCACCGCCTCCGCACGCCGCGTCAGCACGGCGCGCTGGTTGATGTAGCCCTTGTCGGTGATCTCGCCGCCGTCCACCGATGGCGGCTCGGCGAGCAGCAGGGCGCGCGTGGCGTGGCCGGAGGAATTGGCGCCGTGCTGCTTCAGCTTTGCAAGGCCCTCTGCGATCGCGGCCCTGACCTTGCCATGGGCCAGCACATCATTCACATCAGCCGTCTCCGGCAAACCGGCATGCGTGCGGCACGCCGCGATGTTCGGGAATACCAGGAAGCGCACCTCGTCGCCACCGTGACCGGCGACGACGATATCCTGCGCGAGCGGCGCCAGCGCGGCGATGCCGGCGAGGCGCAGCGTGCCGACGCTGACCCAGGTGCCGGAATTGAGCTTGAAGTCCTCCGCGACACGGCCGTCGAAGAACAGGCCGCGCTCCGGCCGCGCGCTATCAGCAAGCTTCACTGCATCCCCGATGAGATAGAAGCCCTCGTCGTCAAACGCCTGCCTGGTCAGCTCGGGCGCCTTCCAGTAACCCGGCGTGACGTTGGGGCCGCGCACGCGCACCTCCAACTTGTCGCCTGACGTAACGAGCTTCAGCTCGGTGCCGGGGATCGGCACGCCGATATTGCCGGATCGCTCGGCGAGGAAATGGCAGTCGGTCGCCAGCGGCGAGGTTTCCGTCGAGCCCCAGGCCGAGACCATCGGCAGCGGGCGGCCGACCGTCTGGATGGACAGTTGTTCGAGCGCGTCCCAGAGATTCTGCGGCAGCGCGGCGCCGGCATAGAAGGCGAACTTCACCTCGCTGAAGAAGCGGCGGCGCAAAGCTTCGTCGCCGCGCAATGCCGCGATCAGCATGTCGAAGCCGCGCGGCACGTTGAAATAGACCGTCGGCATCACGCTTTTCAGGTTGGCGAGCGACGTCGCAAACAGACCGGGCGCAGGCTTGCCGCCGTCGATATAGAGCGAGCCGCCGTTGCGCAGCACGAGGTTGAAATTGTGGTTGGCACCGAAGGTGTGGCTCCAGGGCAGCCAATCGAGAATGACGAGATCGCTGCCAGCCTGTTCGAGGAAGGTCCAGGTCTGCGCCTTGGCCTGCTGGCTGGAGGTCAGCATGCGCTGGGTGTTGATGACCGCTTTCGGCGTGCCGGTCGAGCCGGAGGTGAACAGGAATTTTGCGATCGTGTCCGGCGTCACCGCGGCAAAGGCTTTGGCGACGTCGGCAATTTCGGGCGTTGCCGCAACGATGCTGAAGGCGAGTGCGTCGGCGTCATCGCCGTTGCCGCTGATGACCTGCGCCTTGTGCAGCGGCTTGATCGCGGCCAGCGCCGCCGCGAACGGCTTCGTCGCGGCGACGTAGATCGCGCCCGGCTCCAGCAGCGCGATCATGCTCTTGAGCTTGTCGAAATCCCTGGACATCAGCGAATAGGCCGGCGAGATCGCGGCGGAGGGCACGCCGACATGCTGCGCGGCAAGCGCGAGCAGCGCATGGTCGATGCTGTTGTCGGAGAGGATCACGAGCGGGCGTTCGGCGCTGAGGCCTTGCGCCAGAATCCACGACGCCGCGCCACGCACCTGGCGCAACGCCTGCGCATAGGTGACGGTGGTCCATGGCGCTTCGACATTGCCGCGCTCGGCAAGGAAGATCGCATCGGGCGTCTGCCGCGCCCATTGCTCCAGCCAGTCGCCGATGCAGCGCGCACTGTCGCGCAACGGTTCCGGCGAGCGGAGCACGATGCTGCCGTCGGCGCGATACTCGGCGATCGTCTTTGGCGCTGCGAACAGACTTGACGCGTCACCGCGTAAGGCGGCTGTCATGTGTTTCCTCCTCCGCCCGGACCGGGATCAGCCGCAGCCTCGTTCCGGGCTGCTTTGGCCATAATGTTGGGCACGACAATTGTTGTCGTCAACAACAATCTTCCGCACGGCCGTCCGAGACGCTACAAGGGATGCATGGCAGGAGACGCGACGTGACAGCCACCGTAGCCCAAACTTCCCCACGCAAACGCGCCGGCAACGGCGCGGCGCGGCCGAACGACGCGGACGAGATCGGCCTCGACGCACTGGTCGGGCACGCCGGTTACGCGGTGCGTCGCTTCCAGATCTGGATCTTTCAGGACTTCATCAAGACGCTTGGCGACGTCGACATCCGGCCGACGCAATATTCGGTGCTGACGGTGATCGGGGCCAATCCGGGCCTGTCGCAGATGGCGGTGGCCAAGCGCCTCGGCATCGAGCGCGCCCGGCTGGTGCATCTGCTCGACAGCCTCGAACAGCGCAAATACGTGAAACGGATCAAGTCGAAGGCGGACCGGCGCTCGCACGCCCTGCATCTCACCGCCCAGGGCGAGACCGCGCTGGCGAAATTCAAACGGCTCGCTGCCGAGCACGAGCGCCATGTCGAGGCGAAGATCGGCAAGGAGAACCGGGAGCGACTGCTCCAGATCCTCGCTGGCTTCACCTGATCCAGCCTGCCCAAAATTTACGCAAATGCCCGGAACAAGGCGTTGGCGCGACCGCCCGCCCGGCTACCGAAATATCCCCCAACCTACTGATCTCCCGATAATATCCGGAGCAACCGCGTTGCCCGGATTCTGTACACAATGGCACATCGCTTGCTTCGATCCGGGTGAGGACATGTTGCCGGAGTTTTGTCGCCATGGGGGCTGAAATGGAGGCTGAGCAGCCTGAAACGATCGCCGCGATTGTGGCCGCGCATCGCGCGGGCACGCACACGCCGGCACAGACGCTCGCGCGCAGCTACCAGCGCATCCGCGACCACAACGATCCCGCCGTCTTCATCAGCCTGCGCGACGAGAAGGACGCAATCGCAGAGGCCGAAAAGCTTGCCGCGCGCGCGGATGCCGCCAGCCTGCCGCTCTACGGCGTCCCGGTTGCGGTGAAGGACAATATCGACGCGCTGGGATTTCCGACCACGGCAGCCTGCCCGGCCTTTTCCTACACACCGACCCATGACTCGACCGCGGTGGAGCGCCTGCGCGCGGCCGGCGCCATCATCATCGGCAAGACCAATCTCGACCAGTTCGCGACCGGCCTCGTCGGCGTGCGCTCGCCCTACGGCATTCCCAAAAATTCGATTCGCGAAGATCTGATTCCCGGCGGGTCGAGCTCGGGATCGGCCACCGCCGTCGGTGCCGGCCTGGTGCCGCTGACGCTCGGCACCGACACGGCCGGCAGCGGGCGCGTTCCGGCGATGCTCAACAACATCGTCGGGCTGAAGCCGAGCCTCGGCATGATCTCGACCGCGGGACTCGTGCCGGCCTGCCGCACGCTCGACTGCATCTCGGTATTCGCCTTGACGGTGGACGATGCCGCACTCGCACTCTCCGTGATGGCGGGACCTGACCAGGCCGATCCGTTCTCGCGCGACCGGCCGCTCGGCGCGCTCACGCCGTTCCCCGCAAACCTGCGCCTCGGCGTGCCGCGCAACGGGCAGCTGATCTTCTTCGGCGACAGGAAGGCGGAAGCAGCTTACGGCGAGGCGCTGAAGCGCTGGACCGCGCTCGGCGCAACGCTGGTCGAATTCGACCTCGAGCCGTTCTACGAGACGGCGCGGCTGCTCTATGAAGGGCCCTGGGTCGCCGAGCGCTATCTCGTGATCAAGAATCTGCTCGCCTCTGCACCCGACTCGATCCATCCGGTAACGCGCGAGATCACCGCCGCCGGTGCGCGGCTGACGGCGGCGGACACCTTCTCCGCGCTCTATCGCCTGCAGGGCCTGCGCAAGATCGCGGAGCGCACCTTTGCCAATATCGACGCGCTGGTGCTGCCGACGGCGCCGACGGCCTATACGACCGCGCAGGTGCTGGCCAACCCGATCGAGCTCAACAGCCGGCTCGGCACCTATACCAATTTCGTGAACCTGCTCGACCTCTGCGGCCTTGCCGTGCCGGCATCGATGCGCGCCGACGGCGTCCCGTTCGGGATCACGCTGCTGGCGCCGGCAGGACGCGATGCGCTGCTTGCGAGCATCGGCCGCGTGTTCCATGCGGATACCAAGCTGAGCGTCGGCGCGAAGGGCGTGGCGCAACCTGCTCTCACCCCGCCTGCTGCAGGCGGCATCGACGAGATTCCGATCGCCGTCGTCGGCGCGCATCTGTCCGGCATGGCACTGAACGGCGAGTTGAAGGCGCTGAACGGAAAGCTGGTCGAGGCGACCAGGACGGCGGCGGACTACAAGCTCTATGCGCTTCCGACCACGCCGCCGAAACCCGGCATGCTGCGCGTCGAGACCGGCAAGGGCGCGGCGATCGAGCTGGAAATCTGGTCGCTGTCTGCGGCTGCGTTCGGCAAGTTCGTCAACGCAATTCCGGCGCCGATGGCGATCGGCACCATCAGGCTCGCCGACGGCCGCAGCGTGAAGGGCTTTCTCGTCGAGCCAGCAGTGCTGGGCGAAGCGCGAGACATCACCGCCTATGGCGGCTGGCGGAAGTATATGGCGGAGGCTGCGACAGCGAAGGTCTCGTAGGGTGGGCAAAGCGTAGCGTGCCCACCATTACCATTAGCTAGAATAGATGGTGGGCACGGCGCTTTGCGCCTTTGCCCACCCTACGGCACTGCGAGCACAACACGAGCGTGCCTTTTCTTTCTCTGCAGTTTCTGGCAACAGATCAGAATGCGCGGAAAGGCGAACAGGTGATCATCTTACAACGTCTTTGGCGCGGACAATTTTCGCTACGTGTCAGCTTCTGGATTTTTTACGTGCTGGGATATCTGATCTCGGTCGGTCTTAGCTCGATGATCAGCCCGCTTGTTCATGTCCAGCCATGGCGGCTTCTGAGCGTTCTTACCCTGATTATACCTTACAACATTGTTTCGACCGTCGGAGTGCTACGAAGCGCTAATGCATATCCATCGGCGAAGAGCTGGTCATTTTTCGCCCAGATCGCTGTGTGCCTCTGGGAAGCCAGGATAATTTGGTCGCTTGTAGCAGGGACATTGCGAGCCGCGCAGGAATTTTAGCAGTCGCGCCTACACCGACACCGCGTAGATCTCGTACTCCCCGCGCACCAGCTCGATATGCGCGCGCATGGCGGCGGCGGCACCCTGCTTGTCGCCGCGCATGATGGCGACGACGACGCGGTCATGCTCGGCTTGCGATTTGGCGAGACGGCCGAGGTTGCGGAACTGGGCGCGGCGGAACGGCTGCACGCGCACGCGGGTCGCCAGCGTGATCTCGGCGATATAGCCGTTCTGCGAGCCGGCATAGATCGCGTTGTGGAAGCGCTCGTTGACCTCGTGGAAGCGATCGGGATTGCCGGTATAGCTGAGGACACGCAGCTCTTCGTGGATGGCCTCCAGGCCGTGGCGCTCGGCGGCGGACATGCGCTCGGCGGCAAGGCCGGCGCACAGCGCCTCCAGCTCCGCCATCGCCTCGAACATGCTCTTCAGCCGTTCGATCGACGGCTGCGCCACCACCGCGCCGCGATGAGGCCGTGCCTCGACGAGGCCGCTCGCCACCAGCTGGCGCAGCGCCTCGCGCACCGGCGTGCGCGAGACGTTGAAACGTCGCGCGATGTCGGTCTCGTCCAGCGGCGCGCCGGGGGCCAGGGCTCCGCGCACGATCTCGTCGGCAAGCTGAAGACGCAGCTCCTCGGCGCGCGTGACCTTCTGCAGCGACGGCAGTGCCCGGTCGACGCGCGGCACCACCGGCTCGGCCGGCAGTGTTCCCTGCGGAAGATCGTCAAGCGTCATTCGATCAGGTCTCTTTCGACTCGTCGATGATGCTGACATGGGCGGCGACGACGCGCCAGCCCTCCGGGAAGCGAATCCAGGTCTGCATCTGCCGGCCGACCTTGCCGGGCGCCGTGTCGCGATAGAACAGGGTGGAGGCCACGGCCGTGTCGCGGCCATAGCTGCTGATGACGGTCTTCGCGGTGCGACGGTTGAGGCCGACCGGCGAGCGGCCGGCGCGGAAGCCGGAGATCGCCTCATAGCCGTAGAGGTTCTCGCCGATGCCGTAGCGCAGCGTGCGGGGATCGTTGCGGAACAGCTCGCCGAGCACGGCGACATCGTTGGTGACGAGGGCCTGCTCATAGCGATCGAACGCGGCTTTCACTTCCGCGATCACGTCGGGGAGGTCGATCTCCATCTCAAAGTCCTCTCGGCGATGGCGCGGATACGACGCCCATCCGTTCCAATGCATGCGCGACGCGCAGCGCGATGTCCTCGCGCCAGGGCGCGGCGACGATCTGCACGCCGATCGGCAGCGGCTCGAGCGGAACCGGCACGGCAACGACGGGCAGCCCGATGAAGGAGATCGGCTGGGTGTGGATGCCGATATTGGCGCGCACCGGCAATTCGACGCCGTCGAGCTTGAAATTCACCTGTCCCAGCTTCGGCGCGGTGCAGGGCGTTGCCGGTGCGAGCAGCACGTCGACCGACCTGAAGATCTCGGAAAACTGCGCGCGATACCAGCGGCGGAATTTCTGCGCGCGATCGACCAGCGGCGCGGGCACCATGGCGCCCGCGATCAGCCGGTCGCGCACGGCGGGATCGAAATCGTTCGGACGCTTGCGCAGGCGATCGAGATGCAGCGAGGCGCCCTCCGTGGTGGAGATGACGTAAGCCGCCGCGCGGGCACGCGCGGCTTCGGGCACATCGACGATTTGCGTCGTGCCGAGCGCCTTGGCGACGCGGCTCACGGCTTCGACCGCCTCGGGAAACACGTTCTTCTGGAAGTAGCCGCCGGCGATCGCGATGCGCAGGTCCGAAACCGGATTGGCGAGCAGCGGCACCGTCGGCTCCAGACCGCGTGTGGTGCAGGCGGCATCGTCGGCATCCGGCCCCTGCATCGCGTCGTAGGCGAGCGCGAGATCGGTGACGGAGCGCGCGAACGGACCGAGATGATCGAAGCTCGCGACGAACGGAAACGACCGCGCGCGCGACAGCCGGCCATAGGTCGGCTTCAAGCCAAAAATGCCGCAGAAGGAGGACGGCACGCGAATCGAGCCGTTGGTGTCCGAGCCCAGCGCGATCGGCACCAGCGCGCCGCCGACGGCGCTCCCCGAACCGCCGGACGAGCCGCCGCTCATCCGCGTCGTGTCGTGCGGATTGCGCGAGGGACCGTCGTGGACGTTCTCGCCAGTGAAATCGTAAGCGTATTCGCCCATGTTGAGCGCGCCGACCAGCACGGCACCGGCGGCTTCCATGCGCTCGATCAAGGTGGCGTCGCGCTTGGCGGGTGCGAGATCGCGGTTGATCTTCGAGCCGGCACGCGTCGGCAAGCCGGCAACGTCGAACAGGTTCTTCACCGCGAAGGGGACACCTGCGAGCGGACCAACCGTCTTGCCCGCGGCAATGTCGGCATCGATCGCACGCGCCTTGGCGCGAGCGCGATCGGCAGTGACGTCGGTGAAGGAGTTGAGGATGGTGTCGTGCTGCTTGATGCGCGCAAGCGCGGCTTCGGTGGCAGCGAGGGCGGACATCTTGCCGCCAGCCACCGCTTTGGCGATGTCGGCAGCACTTATCTCTGGCTTGGTGGTCATGGCGGCGTCAGACGGTGAAGATCGGCGCCGGCTCGGTCTCGTCCGGCAGCGCGAATTCGTCAACGAGGCGGCCGAGCCGCAGCGACACTTCGAGATTGGCGCGAACCGCCGGCCTCCAGGCCTCCTCGATCGGCAATGCCAGCGCTTTCGATACGGCGTCGATATAATCGTCCAGCGGCTCGGCCATCACGCTCCCAAACAATCAGTGTACCGGCAACGGCGGATGCGGGATCGCCGTCAGCAGCTCCTTGGTGTAGTCGTCCTGCGGATCGCTCAAAACCCTCTCGGAAGGGCCTTCCTCGACGATTCGACCCGTCCGCATCACAATGACACGATCGCACAACAAGCGCACTACGTTCAAATCATGCGAGACGAACAGATAGCTCATACCTAGCCGCGCCTTGAGGTCCTGGAGCAGGTTGAGGACCACGGCCTGGACCGAGACGTCGAGCGCAGCGGTCGGCTCGTCGAGGATGACGAGTTTCGGATGCAGGGCAATGGCACGGGCGATGCCGACGCGGGCCTTCTGCCCCCCGGACAATTGGTGCGGAAACCGATCCAGCAGATTATGCGGCAGGCCGACCATGGTCGCCAGTTCCTCGCAGCGGGCGCGGAGCGCGTCACGGCCCCTGATGTCGCCGAGCTGCATGATCGGGTCGGCGATGGCGCGCGCGGCGGTGAAGCGCGGGTTGAGGCTGTCGGTCGGGTCCTGGAACACCATCTGGATGCGGCTGCGCTGGGGCAGCCGGGCAAACGAGGCCGGCGCGATGCCGCCGATGTCCTCGCCGTCGAACTGGATCAGGCCGGAGGTCTGGTCCAGGAGGCGCATCACCATCATCGAGGTGGTCGATTTGCCGCAGCCGGATTCGCCGACGAGGCCGACGCTCTCGCCATGGCCGATGGAGAAGCTGATGCCGTCAACGGCGCGGAACACATCCGGCTCCGGCGCCGGCTTGCGGCCGAACAGTTTCCCGAGCACGGCAGTGGCGCCCTGGCGGGGATATTCCTTGACCAGCTTTTCGATGAGGAGGAGGGGCTTTGAAGTCTCGTCACCCCCGGGCTTGACCCGGGGGTCCATCGATTGGGACGAGTCTTGCGAAGCGTGATGGATGGCCGGGTCAGGCCCGGCCATGACGGATGCGGATTGGGATGCCCCCTCCTCCTCCGGCAGCAGATCCCGCAAGCTCACGCCGAGCCGCGGCGTCGCGCGCATCAGCTTCTTGGTGTAGGGATGCTGCGGATTGGCGAAGATGTCGGCGGCTTTCGCGGTCTCGACCACCCGGCCCTTCTCCATCACCACGACGCGGTCGCAATAGGCCGCCGCGAGACCGAGATCGTGGGTGATCAGGATGGTCGACATCGCGCGGCGCTTGGTCAGCTCGACGATCAGGTCCATCACCGCCTTCTGCGTGGTGACGTCGAGGCCGGTGGTCGGCTCGTCCGCGATCAGCAGCTGCGGATTGCAGGCCAGCGCAAGCGCGATGACGACGCGCTGGCACATGCCGCCGGACAGTTCGAACGGATAGGCGTGGTAGCGTTCGCGCGGACGGGCGATCTTGACCTGCTCCAGCGCCTCGATCGCCTTTTCGCCGTGATCAGCGACCTGGGCCTGCTGCACATGGGTGCGCAGCACGTCCTCGATCTGGTCGCCGACCTTGCGGATCGGGTTCAGCGCCGCGCGCGGGTTCTGGAAGATCATCGACACTTCGCGGCCGCGCAGATCGCGCATCTGGTCTTCCGATGCCGCCTTCACGTCGATACCCGAGAACATCACCGAGCCCTCGGCGATCCGCCCCGCCCGGTCGAGGATGCGCATCACCGCGTATGACGTCACCGACTTGCCGGAGCCGGACTCGCCGACGATGGCGAGTGTCTCGCCCTTGGCGACGGAGATGTTGACGTGCTGCACCGCTTTCACGATGCCGCGGCGGGTGGTGAATTCGACCGTGAGGTCCTGGACGTCGAGCAGGGGCTGGGCGGTCATGAGGGCCTCCCGATCAAAAATGGCGAAAACAACCCCATGCACAGTAGAACGAGGTTGATTTCATTGACGAATTTCGGCCGGACATTTGCAGCTGGGGCGGGCCCGGCTCTCTCGCGCTGGAAAGCAGCCATCACGTCCTCCGCTGCGGGTCGACGATGTCGCGCAGGCCGTCGCCGAGGAGGTTGAAGCAGAACACGGCGATCATCAAAGCAAGGCCCGGGAACAGCGCGATCCACCATTCCCCTGACACCATGAAGCCGGCGCCTTCCGCGACCATGATGCCCCATTCGGCGGTCGGCGGGCGGACGCCGAGGCCGATGAAGGACAGGCCGGCGGCGTTGAGGATGGCGTAGCCCATGGTCAGCGACATCTGCACGATCATGATCGGCATGATGTTGGGGAGAATATGCACCAGCAGGATGCGGAATTCGCCGTTGCCCGATAGCCGAGCCGCCTGCACGAAGCCGGCGTTACGGCGGACGTTCGCCTCGGCACGCGCAACGCGCGCATAAAGCGGGAAGTTCACGATGGCGGTCGCCAGGATGATGTTCTGCACGGTGTTGCCGAGCGCTGCGACGATGCCCATGGCCAGCACGAACAGCGGGAAAGCCATGATGGTGTCGGCGATGCGACCGACGATGCGATCGGTCCAGCCGCCGAAATAACCGGCGGCGATGCCGGCGAGGCCGCCCATCAGGAACACCAGCACGACGGAGGCGACCGCGATGAACGTATCGAGCCGCGTCGCCACGACGACGCGGCTGAAGATGTCGCGGCCCAATTGATCGGTGCCGAACCAGTGTGCCGCTGACGGCGGCTTCAACGACGCGGCGGTGTCGGACGCCAACGGATCATACGGCACCACATAGGGACCGAAGATCGCGGCAGCGAGGATCACGATCAGCAGCGCGAAGGCAAAGCCCGTGACCTTGTTCTCGCCGAGAACGTAGCGGGTCTGTTCGAGAATCGCGACGAGGCCCGAGGTTCGCGCAGGGCCGACGGGTTCAGCAGCAGGCGCAACGGAGCTCATGTGACTCTCCTTTTGCGCATGATCTGATCGGAAAACCGGCCTCCACTTTTCCGGATCATGCGCTAACCCTCCAACCTGACGCGCGGATCGATCACGCCGTACAAAATGTCGATCACGAGATTGAGCAGCACGTACATGACCGCCATGGTCAGCACGAAACCCTGCACCGGCGCGAAGTCCGACGAGATCAGCGCTTCCACCGCGTAGGAGCCGATGCCGGGCCAGGCGAACACTTTTTCCACCAGCACGTTCGCACCGAGCAGGAACGAGAACACCATGCTCAGCGTGGTGATCACAGGCAGCATCGCGTTGCGGAAGGCGTAGGTGACGATCACGGTTGCCGGCGACAGCCCGCTGGCGCGCGCGGTGCGAACGAACTCGGAGGCGAGCACCGCGAGCATCGAGGCACGGGTCATGCGCGCGATCGGCGCCAGCGAGAAGATCGCAAGCGTCGTCGCCGGCAAGATGAGCTGGCTCAGCGCCGAGCGGAACGCCTCGAAGTCGCGCGCGATCAGCGTGTCGATCAGATAGAAGCCGGTCACCGTCGGCGGCGCGCTGTAGAACACATCGAGGCGGCCGAGCGGCGCCGGCGACCAGCCGAGCCGGAAATAGAAGACGTAAACGAGAACGAGGCCGGTGAAGAACACCGGCAGCGACACGCCGGCCGTCGTCGTGACCCGACAGAGGTGATCGACCCATGACCCCGGCCGCGTTGCCGCCAGCACGCCGAGCGGAATGGCGATGACGATCGAGACGATGAGGCCGAGCAGCGTGAGTTCAGCGGAAGCGGGCAGGCGGTTGCGGATCTCGGCCGCGACCGGCTGGCCTGTGGTGAGCGAGTTGCCGAAATCGCCATGGGCGAGGTCGTTGGTGTAGCGGAAGAACTGCTCGATCAGCGGCCTATCGAGACCGAGCTTCTTGCGGATCTGCTCGACGGCCTCCTTCGTCGCCGCGGGACCGGCGAAATACGCGGCGGGATCGCCCGGCAGCGCGCGCGTCAGCAGGAAGGTGACGATGACGACGCCGATGAGCGATGGGATCGCGAACATCAGGCGCTTGCCGATCATGGTCAGCATGGAAGCGCTCTCCTTCTGCTTGGCAATTGGGAGCAGACTTGCGCGGCGTTCGCCGCTGCGTTCCCTCCCCCCTTGCGGGGGAGGGCTAGGGAGGGGGGTGGCTCCGGGAGAGGTCTGAGTTTGTGGCTACCCCTCTCCCTGCCCCTCCCCCGCAAGGGGGGAGGGAATGAGAGGGCGGTGGCCACCTCACTCGAGTCTGGAAGGCCAACACATGCCGATGCGTCGCCGACGATCAGCATGACGCCTCACCCCTTCGCCATCGCGCGGTAATCGAGGCGGCGGTGGAACCAGTATTGGTAACCGCTGATGTTCTTCTGCATCGCGACGTTGACGAAGGGCTGGTACAGCGGGATGCGCGGGACGTCGGCGTAGGCGAGATCGACGAAGCCTTTCACGTCGGTGTCGTAGGTCGCGGTATCGCCGCTCGCGGCCGCAACGCGCGCGCCGTCGATCAGCTTGTCCATCTCCGCCGACTTGTAGCTCATGGTGTTGAAGACGGAATTGTTGCCGTGATAGCACCAGTAGAAGAAGTACTCGGGGTAATCGAGCCAGCCCGAGAACACGTTGGTGAAGAGCGGCATCTCCTTCTTGTTCAATTCGGTGCGCCAGTTGGCGCCGGGCACCTTGTTGATGGTGGTCTTGATGCCGAGCTGCGCGAGTGATTCCTGCACCAGCACGCAGAGCGGCTCGTTGACGCCGGCGAAGTTGAGATCGAAGGAGATCGTGGTCTCGAAGCCGTTGGCGTAGCCGGCCTCGGCCAGCAACGCCTTCGCCTTCTCCATGTCGGTGTTGTATTTGTGCTGCTGCGGCCAGGCGACTTCCGTCGGCTTGTCCTTGGCGGCGCCGAACATGGGATTGCCGAGCCCGAACAGCACCGCATCCATGATCTTCTGGTAGGGCAGCGCATAGGCGATCGCCTGCCGCACCTTGACGTTGTCGAACGGCGGCTTGGTGACGTTCATACCGATATACTGGATGCCGTTGGAGAACGGCAGCGACACCACGTTGAGCTTGCCGCTGGCCTTCATCTCCTGGAAATCCTTGAACGGCAGCTCGTAGGAGATGTCGGCGTCGCCGCGCTCCAGCAGCGCACGGCGGTTGCCGGCCTGCGGCACCATGCGCCAGATCACGCGCTTGATCTTCGGCAGCGGGCCGCCGACCCAGTCCTCGTTGCGCTCCATGATCACTTCGGTGCCGGCGGTCCACTTCGTCACCTTGTAGGCGCCGGAGCCCGCGGTCTGCTGCTTCGTATACTCGAGACCCCACGGGTCTTTCTCGCTGGCGTTCTTCTTCACCAGCTCGGAATTGACGATGCACGGCACGATGACGGCGAGGTCGGGAATCGTCAGCCTGTCCTTCTTGGCGAAGTCGACGCGCACGGTGCCGTCGTCGACCACCACGAACTGTTCGGGTTTTGTGAGCGAGCCCGCGCTCATCTGGAAGGTCGGAAAGCCGCCGACGCTGACGGCGCGGTCGAGCGACCACTTCACGTCCTTGGCGGTGACGGGCGCGCCGTCGTGGAATTTGGCGTTCTTCTTCAGCTTGAAGGTGACCGACATGTCGTCGATCTTCATGTCCTCGGCGAGCTCGCCCTTGAACTTGTCGCGGTCGTAATAGGGCACGCCGCCGGGGCCGCTCTTCATCTCGTGGCTGATCAGCCGGTCGTAGCAATTCCAGGACACCTCATAGCCGGGCACGTTGGTGCCGACGCCATGGATGTCGAGATTGTTGGGGCCGCCCTCCGAGACGATCAGCAGCGTCTCCGAACGCGCATCGGCCTTGGCCGAGGAGACGACCTGCGGCATGGCCGGAAGCGCCGCGCCAGCGGCCAATCCGGAAACGGACTTGAGGAAATCGCGGCGCTTCATGAAATCGCTCCAACACAAAAGTTTCTGGTTGGAACTGGATTCGCAAGGTTCGTGCCAGAGCTTAACGGAAGCTTACTCCGCGGTTAATCTATTGATATCATGTTGGAAACTGAACGAGAGAGGGGCGCGGCGCTGACGCGCGGACCTTGGGTATTGCATACAAAGAGACTCATTTGCTTACGAAATGAGCTACGCGAGGCCACGGCTTATTTGGTAGGCGACCGTGCCGCCGTTCGATTGCCGTCGTCCCGGCGAAGGCCGGGACCCATACCGCGCGATCTATCGGTAAGATTCAGGTCACAGTACCAGCGAAGAAAACGTAACTGGAAGAATCCGTAACCGTGAGTCTTCGCCAAACGGCCCCCTGTGGCTATGGGTCCCGGCCTTCGCCGGGACGACGCTGATTACTGGGTAAGCCTCGTCGCAACTCACTCGCTGCCGTCCTGGAGGAGGCCTGCTGCGCTTGTCCAGGACGACAGCTTTGATGAGGTCGGCGGCGGTGGGTTATTCCGCCCAGATCAACTCCTGCAGCTCGACGAGATCCTTCGCCTTGTCCTGCCAGCCCTCGATGCAGATGTGGCTGTTGAGATCGCTGGCGTGGTGCAGCAGCATCAGAGCCATCAGGCGCCGCTTGAGCGCAGCATCCAGCTTCGCATAGCCGAAGCCTTCGAGCAGGCTGCGCACCCGGCCGGGCCGGCCTGCCGCCATGAAGGCGCTGGGGCCGAGCAGGTCGTAGTCGCGCCATCCCGCCCGCACGTCGCCGAAGTCGAACAGGCCGGCGAGCGACCATTGCCCGTCATTGCAGGCAAGCAGAAAGTTCTCCGGGATGTATTCGCCGGTCAGGATCACCGGCGGTGCGTCCATCGGAATGAGGCGGGCTGCATCGCGCAGGAGATCGTCGAGGCCTCCAAGGAATTTGGGCGCAAGCCCGAGTCGCTGGTGCCTGGCGCGGCAGCCCTGCATCTGGGCGCGCATGAACTCATCCCAGCGCGGCTCGATTGCTGCGAGAGGACCAAGAGGCGCGCGCTGCACGGACGCGATGGTCTCGCCGATCCGGCGCAGCAGGCGCTCCTTCTGGTCTTCCGGCAAAGACGGCCACACTTCCGAGCCGAGCGTCCCGGCAAGGCGCGTGATGACGAGATAGGGCCAGCCGTCGCGCGCGCCTTCTGCGACGATCTCGGGAATCGGCACCTGAAGCCGGCCTGCGAGCTGCGTCAGCGAACCGCGCTCGGAGATGAATTGCGCGTGGAGCTGCGGCGGAAAAATCTTCAGGATCAGGTGCGCACCGAGGCCGACCACGAGATTGGTGCCTGTTACAAACACCTGCGGCGAGCCGACATCGAGGCCGTGGCTGCGCGCGATGTCGAGCGCGATCGGCAGCCATCGGGACAGGTCGGCGCGCAAGGCGCGGTAGGCCTCGAGGCTCGTCGACGCGGACATGCCCCAAGTACCGGCTGAACAAGCCTCGGCTGAACAAGCACCGGCGGAATCCGGCGGCAGCGTCTCCTCCATCACAGCGCCCGGCTCCGCCCGGTGTTATTCCAGGACATCCTTGACGCTGTTCCTGATGGTCGAGGGGACCGCATGCTCGGGGACTTCGATCGTCTGCGCACCGCGCGTGATCCGGTAACTGAACGCGTCGGCCTGGCCCGGATGCGCGGGAGTGATCTTCTTCGGATCGGCAAACAGCTGCTCCACCGTCTTCTGATCGGCGGCCGACAGATCCGACAACGCCACTTCACCGCGACTCCTAAGGTGAGGGCCGCCGAAGCCGGCGAACCCTCCGACGCGCTCGATCTTCAAGCGATCCACGCTTCCTTCCTTTCGTAACGCACGCTTTATAGCCCGACCTTCTTCCATCCGGTATCGACGGCGGCGAAGATCGCGACATCGCCGGGATACAACGTGTGGGCACCCTGCCGGGTCCGCGCCGCGAAGGTCTTCATCGTCATGTTCGGCATCGGCCCGAAACCGGTGAGCGAATGGTACCACACCTGCCCGATCTTGGCCCAACTGTATCCGCCAAGCGTCGCGCAGGCCGTGTAGAAGGCGAGGTTCGGCGGCCCGCTCGCGTAATGCGGGTCCATGCCGGGCGTCACTTGCGAATATTTGGTCGGCTGCGGCGCCAGGCAGTGCTTGGCGGCGGGATCGGCCATGTCGCGCAGGCAGGTGAACCCCCTTTTCTTGGCCCCCGGCCCCATGATGTCGCGCCCGATCAGCCAGTCGGCCTTCTTGACATCCTGCTTGGCCTCCCACTGCCGGAACATCGAGCCGAAACAGTCGGAGATGCTCTCGTTCAGGCCGCCAGCATCGCCGCTATAGACGAGCTGGAGGCTGTGCTGGGTGACGCCATGGGTCAGCTCGTGGCCGATGACGTCGTTGCCCCGGGTGAAGTCGACGAAGATGCTGCCGTCGCCGTCGCCATAGATCATCTGCGACCCGTTCCACATCGCGTTGTTGTACTTCTCGCCGAAATGCACCGACGACATCATGGTCATGCCGTGATCGTCGATCGAATTCCGGTTGAAGACCTGCTGGTAGAACTTGGCCACCTTGGTGGTCTGGTTGAAGGTGCGCTTGACGGAGCCGTCGGAGGACGTCTTCGGCTTCGGCACGGGCGTCCCCGGGAGCGTCTGCGTGTGCTTGCAGTCGTAGACCGTGACCGACGGCGCCGCGGCCAGCGTGACCAGACCTGCGGCGCGCGCCGCCACGACGTTGGTCAATTTCGCCGTCTGTGTCCGCAATTCGCGCAGTTCATGACTGACCTGGACGGTGTCGACCAGCTGCTTGCGAAGCACAGCGGACAGCTTCTTGTCCTGGGAGAGCTTGGTCAGAACGTCATTCGGGATGATGCAACATGAGCAAGTCATAGACGATCTCCATCACAACTTTTCCGAAAAAATGATAGGTAAAACAACCTCAAGATTATCGCTGCGCGCCCGCGCCACAAGTGATGTGGCTCACACGAGCGTCACTGTTTCGAGAGCGTGGAGCCGCGGCCCGTTGCGCCGCAGATTCGCACGGTCCTTCCGGTTGCAAGATGTCGATTGCGTTCGCGGGTGCAGCGAACGTCACGCCCAATGCGCGAACAGCGCCGCGCCTAAAGCGCGATGAGATTGGGATGAATCGTAGTCGCGCTTCAGGTTATTACCTGAGCATGATCTTTCCGGAAAACCGCTTCGCACTTTTCCGGATCATGCTCTATCGCTCCGGGCTGGCGCGCTCGAACTGGCGAAGCAGCTTGTTGCCGCGCTCGACCGCGGAATCCAGCGCTCCCTGCGCGCTCTTGTGGCCGGCAAAGGCCTGCTCCAGCTCGTCCTCGATCGCACCGCGGATCAGCACGAAGGAGCCGAGCCGGATGCCCTTCGAATTCTCCGTCGGCTGATGCAGCGTGATCTCCTCGAACGAGATCGCCGAGCCCGGATTGCGCTCGTAGAAGCCTTGCGCGCGCGTCAGCTCGTAGGCGGCGCGGGTGATCGGCAGATATCCGGTGTTCTGGTGCCAGGCGGCCTGCACGCCGGGCTGCGACAGATAGGCGAAGAACCGTGCCACGCCCTTGTATTCCGCGCGCGGCCGGTCGCGCAGCACCCACAGCGTGGCGCCGCCGATGATCGAGTTCTGCGGCGCGTCCTTCACCTCCGGCCAGTACGGCATCATGCCGTAGCCGATCTCGAATTTGGAATTCGCCTTGATGTCGGCGCGCGTCGCCGAGGAGCCGATGAAGACGCCGCATTCGCCGCTCTGGAAGCGCGGCTCGGCCGACTGGCCGCGGCCGCCATAGTCGAACAGCTTGGTCTTCTGCCACTCAGCCAGCTGGGCGACGTGCTTGACGACGACCGGATTGTTGATGGTCAGCTCGGCATCGAGCCCGGCAAAACCGTTGGTGCGGGTCGCGAGCGGCAGATTGTGGAAGGCCGAGAGATTCTCGATGTGGATCCAGGACGGCCAGGACGTGGTGAAGCCGCAAGGAGCGCCACGGTCGCGCAGGCGCTTTGCGATCGCGCCAAGCTCGGGCCAGGTCTTCGGCGGCGTCTCCGGATCGAGGCCCGCGTCACGGAACATGGTCTTGTTGTAGTAGAGGATCGGCGTCGACGAATTGAACGGGAACGACAGCAGATTGCCGGCCGCATCGGTGTAGTAGCCGGAGACGGCGGGAAGGTAGTCGTTGAGCGAGAACGGCTCGCCCTGGTCCCGCATCAGGCTGAACACCGGATAGATCGCGCCCTTGGCAGCGGTCATGGTCGCGGTGGCGACCTCGTTGACCTGGACGATCGCGGGCTGGCTGCGCGAGCGGAAGGCGAAGATCGCGGCCGTCACCGTCTCGGTGTAATTGCCCTTGTAAGCGGGCACGATCCGGTAATCGGACTGCGAGGCGTTGAAGTCGGCGGCGAGCTTTTCCAGTTGCCGGCCGAGCTCGCCGGACATGGCGTGCCACCACGCGATGTCGGTGGCGGCGTTTGCCTGCGCGGTGAACGTGAAGGCCGCGGCGGCGGCAACGACCTGCAAACAGCGCAATGCTGAAATCACGATGGCCCTTTCCATGTCGCGCGGCAAAAGGCGACCCTATCCTGCTTACGGCGCGGCATTTCCAGTTTCAACCGGGAATGAGGGCCGGCCGCGCCGCACAATCACCCCGCGGGGCCGGGCGGGATGGCCTTCCCTCAACCATCTGCTAGATTGCATTGAACCTTTTGGTCCTGCCATAGACTCCACCACTGAGGGGTTGAGTGTGCCAGTGTTGAACCGTGCCGAACTCTCACGGACCGGGGTGGGTTTCGTTGCGCTTTTGATCGCCATCTGCGCGACGAGCGCCGTTGCGCGCGAATTTCGCGCCGCCGACACCCAGACCGAGAATTACCCGACCGTCCAGGCGCTGCGCTACATGGGCGCGCTGATCGCCGAGCGCACCGGCGGCCGGCACGAGATCAAGGTGTTCCACTCCCGCCAGCTCGGTGAGGAAAAGGAGACCATCGAGCAGACCCGGGCCGGCGCGATCGACCTCAACCGGACCAATGTGGCCCTGATCGGCAATTTCGTTCCGGCGATGAACGTGCTCGCCATGCCGTTCCTGTTCCGGTCCATCGAGCACATGCAGAAGGTGCTGGACGGGCCGATCGGCAGCGAGATCCTGAACAGCTTCGAGCCCTACGGTTTCGTCGGGCTCGCCTTCTACGATTCCGGCGCGCGGTCGATCTACAACGGCGTCCGCCCGGTGACGAACGTCGCAGACCTCCGGGGCCTGCGGATCCGGGTGCAGCAGTCGGAGTTGATGAGCGAGATGATTCGCTCGCTCGGCGCCGAGCCGGTCGAGATGCCCTATGGGCAGGTGCTCGCCGGGCTTGCCAACCATCTGATCGACGGCGCCGAAAACAACTGGCCATCTTTCGTGACGACGGACCATTACAAACATGCCGGCTACCTCGCACTCACCGAGCACACGATGAGCCCCGAAGTGCTGGTGATCTCGCTCAAGGCCTGGCGCAGCCTCTCGGCGGACGACCAGACCATCTTCAGGGAGGCCGCGCAGCGCTCCAGCCGCTTCATGCGCGAGAAGTGGCGCGACCTCGAGGAGCAGTCGCAGCGCAAGGCCGAAGAAGCGGGCGTCCGTATCGTCAGGGATATCGACCGCAAGCCGTTCGAGGACGCGATGGCGGCGATCTACGCCAAGGCCGGGCGCGATCCCGCGGCGGCCGCACTGATCGAACGCATTCGCAAGGTGGAGTGAGCCCTCTTGGCCGCGCCTGGACACAGCGAGCACGCAGACAGGCCGCCGGGCCCGCTCGGGCGGCTGCGCGTGCGCCTGGTCGGCGCGCTCCGCGCGGTGCCGATCCGCTGGCGCATCCTGTCGATCGCGGCGCTGAACTCCGCCGTGGTGGTGGTGCTGGTGGCGCTGATCTGGAACGGATCGCAGGTGCTGGGCTCGGCCTGGGACGACGTTCGCCAGGTGCGCGAATCCGACCGGATCCTGGCGCTGCTCGAAAGCGAGACCGGGCGGCTGCATAATCTGATTCACCGCTACATCAACCAGCCGAGCCCGGACCTGTTCGCCGAGATCCTGCTGCTGCGCGAGGCGGTGCTGGGCACCCTGACCAACCGCGCAGCCAAGGACCCGATGCTGTCAGGCTCGGTCGAGGAGCTGGAGCGCACCACCGACCGCTTCCTCAACGGCTTCGGCGAGCTGCGCAGCGTCCAGGCCACCATCGCCAAGACCTATGAGGACCAGGTGCAGGGCCCGGCCAGGGACATGGCGGGCCTCTATTCCATCATCGAAGGCGCCACCGGCCATCGCGACGCGCTGATCTGGCCCTCGCTCGGCAAGTCGCGCGAGGCCTTCACCGCGATGCTGGTCGCGGCCAATTCCTACTATCTGTCGCTGTCGTCAGGCGCGGCCGACGACGCGCGCCGCAACACCGAGACGATCGAGAAGACCATCCCCGTGATGATCGACCTCGCCGACAACGACCTTCAGCGGATGGCGCTGCAAAAGCTTGCGGCCCGCACCATGGCGCTGCGCGAGGGTTTTGCAAAACTCTCCGAGCAGCTGACGAACCGCACCGAGCTGCTGCGCAACACCATCGACGCCAGCCAGGCCGAGGCGATCGGCGCCATCGACGACCTCTCCACCAAGATGCGCCAGCGCGAGCAGAAGGCGCAGGAGACGTTCGACCGCACGCTGGCGGATATTTCACGGCGCGTGCTGTCGATCGCGGTGATCTTCCTTGGCATCATCCTCACCGCCGGCGTGCTGATCGCATTGTCGATCCGCCTGCCGCTGCAGCAGATCATGACGGCGATGCGCGCGATCATGCTCGGCGACCTCGACCGCGAGGTGCAGGGCACGCGCGCGCGAGACGAGGTCGGAGCCATGGCGCGCGCGGTCGAGGTGTTCCGCGAGAACGCGATCGCGAAGCGCGAGACCGAGGACGAGCTGCGTGCCTCCAAGGAAAAGGCCGAGAGCGCGCTGCTCGAGCTCAACGCCGCACAGCAGAATCTGATCGACGCCGAGCGGCTCGCAGCGCTCGGCGGCCTCGTCGCCGGCGTCGCGCACGAGGTCAACAACCCGATCGGTATCAGCCTCACCGTCGCGTCCAGCTTTGCCCGGCGCAGCGATATCTTCGAGGCCCAGCTCAAGGGCGAGGGCGGCCTGCGCCGCTCGCAGCTCGAGGAGTTCGTGCAGGCCTCGCGCGATGCCTCGCAGCAGCTGGTCGCCAACCTCCAGCGCGCCGGCGAGCTGATCCAGTCGTTCAAGCAGGTCGCGGTGGACCGCTCGCATGCCGAGCGGCGGCAGTTCAGCTTGAGCGAAGCCACCGACCAGATCATCGCCAGCCTGCGCCCGGTGCTGAAGCGCTCGCCGATCACGCTCCAGGTCGACGTGCCCGAGGGGCTGCTGCTCGACGGCTATCCCGGCTCCTACGGCCAGATCCTGACCAATCTCTTCCTTAACGCAGCCAACCACGCCTTCGCCGACGGGCGCGCCGGCACGATCACGATCTCGGCGCGGCCGCGCGGGACCGACGATATCGAGATCATCTTCACCGATGACGGGGCCGGCATGACCCCGGACGTGCAGCGCCAGGCCTTTGACCCATTCTTTACCACCCGGCGCAATGAAGGTGGTACGGGACTTGGCCTCCATATCGTCTATAACCTCGTCACCCAGCAGCTCGGCGGACGGATGATGCTGGAATCCAAGCTGGGACAAGGCACCACTTTTCGCATTATCATGCCCCGGGTCGCCAAGGGCGGCGCGCAAAGCACAGAGACTGACGGGACTTCTCAATGGCCGAACAGGACGATGTCCTCCACCTGATCGACGACACCGGTACCGCGTCGGAGGACACGGACGCCCGGAAATGGAAGATCGCCGTCATCGACGACGATCCGGCCGTGCATGACGGCACCCGCTTCGCGCTGTCCGATTACAGCCTCAACGGCCAGGGCCTGGAGATCCTCTCCGCCTATTCCGCGGCCGAAGGTCGCAAGCTGATGGCCGCGCACAGCGACATCGCCGCGGTGCTGCTCGACGTCATCATGGAGACCGACGTCGCCGGCCTCGAGCTGGTCGAGTTCATCCGCAACGAGATCAGGAACGAGACCGTGCGCATCATCCTGCGCACCGGCCAGCCCGGCCAGGCGCCCGAGCGGCGCGTGATCGTGCAGTACGACATCAACGACTACAAGGCCAAGACCGAGCTCACCGCCGACAAGCTGTTCACCTCGCTGACCGCGGCGCTGCGCTCCTATCAGCAGCTCGAGCGCATGGTGCAGACGCGCCGCGGGCTCGAGATCATCATCGACGCGGCCTCGACGCTGTACGACTTCAAGTCGATGCAGCGGCTCGCCGAGGGCGTACTGACCCAGCTCGCCTCCCTGCTCAATGTCGATTGCGCCGGCATACTGGTCCTGCGCGACAATGGCGGCATCGACCCCGAGCTTTCGGTGCTCGCCGGCAGCGGCTGCTACAGCCGCTTCATCGGCACCACGACGTCGAAGGCGCTCGACCCCGATCTGCGCGAGATGGTGGAGGCCGCCTTCCAGCGCCGCAAGAACGAATTCGCCGACCACCGCAGCGTGATCTATCTGCGCACCGGAAGCGGCCGCGAGGTCGTGGTACTGCTCCAGGCCGAGCGCGAGCTGTCCGAGACCGACCGCTCGCTGGTCGAGATCTTCTCCAGCCGGCTCTCGATCGCCTTCGACAACGTCATCCTCTATCAGCAGCTCCAGGACGCCAACACGCAGCTGGAAGACCGCGTCGCCCAGCGCACCCGCGCCCTGATGCAGGCCAACCGCCGCCTCTCGGCGCAATGGCTGCGGCTGCAGCGCGCCAACGGCTTCAAGAACGAGATTCTGGGGACCGTCGCGCACGATCTGAAGAATCCGCTCGGCGTCATCCTCGGCCGCACCGAGATGCTGAAGGAGCTGATCTCGACCGGCGCCTCGTCCAGCGGCGTGGTCGCCCAGGTCGATCACATCCGCGACGCCACCAAGCGCCTGACCACGATGGTCGACCATCTGATCTCGGACGCGATGGCCGATGCCTTCGACATCACCATTCGCCGCGAGCCGGTCGACGTCGCCGCCCTGGTCAAGGAGGTCGCCGACGCCAACCATCCGCTCGCCGTCAACAAGCAGCAGGCAATCAGCGTCGCCGCGCCGTCCAACATCGTCACCATGTGCGACACCGACCGCATCCGCGAGGCGATCGACAACCTCATCAGCAACGCCATCAAATACTCGCCGATCGGCGGGAGGATCAGCGTGGCCGTCACCCACGAGGGGAGCGACACCATGGTCCGCGTCAGCGACGAGGGCGCCGGCCTGTCGCCGGAGGATCTCGGCCGCCTGTTCGGCCGGTTCCAGCGGCTGTCGGCAAAACCGACCGCCGGCGAGAGCTCGACGGGGCTTGGGCTTTCCATCGTGAAGCGTATTATCGACATGCATGGCGGCGAGGTGACCGCCGAAAGCGACGGCCCCGGCAAGGGCTCGACCTTCACCATCACCCTTCCTGCGACCGAACTGCCGTGACTTAGAGACCATGACACAAAGCCAGCACATCATGATCGTCGACGACGAGGCCCCGGCCCGGGAGATGGTCGGCGATTACCTCAAGATGCACGGCTTCACCGTGACGCTGTGCGACGGCGGCAAGTCGTTGCGCGCCGCGATCGACGGCGGCATGCCCGATCTCGTCGTGCTCGACCTCAACATGCCCGAGGAAGACGGGCTGTCGATCATCCGCGACCTCAAGAGCCGCATCAACGTGCCCGTGATCATGCTGACGGCGACCGCGAGCCCGATCGACCGCGTCGTCGGGCTCGAGCTCGGCGCCGACGATTACGTCGCCAAGCCCTGCGAGCTGCGCGAGCTGATGGCGCGCATCCGCTCGGTGCTGCGCAGAAGCGTGCCGGCCAAGGCCGCGGCGCCGGAAGCTGCGGCAGCGAAATCGGACAAGGACCAGCTCGTCCGCTTCGGCACCAAATGGCTCGACCTCGAGGCCCAGGCGCTGCGCGACGACGAGGGCAACGAGCATCCGCTGACCGCATCCGAGTTCGGGCTGCTCAAGGTGTTCGCGGCCAATCCGAAGCGCGTGCTGTCGCGCGAGCGTCTGCTCGAACTCGCCAATGCGCGCGACGCCGAGGCGTTCGACCGCGCCGTCGATCTGCGCATCATGCGCATCCGCCGCAAGATCGAGCCCGACCCGACAAAACCCGCCGTGATCCGCACCATCCGCGGCGGCGGCTATCTGTTCTCGCCGGCTGGCGAGAAGGCGTAGCTTTCAGTTGTCGTCCTGGCGAAAGCCAGGACCCATTACCCCAGGGAGCGGTTGGGGGCAGGCTGACAACCACGAGTCTTCGCCAAACTTCTCCCTGGGGTAATGGGTCCTGGATCGGCGCTCGCTTTGCTCGCTGGCCCAGGACGACGGGCTTGGTTTGCGGCGGCACCGAACGCAACAGCCCGAAATACGTTCCCGGCGCGTCCGTCCGTCTCCAAATCCCCACCCCCGTATTTTCCGTACATTGAAATTACACGCTTTTTTGCCCCGAATGTTTCGTCGCGCCCTGGCCGACGAAACAATTTGACGGCGCACGAAACCATTTTCCGCTTTTCGTGCAGACGTCCCGAAACGTTGGCTCATTAACACTTTGGTCCAAGGAAACGCCGCTCGGTTGCGGCGCTACGGGGAGCCAAGTCTATGCGGAACGTCATCGCCATCAACGCCCAGGCCAGCCAGAGCATCATCGCCGCTCAGGCGACTTCGGACGATATGCTTCTGGAGAGCATTGCCGACGGCAACCGGACGTCGATGCACATCCTTTATTGCCGGCACAATGTGCGGGTTTACCGTTTCATCCTGCGTATCGTGCGTGATGCCACCACGGCGGAAGATCTGGTCAGCCAGGTGTTCTTGGACGTGTGGCGGACCGCCGGCCAGTTCCAGGGCCGCTCGCAGGTCTCGACCTGGCTGCTGTCGATCGCCCGCTTCAAGGCGCTGACCGCGATGCGCCAGCGCCGCTTCGAGGACATCGACCAGGAAGACGTGCGCCAGATTCCCGACGATTGCGATACGCCGGAGACCTCGCTCGACCGCAGCGACACCAGCGCCATCCTGCGCGCCTGCGTGCAGAAACTGTCGCCCGCGCATCGCGAGATCATCACCCTCGTCTACTACCATGAGAAGTCGGTGGAGGAGGTCGGTCAGATCATCGGCATCCCCCAGAGCACGGTGAAGACGCGGATGTTCTACGCCCGCAAGCAGCTGGCCGATTTGCTTAAGGGCTGCGGCGTCGACCGCTTCGCCGCCTGAAAGCTCATAATTTCAAAGGGATAGGACCGGTTTATCGGCCCTATTCCCGGACACGGAAGTGTTACCGCGGACGAAACAATTGAAACAAAGCACAACATCAGGCGGAAAAACTTCCCTCCTATAAAGCTCTCATACGATTTGCTTAACCTCCCAAGACCTCTAACGACCCGGACGGGATGCCCCCCTCCGGGTCGTTTTGTGTTTGGGCTTAGGAGCGCCACGGCACCCATTTCTGTGGCTGCAACTGAGTGAGGCAGGCACCACTCCCTCATTCCCTCCCCCCTTGCGGGGGAGGGGCAGGGAGGGGGGTGCCACACGGGGACTCCTTCGATTTGTGCGTGCGGCACGCTCGCAGGCGGATAGACCATTTGCTGGGCTACCCCCCTCCCCGGCCCTCCCCCGCAAGGGGGGAGGGAGCGCACCGACATCGGGGCCGGCAGCGTTGCCCGTCACGAACGTGTGACTCCGCGTAACGACTGCCCCTCCCATCCCGAACTGCTCTCGTGACCGCCTTCACGAGTGCCCCATGTTCGACCTGATCTTCGCCGTCCTTGCCGGCATCCTCACCATCGCCGCGCCGTGCACGCTGCCGATGCTGCCGATCCTGCTCGGCGCCTCGATCGGGCGCGCGGGACATTTGCGCCCTGCGATGATCGCGCTCGGCTTCGTCATGTCGTTCTCCGCAACCGCGCTGCTGCTCGGCGCGATCACGCGGCTGTTCGATTTCGATCCGAACGTGCTGCGCGAGGCCGCGTCGATCCTGCTGCTCGGCTTCGGCCTCCTGATGCTGTGGCCGGCGCCGTTCGAATGGCTGTCGATCCGGCTCAATGGCTGGCTCGATCTCGGGGCTTCCAGCGCCGTGCAACGCGAGGGCGCGCTTGGCGGGCTCATTCTCGGCACCACGCTCGGCCTGGTCTGGACGCCCTGCGCAGGGCCCGTGCTCGGCTCGATCCTGACGCTGGTGGCGACGTCGAAGAATCTTGCCTGGGCCAGCACGCTGCTGATCGCCTACGCCATCGGCGCGGCGATCCCGATGCTCGCGATCGCCTATGGCGGACAGGCCGCGACGACGCGCGTGCGCAGCCTCGCGCGCATCTCGCCGCGGCTGCAGCAGGGTTTTGGCGTCGTCGTGATCGGCTTCGCCCTCGCCGCCTATTTCCAATACGACACGCTGATCGTGGCGTGGCTCACCGGATTCTATCCCACCGGCCAGATCGGCCTGTGACCGCTTCGCATCGCAACGGAGGACGCTTCCATGACCTTGAAACTGCTCGCCGTATCCGCCGCCCTGATCGGCATGGCCGTATCAGGCGCCGTCATCCCCGGCATCTGCGACGAGGCCGCGCGCGCAACGCCTGTCGTCGCCGCCGCAAGCCAGCAGACCGCGCCCGACTTCACGGGCATCAGCACCTGGTTCAACTCGAAACCGCTCAGCATCGCCGATCTCCGCGGCAAGGTCGTGCTGGTCGACTTCTGGACCTATGGCTGCGTCAACTGCGTCAACACGCTGCCGCACGTCACCGACCTCTACGCAAAATACAAGGACAAGGGCCTGGTCGTGGTCGGCGTGCACACGCCGGAATTCCCGTTCGAGCGCTCGGCCTCCAATGTGCAGGCCGCCCTGAAGCGCCACGGCATCACCTATCCGGTGGCGCAGGACAACGATTCGAAGACCTGGAACGCCTACAGCAACCAGTATTGGCCGGCGCAATACATCATCGACCAGACAGGCAAGATCGTGTTCCAGCATGCAGGCGAAGGCCGCTACGACGAGATCGACCGCACGGTGGCAAAGCTGCTGAACGCCAGCAGCTGACGCGGCAACCAATCCTCAGGTTGCTGATGACACACGATGCTCTTCTTGCTTGACTCCCCCGCGCCGTTCGCGGAGCTTCCGTCGCGGCGGGGGAGTCTGGCGCGAGCAATGAACAACGCGACAACCGGAAGCGAAATTCGTCTCCACAAGAATACACCTCCCCAAGACCGTCTTGTCCTGGCTGGCTTTGCAGCCTTCGTACTGGTTTTGTCTGTTTGCGGCCTCGCGACCGGGGCCGAAAGCGGATATGCGCAGGACCTTGCAGCGCTAATTGGTCTGGTGGTCGGCGTTCTGATGCTCTCCGAGGCGGCCTTCGGCGCCGATGAGCTTTGGACCATCGCCATGGACATGGTCGTCGTCAAAAAGTCGCGGCCGTTCGGCCAGCCGAACGTCCGATTCATCCGAAGAGAGGAGATATCGGAAATTCGGATCGATCGTGACAAGGCCAACCCAACGTGCTTCCGCCTCGCTCTACGGCTCACTTCGGGAGATCGTCTGACCTCGCCGCCACTTCCCGAGGTCACGCGCGTCAGCGAAACCACCGCGCAGATCGCCGAGCAGCTTGGCGTCGTCGATATCGATCCTCCGGCGAACCCGCTTGATGCGACCAATGCAGAGATGCAGCTTGGCGAGCCCGTCAGGCCGGCCATCGGCCGCGACATCCGGATCATCACGCTGGCCATCGCCGGCCTGTGCACGATTCCCTACACGTACAAGTTCTGGAACGACTTGCCGCTGGCTACCGGCGAGATCATCTTCCTGCTCGTCGGCCCCGTCGTGGCCTTCCTCTTTTTCCGATACGCGCACACATCTGCCGGTTCGTTCTGGATCGTGCACCAGGGTGAACTGCGCGTCGAACGGCTGTCCCGCGACGGGGGGCCATGTGTGGATACGATCACGGGCAGCGATGTTGATACGATTGCGATCGAGCGCGATAGCAAAACCGAGGACGAACGCTACGTCGTCAGGATCGACCTCCTCAGTAGACAGAAATTCCTCAGCCCGGGCATCGGGACACTCGACGAAACGCGCGCAGTGGCTGCGGAAATTGCCTTGCGTCTCGGGGTTGCCTCCGAGCGCGTGCGCCTAAGCCGCTAACACCCTTGTTGCTTGACTCCACGGACCCGTCCGTGGAGGTTCGCAATCGACGCAATCAGCCGCCCGCAATGGACGACGCGACCACCAGCAACGACATTCGCCTTCGTGAAGGCTCCTCGATCGCGCAGCGGCTGGTCGTGGCCGGCTCTGCGGCGGCCGTTGCGCTCTGCTTCACGCCCGGCCTGTTCACGCACGACACCCTGGAAGTGACCATCTCCGTGATCGCACTGCTGCTGGGAGCGGCGTTCATCGGCGGCGTCATGCTGGCGCCGGCGGTGGTGTGGATCATCACACCCGACGAGATCCTGATCGGGCAACAGCGCCCCTTCGGTAAACTCCGCACGCGAATCGTCGCGAAAGACGACATCACGGGATTGCAGGTTCTGGGCAACAAGGCCGCCAAGGCCCGCTTCCAGCTCGCGTTCGCGCTGGCCTCGGGGGAACGCCTGACGTCCCCACCGATCTCCGACGTCACGCATGTTCGCGACACCGTGGCCCGGATCGCCGCGCAATTCGACGTTCCCGACGTCGAGGCGCCAAGCAATCCGCTCGATGCCAGCAATCCCGAGATGCGTCTCGGCGAGCCCCTCGAGCCGTTTGCCGCACGGGACATCCGGATCGTTGCACTGATCGCCGTTGCACTGTCTGCCGTTCCCTATGCCTACAAGCTCTGGCGCGGGCTGTCGCCCAGCCACGTCGATATCCTGCTGCTGCCGATCGGCGCGCTCGCCGCGTTCGCCGTCTACCGATACGCCAACCTCGTGACCGGTGCCTTCTGGGTCGTCCGGCAAGCGGATATCCGCGTCGAGCGCCTGTGGGGCGACGGCAGCTTGCGCGCCGACCACATCGAGGGGCGCGACGTGAAGACGATCACCGTTGAGCGCCGCGGCCGGTCCGAGGACGAGCATTGCATCGTGGTGATCCGGTTGCGCTCCGGACGGAGGTTTCGCAGCCCCCGCATCGGCTCGCGGCTCGAGGCCCGCGCCGTGGCAGCCGAGATCGTGCGGCGGCTCGGGATCGCCGCGGAGAGCAGCAAGATCTGACATCGGTGTGGAAGATTGGGGCATTGAAGCTTCCACATCGTCATGGCCGGGCATAGCCGTCCGAAGGACGGCGTCGCTTCCGCTCGCCTATGTCCCGGCCATTCACGTCTTGCCACGCCGCGCGAAGAACGTGGATGCCCGGGACAAGCCCGGGCATGACGGATGCAGATTTGACAGACCCACCACCCGGCAAGGGATGTCACTGTCACTGCTTTTCGCGCCATCCCCTGTTTGTGGCATTGCCCCGCCCCGTCAAAAAAGCAAAGCATTCTCGCGACATACCAGCCGGGCGCGCCATCAACTTGCCATGAACATGCCCCTGAGATTTGATGTCTTTGAATGATTTGCGCTGTGGCAGCTGGGAGAGCTTGAGATGACGGATTTTCGTCGCCTGACCGGGATAATTGCGGCTGCGATCGGCCTCGCCCTGTCCATGCCCCAGGCCTTCGCCCAGCAGCCCGACCGCGGCGACGAGCCGGGGCTGGTCGCCGACGACGCCTACCAGCTCGAGCCGGAATGGCAGAAGCAGGTGGTCTATTTCCGCACCACCGAGACGCCGGGCACCATCATCATCTCGACCGCCGAGCGTCACCTGTACCTGGTGCAGCCGGGCGGGCGCGCGATCCGCTACGGCATCGGCGTCGGCCGCGACGGCTTCCAGTGGCAGGGGCTGGTGAACATCACCAACAAGAAGGAGTGGCCGGACTGGACGCCGCCGCCGGAGATGATCCAGCGCCAGCCCTATCTGCCGCGCTTCATGGCCGGCGGCCCCGGCAATCCGCTCGGCGCCCGCGCCATGTATCTCGGCACCACCGTCTACCGCATCCATGGCACCAACCGTCCTGACACGATCGGCACCAAGGTGTCCTCGGGCTGCTTCCGTCTCGTCAACAATGACGTCGCCGATCTCTACGATCGCGTCCCTGTCGGCACCAAGGTGGTTATCCGGCAGAAGCCCGAACTCTAAGGTTCTCATTCGAGCATGATCTCTCCGGATCATGCCTCCCGCCTTCGCAACACTTCCTTTTCTTCCCGATTATTTCGAGAGAGAGACATCATGCGCACATTTCGAGGCGGCCTGCTGATCGGGCTCGCGGTCGCCGTGCTGGTCGGCGTGCTCGCCGTCATCTACGAGTTCTACGACACCCGCACCCTGAAGCGCACGGTTCGCCGCGGCGAAGTGCTGTGCGGCGTCAACAAGGGCCTGCCGGGCTTCTCGATCCCCGACGACAAGGGCAACTGGACCGGCTTCGACGTGGATTTCTGCCGCGCGGTGGCGGCGGCGATCTTCAACGATCCGGCCAAGGCGAAGTTCGTCGCGCTCGACGCCAGCGAGCGCTTCAAGGAATTGCAGAGCCGGAAGGTCGACATCCTCTCGCGCAACTCGACCTGGAGCATGGCGCGTGAGCTCGACTACGACCTCTATTTCCCCGCCGTCGCCTATTACGACGGCGCGGGCTTCATGCTGCCGCGTGCGCGGAACAAGGAGACGTCACTGGACCTGACCGGCAGCAAGGTCTGCGTGCAGTCCGGGACCACGACGGCGCTCAACGTCGCCGATTACTTCCGCGCCAACAACATGAAGTATGAAGAGGTGAAGTTCGACAAGCTGGACGACGTGGTGAAGGCCTACGACACCGGCAAGTGCGACACGCTCTCCGCCGACGTCTCCCAGCTCTATGCGCTCAGGCTGAACCTCGGCAAGCCCGGCGACCACATGATCCTGCCGGACATGATCTCCAAGGAGCCGCTCGCGCCCGTCGTGCGCCAGCGCGACGACGACTGGATGATGATCGTGAAGTGGACGCTCTACGCGATGATCAACGCCGAAGAGCTCGGCGTCTCCTCGGAGAACATCGACGAGGCCCTGAAGTCGAAGAAGCCGGAAGTGATGCGGCTGGTCGGCACCGAAGGCAATTACGGCGAACAGCTCGGCCTCACCAAGGACTGGGTCGTCCGCATCATCCGCAACGTCGGCAATTACGGCGAGATGTACGAGCGCAACATCGGCGAGAAGTCGAAGCTGAAGATCCCGCGCGGAATGAACCAGCTGTGGAACGCGGGTGGGGTGCAGTACGCGCCGCCGATGCGGTAACGAGTCTCTCTCCTATGTCGTCCCGGCGAAGGCCGGGACCCATAGCCACAGGGAGCAGTTTGACGAAGACTCGGAGTTGCTAGCTCCCGCTACAACTTCTGCCGGTGGTTATGGGTCCCGGCCCCCCGTGCGCAATTGCGCACTAGGCCGGGACGGCACCTGCTATTGAGGCACCACTGTGCCCTCGCCTCAATACCCCCGCGCCCGCGCCAGCTGCTCGGTGTGGTAGTTCGCATCCCCGAACAATTCCTCGCACACCCGCGCGCGCTTCATGAAGAAGCCGATGTCGAACTGGTCGGTCATGCCCATGCCGCCATGCATCTGCACGCCCTCCTGCACCGCGCGCGTGGCGGTGGTGCCGGCGCGGGCCTTGGCCACTGCGACGGCTGAGGCGGCTTTGGCAACGTCCGCATCCAGCGCCTGGAGCGCCTTCATCACCGCGGCGCGGGTGATCTCGATGTCGACATAGAGCTCGGCGGCGCGGTGCTGGAGCGCCTGGAATTCGCCGATCAGCTTGCCGAACTGCTTGCGGCTCTTCAGATACTCGACGGTGCGGCCGAACACCTCGTCGCTCAGGCCCACCATTTCGGCGGCGACCGCGCCGCGGCCGATGTCGAGCACGCCGTCGAGCAGGCCGGCGGCCTGATCGACCTCGCCGAGCACGCTGTCGGCATTGACCTCGACATTGGCAAGCTCGATCCGCGCCGCGTTGTGCGCATCGACCATGATGGTGCGCTCGACCGCGACACCCTTGGCTTTGGGGTTGACCAGGAACAGCGTCAAGCCGTCACGCTCGCCGGCTGAGCCCGCGGTGCGCGCGGCGACGATGAGGAGATCGGCAACGTGGCCGTCGACGACCAGGGCCTTGGCACCGGAGAGCTTGAAGCCGTTGCCGGCGCGCACGGCCTGGAGGCTGGTCTGGAGCGGACGATGCTTGGCGCCCTCGTCGATCGCGAGCGTCGCCAGCAGCGAGCCGTTCGAAATCTTCGGCAGGAACTCCGACTTCTGCGCGGCATTGCCGCCGCGGTTCAGCGCCGAGGCCGCGACCACGCTGGTGGCGAGGAAGGGCGAGGGCATCAAGGTGCGGCCGATCTCCTCCATCACGATCCCGGCCTCGACGAAGCCGAGACCTGAGCCGCCGAACTCTTCCGGCACCAGCAGGCCGGCAAAGCCCATCTCGGCGAAGGAATGCCAGAACTCCTTGGAGAAGCCGGTGGGATCCTTGCTATCGCGCAACTGGCGCAGATGCGACACCGGCGCCTTGTCGCTGATCAGCCCGCGCGCAGAGTCGCGAAGCATCGATTGTTCTTCGGTGAGGACGAGGGGCATGTGCTTGCTTCCGATTCGAAATCTATCTTGTCGTCGTCATTCCGGGATGGCCCGAAGGGGCCAGGCCCGGAATCCATAACCACGATCGGGAGTATGGATTCCGGGCTCGCGCGTTGCGCGCCCCGGAATGACGGGTGGTGAGAGTGCGCCTCACGCCCCCGGCAGATCGAGGATGCGCTTGGCGACGATGCCGAGCATCACCTCCGTGGTGCCGCCTTCGATCGAGTTGGCCTTGGTGCGCAGCCAGGCGCGCGGGCGGGCGCCCTGCTTCGAGCGCTCGCTCTCCCATTCCAGCGCATCGACGCCGCCGGCCGACATCAGGATCTCGTAGCGGCGCTTGTTGAGCTCGGTGCCGTAATATTTCATCGCGGAGGAGAACGCCGGATGCGCCTGCCCCGCCTTGGCGAGATCGACCGCGCGCTCGGCGCAGGCGGCGAGCGCGGCCTCATCGACATCGAAGCTCGCGATCTTCCCGCGCAGCATGGAATCATCGAGCTTGCCTTGCGCGTCGGTGCCGACGGAATCGGCTGCGATCTGGCCGAGCGGACGGCCAACGCCGCGCTCGCCCATGCCCGAGATCATCGCGCGCTCGTGCTGGAGCAGATATTTCGCGACGTCCCAGCCGCGGTTGACGGTACCGACCACATGCGATTTCGGCACGCGGACGCCGTCGAAGAAGGTCTCGCAGAACGGCGAATAGCCGGAGATCAGAAGGATCGGCTTGGTCGTCACGCCCTTCGAGGTCATGTCGAACAGGATGAAGCTGATGCCGTCGTGCTTCTTCGCCGCGGGATCGGTACGGACGAGGCAGAAGATCCAGTCGGCATAGTTGGCGTAGGACGTCCAGATCTTCGAGCCGGTGATGACGAAATCATCGCCGTCGCTCTCCGCGCGGGTCTGCAGCGAAGCGAGGTCCGAGCCGGCGTTCGGCTCGGAATAGCCCTGGCACCAGCGGATCAGGCCAGCTGCGATATTTGGCAGATGCTCCTTCTTCTGCGCCTCATTGCCATATTTGAGCAGCGCCGGGCCGAGCATCCAGATGCCGAAGCTGGACAGCGGTGGCCGCGCGCCGATTCGTCCCATCTCCGCGCGCAGCACCTTGTGCTCGGCCGCGCTCAATCCGCCGCCGCCATATTCCTTCGGCCAGTCCGGCACGGTCCAGCCCTTGTCGCGCATGCGCTCGAACCAGATGCGCTGCGGCTCGGACGAGAATTTTGCATTGCGCCCGCCCCAGAACACGTCAGCGTCCGAGGTCGCGGGCTTGCGCATCTCCGGCGGGCAATTGGCTTCCAGCCAGGCGCGCGTCTCGTTGCGGAATGTTTCGAGATCGGCGGTTTCAGTGTCGCTCATGGTCGTTTCCATCAATCAAAATCGACTTGTTGGCGGCGACTCTGGGCCATCGCCTCGTGGAATTCAACCACTTCCGCGAGCCGCATTCGGCTATAGTCGCCGCCACGGCGGTGCTTGAAAACAAAGAGGAAAAGAGAATGCGCCTGACACTTCTTTCGCCTGGCGAAATGAACGAGAGCCAGCGGCAGACCTATGACGAGTCGATTGCCGGCAAGCGTGGCAAGCCGCCGGCGCCGATGATGGCCTGGCTCAACAGCCCCGACATGGCCCGCCACGCCACGCGGCTCGGCGAGGTCCTGCGCTTCGACACGATATTCCCCGCCAAGCTTTCGGAGATCGCGATCCTGGTGACGGCGCGGCACTGGACCGCGCATTACGAATGGTATGCGCATAAGCGCCTGGCGCTTGCCGGCGGCATGAAGCCGGAGATCATCGACGCGATCCGCGACCGCCGCACGCCCGAGTTCGACGATCCCAAAGGAAAGATGATCTATGACGTCGCGAAGTCGCTGCATGAAGGCCACGGTGTCGAGAAGGGCCTCTATGATGAGGCAGTGAAGCTGCTCGGCGAGCGCGGCGTCGTCGAGGTGATCGGGCTGTGCGGCTACTACACGCTGGTGTCGATGACGCTGAACACGTTCGAGTTCGGGCTACCCGAGGGCGAGGTGTCGGAGCTGGCTTAGTTTCCTATTCGGAAACGATGGGTTTCGGGATAGGCCAGTGGCACTGTCCCGGGGCGCAGCCTATGTGGAGCTGATCAACGGAGCATACCCATGTCGCAGAACCCAGCCGTCCATGCCGGCACCCGGATCGGCCACGTCCATCTCAAGGTCGCCGACCTCGATCGCGCGCTCGGCTTCTATTGCGGCGTGCTCGGCTTCGAGCTGATGCAGCGCATGGGCTCGGGCGCGGCCTTCATCTCGGCCGGCGGCTATCATCACCACATCGGGCTCAACACCTGGGAGAGCAAGGGCGGCTCGCCGCCGCCGCCCGGCACGACCGGGCTCTTCCACACCGCGATCCTCTATTCGACGCGGCCGGCGCTGGCGGATGCGCTGCACCGGGTGCTCTCCGCCGGCATTGCGCTGGACGGCGCCAGCGACCACGGCGTCAGCGAGGCGCTCTACCTGCGCGATCCCGATCAGAACGGCGTCGAGCTGTACTGGGACCGACCCAAGGAGCACTGGCCGTTCGGGCCGGACGGCAAGCTTGCGATGATTACGAAGCGGCTGGATGTCGAGGCGTTGTTACGGCAGCGCGAGGCGTGAACTCCGCTCTCTCCCACGTCATTGCGAGCGCAGCGAAGCAATCCAGACTGGTGCCGCGGCGACAGTCTGGATTGCTTCGTCGCAAGAGCTCCTCGCAATGACGGAGTGTGTTGAGGCGCCTTCGCGCCTTTATGCCGTCTTCGCGTGGCGCTTCCCCCGCACCATGATCAGCGCGGCAGCCACCACCTCCAGCGCAATGCACAGATAGAACGGCATCGCGTACCCGCCGGAGAAATCGCGCAGGAAGCCGACGACACCGGGGCCGAACGCGTAGGTCACCTGGTTGATCGCGGTGTTGAGGCTGATCAGCACCCCGAACGAGGCGGAATCGAACTCCTGCTGCACGATCAGCGACGGCAGCGTGATGAGGTTGCCGACCGAGAAGCCGAACACCGCGCAGGCCGCGATCAGCACATAGTCGTTGTGCAGGTTGATGACGACGCACAACGCCGCCGCCTGGCTCAGGAATGACAGCGCCGAGGCGAGGCGCTGGTTGAGACGGTCAATCACCATCGAGAACAGCACGCGGCCGACCACCGCCATTGCCGTCAGCACCGCAACCGCCACGGCGGCGCGCTCGCGGCCGATCACGGGATCGAGGAACGAGATCAGGTGGACGATGAAGCCGACTTGCGCAAACAGCACGAGCGCGAAGGCGATCGTCACCGTGAGGAAGCCGACGTCGCGCAGCGCATGCGCGCGGATCTGTGCCGACGATTGCGGCTTCGCTTTCGCCGCCGCATGCCAGCCATGGAGGTCGGGCGGGCGGCCGACGGCGAGCAGGATCACCGGCACGAGCAGCACCAGCATGGCGCCTGATGTGGCGAACATCGCGGTCGCGAAGCCGACATGACTGATCATGGTCACCAGCAGCGGCACGCCGACGATACCGCCGAAGCTGGCGCCGTTCAGCGCGAGGCTGATCGCCATGCCGCGCCTGTGGTCGAACCACAGGCTGATCGTGTTGGTGATCATGGCGAGACTGGTGCCGGCCCAGCCGAAGGCGAGCACGGCGTTGGCGAGATAAAGCTGCCAGGGCTCGCGCACGGCGCCGATCGCGACTGCCGCGGCGGCCATCGCCAGCGTGCCCGCGATCAGGCAGAGGCGCGGGCCGTATTTTCTGACGGCCTCGCCGACGAAGACGACGAGCAGTGCGCCGAACAGATAGAAGAACGTCGTGCCCGAAGAAATCAGCGAGGCCGGCCAGCCCCGCGCGCGCTGGAGCTCGGCGACATAGACGCTCTGGCCGTAGAAGCCTAGTCCCCAGCCGAAGGTCGCGAGCAGGAAGCACACCGCGACGATGCGCCAGCCTTCGTAGCGAAGCGAGGATTCGTCGATCGGAGCTGCGTGGCGGGGATTGTCGAGCATGCTTCGCTCCTCGCCGTCATTCCGGGGCGGTGCGAAGCATCGAACCCGGAATCTCGAGATTCCGGGCTCACCCTTCGGGTGCCCCGGAATGACGGCAGAAATTGAAAGACGTGGATGGCCGGGACAAGCCCGGCCATGACGACATCTAAATAGCCCTCACCCGAAAATCACTTCGATGGTGATCGAAGTATCGAGACTGCTGACAGCCTCCCGCCATCAGACCGCGTCCGGGAACTCGCCCATGGCCGCGTCCAGCTGCGCCTTGCGGCGGCGCGCCCAGGAGACCAGCGAGAGCACGGCAAGCCCCAGCACGACCGGCGGAAACACCACCATGTTCACCGCGGACCAGCCGTAATTGGCGAGCAATTGCCCTGACGAGAACGAGCCGATCGCCATCATGCCGAACACCAGGAAATCGTTGAAGGCCTGCACCTTGTTGCGCTCCTGCGGCCGGTGCGTCTCCAGCACCAGGGCGGACGCGCCGATGAAGGAGAAATTCCAGCCGACACCGAGCACGATCAGCGTGGCCCAGAAGTGCATGGCGGTGATGCCGGAGAGACCGATGGTGGCCGCGCCGGCCTCGAGCAGCAGGCCGGCGGCGACGATCTTCGGCGCGCCGAAACGCGCGATCAGCGCACCCGTGAAGAAGCTCGGGCCATACATGGCGACGATGTGCCATTGAATGCCGAAATTGGAATCGCTGACGCTGAGGCCGCACATCTTCATCGCGAGCGGCGCCGAGGTCATCACCAGATTCATCATGGGATAGGAGATGACGCCGCACAGCGCCGCCGCGATGAAGCGCGGCTGGGTCACGATCGTCATCAGAGGCCGGCCGCCATGCAGATCGGCCGGTGCCGGCTTCGGCATGTCGACGCCGGCGACGATGCCCATGGCGATCAGCGCCACCGCAGCCTGCACCAGGAAGCTGAAGGCGAACAGATAGGGCTGCCAGACATCCATGGTCCATTGCACGAGCTGCGGACCGAGCACGCCGGCGAACACGCCGCCGGCCATCACCCAGGACACCGCTTTCGGCCGGTAGGCCGCGCTGGCACCGTCGGCGGCGGCGAAGCGATAGGACTGCGCCACCGCGCCGTAAAGGCCGCCGAGGAAGGTCGCAGCACAAAACAGCGCGAACGAGCCGTGCAGGATGGCGAACGAGCCGAGCAGGCCGGTGAGTGTGCCCAACCCGGTGCCGATGACGAAGGCGGCGCGGCGGCCGAAGCGGCGCGAGATCGCGCCGGTCGGCAGCGTGCCGGCGGCAAGGCCCACCACATACATCGAGATCGGCACGGTCGCGAACGACATGTCGGGCGCGAGCGTGGCGCCGACGATCGCACCGGTGGCGAAGATGACCGCCGAGTTGGCGCCGGTCAGCGCCTGCGCGGCTGCAAGGCGCACCACATTGGCACGCACGCGGGCGTCGGCGGCGATCTCATTGGCTGAAGTCACGTCTAGCATCGGCATTTCCGCCCCAACGGGCCTTCGAGGAGCCTTGTTGATTCCCGGCACTATGGAGGGGCGCGGGAGGGCGGGCAACCGGCGCAAACGGGCGCAGGCCATGCCTCTGACGCAATCGGGCAGATGATAGCGGGCTGTGCTCTTGACGGCTTGCGCTCGATCAAATCCTATCCGCCGCGATTTTTGGGAGTTTCGTTCATGACGGTCGACGACAGGCCCACGCCCAGCGCTCCCGACGACGATCCCTGGCTGTGGCTGGAGGAGATCGAAGGCAAGCAGGCGCTCGATTTCGTGGAGCGGCAGAACAGCCTGACGCTCGCTGCGTTCGGCGGAGCGGCCTTCGCGCGCGATCGCGATATCCTCGCTGCGATCTACGACCGGAAGGACAACATCCCCTATGTCAGCCGGCGCGGCGACGACCTGCACAATCTCTGGAAGGACGCCACCAACCCGCGCGGCCTGTGGCGGCGAACGACGCTGGCGGAGTTTCGAAAAGCGAGCCCGGCATGGGAAACCATGCTTGATATCGACCAGCTCGCGGCGAGTGAAAGCGAGGACTGGCTGCTGAGCGGGATCGCCACGATGCCGGGACACTCGCGGGCGATTCTGAGCCTGTCGCGCGGCGGCAGCGACGCCGTCACCTTGCGGGAATTCGACCTCGCTACGAAGGCCTTCGTGGCGGACGGCTTTACGCTGCCGGAAGCCAAGGGCGGCGTCGACTGGCTCGATCAGGACACGCTGCTGCTGTCAAGCGCCCATGGCGAGGGCATGGCCACAAGCTCCGGATATGCGCGGACGGTGCGGCTGTGGCGTCGCGGCCAGCCTGTCGATCAGGCCCAAGTGATCATCGAGACCACAGCCGATCACATGGCGGTCTCCGGCATGGCCGACGACACCGGATCAGCGCCACGCGTCTGGATCGTCGATCAGATCGACTTTTTCAATCACGCGATCTGGCTGCGCGATGCGGCCGGCACGACGACGAAGCTCGACCTGCCGACCGGCGTCTGGATGCAGGCGCATGGCGACTGGTTCGCGATGAAGCTGCGCAAGGACTGGTCGGCCGGAGGCCGAAGCTTTGCCACGGACACCGTGCTCGGCATCTCGCTCTCGGCGTTCATCGCCGGCAGCCGCGATTTCGTGGTCCTGTTCGAGCCCGGCCCGCGGCGCGCATTGCAGGGCCTGTTCTGGGCGGGCGGCAAGCTGGTGCTGTCGATCCTCGACGAGCTCAAGCCGCAATTCGAGATCTGCACGCCGTCCGCCGCGGGCTGGAGCTCCGCCACACTCGGCGGCCTTCCGCAGATCGGCGTCGTCGACATCTGGCCGCTCGACCGACATCCCTCCGAGAGCAATGGCGACCTGCTCGCCAACGTGCAGGATCCGCTCACCCCGCCCTCGCTGCTGCTCATCGAACGTGGCGTCGCAAGCCCGACCGTGCTGAAGCAGGCGCCGAAGACGTTCACCGCCGACGGCCTCGTGGTCACCCAGCACGAGGCGATCTCGATCGACGGCGAACGCATCCCCTATGTGCAGACCGGTCCGGCCAAAGAGACCGGCGATGCACCGGTCTATATGAGCGCCTATGGCGGCTTCGCCGTCGCGGTGAAGCCGTATTACAACGCCTCGCTCGGCAAGCTTTGGCTGGAGCGCGGCGGCACCACGGTGCAGGCGAATTTGCGCGGCGGCGGCGAGTTCGGCACGCGCTGGCACGATGCCGGCCGGCTCGCCGGCAAGAAGCTGTCGCATGACGATTTCGCCGCCGTTGCCGCCGATCTCGTCCGCCGCGGCGTGACACGCGCGAAGCGCATCGCCGCGCAAGGCGGCTCGAACGGCGGCATCCTCATCACCAACATGCTGGTGCGATACCCCGAGCGCTTCGGCGCGCTGTTCTGCACCATCCCGCTGATCGACATGCGCCGCTACACCAAGCTGCTCGCGGGCGCGAGCTGGATCGCGGAGTATGGCGACCCTGACAAGCCCGAGGAGTGGGAGTGGCTGAAGACCTACTCCGCCTATCACACCGCAAAACCCGGCCAGCCCTATCCGCCGATCCTGATCGCCACCACGCGGCGCGACGACCGCGTCCATCCCGGCCACGCCCGCAAGATGGCGGCAAAACTCCAGGCGATGGGCTACGAGGCCTGGTTCTATGAGCCGGCGGCTGGCGGCCACGGCTACGGCAAGGACAACAAGGAGCGCGCCGGCTTCGAGGTGCTGGGCTTCCGGTTCTTGCAGGAGAAGATCGGGTGGCGGGACGGCGAGGCGTGATTGCGCTGCTTCTTCGAACTCTCACCATCACCACGTGAGGCGGGCACCGCTCTCTCATTCCCTCCCCCTTGCGGGGGAGGGGCAGGGAGAGGGGTTTCACACGGGGACTCTCTCGATTTGCGCGCGCAGTACAGTTGCAGATGGATAGACCGTTTCCTGGGCTACCCCTCTCCCCCGCCCTCCCCCGCAAGGGGGGAGGGAGCGCACCTTTTTCCCGGCTATAGTCCGGATCTCATCGAGCTCAACTTAGCGCGAAAACACCAGCGTGAGATTGTTCGCAGGCATCTCGATCGTATCGATCAGGCCAAGGCCTGCGCCTTTCGCCAGCGTCTCGACATCGCCGATGTCGCGCACGCCCCAGTCGGGATTGCCTTCGCGCAAGGAGGTGTCGAACACGGCGTTGCTGAGCGCGGTGTGCTTGCCGTCGCGCTTGAACGGGCCGTAGAGGAACAGCTTGCCGTCGCCGCGCAGATAGCGGCCGGCGCCGGCGAACAGACCCTCGGCCACGGTCCATGGCGCGATATGGATGACGTTGGCGCAGAACACGGCGGCGAGGTTGGTCGGCCCCCGCCCGCTTCGCATCTCCGGACACCAGCCGGGATCGGAGAGATCGATCCGCAACGGCGAGCGGATGTTTGGCAGGCCCGAATGGACGCGCCAGGCCTCGATGCTCTTCACGTGCCGCTGGTTGAGGTCGCTCGGCCACCAGACGAGATCGGGCGTATGGCGGGCGAAATGGACCACGTGCTGGCCGGTTCCGCTGCCGACCTCGACCACGTTGCCGGAACACCCGGCAAGATGCTTTTCCAGGGCCGCCCAGAGCGGCTCGTGATTGCGATGGAATGCCGGCGCATCGAGCCGCCCATCGGACTCGACCCGTCCGCCGTCCTTGCCAAATTCGACGACATATTCAGCCAAATGAGGTCCCCTTGAAAAAACGAGAACACGATGAAAACGGGATGAGCGCCCAAACGCCCTCGAAACAGCCGGCCCGCACCCACAGACCTTACTCTCGGGGCCAAATCGGCCGAACAAATAATCTCTTTGGTTGCAATGCGGAAGATATTAACTCCATTTTGCCGCGTGCATAGTCTTGATTGTCAGGCGATGCCCTTTGTGCTTTGGAACGCTGCTATTTCCGCGATCGAGACCATCGCCACAACGCCTCGGAATGACGCCTTGACCGCCTTTTCCCGGACGCCTGCCCTGCTCTTCCTGCTGGCCTTCGCCGCCGGCCTCGCCAGCCCGGCGCAGGCGCAATCCGCCGTGGCCGAGGGCCGGAAGCTCGCCTTCGACCGCGGCAAGGGCAATTGCCTGACCTGCCACGTCATCAAGGGCGGCGACCTGCCGGGAACGATCGGCCCGGAGCTGAAGGACCTCAAGGCAAAATACCCCGATCGCAACGAGCTGGTCGCGATCATCTTCGACGAGACCAAGCGCAATCCACAGACCATGATGCCGCCGTTCGGCCGGAACCGGATTTTGACCGACCAGGAGATCAGCGCGATCGTTGATTTCCTGCAAACCCTGTGACTTCAGGCACGCCAGGAGAGCTCAGATGACCACGACCACCGGCCCTCATCCGACGCGGCGCCTGATCCTTCAGGGCGCGGCCGGCGTCGCGCTGCTCGGCCTCGGCAACCTGCCGTTCGGCGCGGCGCCCGCGCACGCCGCGGCCAACGACAAATATCCGGAAGAGGCGTTCAAGCTGAAGAACGAAGCGGACGCGATCAAGGCGCTCTACGGCAAAACCGCCGAGCCCTCCGACAAGGTCAAGCTGGATGCGCCGGAGATCGCCGAGAATGGCGGCGTGGTGCCGATCTCGGTGACGACGACGCTGGACAAGGTGACCTCGATCTCGTTCTTCGTGGCCGAGAACCCGAACGCGCTCGCGGCGTCCTACAGGATTCCCGATGGCACGCTGCCTGCTGTCGCCAACCGGCTGAAGATGGCCAAGACCACCAACGTGACCGCGATCGTGGAAGCCGACGGCAAGCTCTACAGCGCGACCAAGGAAGTCAAAGTCACCGTCGGCGGCTGCGGCGGCTAGGGAGATCGACATGGCATCCAGCATTCGCGTCCGCGCAACATCCAACGGCGACATCACCGAGGTGCAGGCGCTGATCCAGCACCCCATGGACACCGGCCTGGTCAAGGACGCCAAGGGCGAGGTGATCCCCGCGCATTTCATCCAGCAGTTGAAGTTCGAATGTAACGGCAAGGACGTCTTCGTCGCCGATTGGGGCACCGCGGTCTCCAAGGACCCCTACGTCAAGTTCAGCTTCAAGGGCGCCAAGAAGGGCGACGACCTCAAGATCTCCTGGACCGACAACAAGGGCGGGTCGGACACGACGACCGCGAAGATCGCGTGATGAAGGCCCGGTCTGCCCTCCTGCTTGGCGCGTTGGGCGCCGCGCTTGTCGCGTTCGCCCTCACCTCTCCACGTGTAATCGCGGCCGACAAGGTCGATCCCGTTGCCGACGCAAAGGCGTTCCAGAATTTCTACTTCCAGAAATTTCCCGATGTGAAGCACGAGGATTTCGTCAACGGTCCTTATTCCATGAACGAGGACATGAAGCGGCAGTGGCAGGAGAAGGAAGAATTCCCGCCTTACGAGTTCGCGCTCGACGCCGGCAAGGAAATGTTCGCCACCCCGTTCAAGAACGGCAAGACCTATGCCGACTGCTTTCCGAATGGCGGCATCGGCATCCGCCAGAACTATCCTTACTTCGACACTGGGGAAGGCAAGGTCGTCACGCTGGAGCTCGCGCTCAACCGCTGCCGCGAGGCCAATGGCGAAGCGCCGTATTCCTACGTCAAGGACGAGATGGCCTCGCTGACCGCCTATATGGCCTTCACCTCGCGCGGCAAGCCGATGGACATCAAGATCCCCGACGATCCCCGCGCGCTCGCCGCGTTCGAGAACGGCAAGCGCTATTTCTACACAAGGCGCGGCCAGATGAATTTCTCCTGCGCGAGCTGCCATGTGCAGAGCCCGGGGGAGCGCATCCGCGCCGAGATCCTGGCGCCGGCGCTCGGCATTCTGAACGCGATGCCGATCTACCGCTCCGAATGGAGCGGCATGGGCACGACCAGCCGCCGCTTCGTCACCTGCAACAGCCAGACCCGGGCGGTTCCGCTGGAGCCGCAGGCGGATGAATATCGCGACGTCGAATATTTCCTCTCCTACGTCGCCAATGGCCTGCCGATATCAGGGCCGGGAGCGCGGCCATGAAGCGGTCACTTCCTCTCACCATGCTGCTCGCCCTTAGCCTCGCGCCAGCGGCGCGCGCGGCAAATGAGGCGGATTACAAGGCGGCCTATGCCGCCGCCGAAGCCGCCTCCAAGGAGGCAGCCGGCATGCGCAATCAGTGGACCGTGACCGTCTCGACGCTGGCGGCGGCGAAGAAGGCGGCCGACGGCGGCGATTTCGACCGCGCCGTGGCCGCGGCCCAGGAGGCCGAGGCGCTGGCGAAGGCGTCGATCTTCCAGGCCACGTCCGAAAAAGACGCCTGGAAGGCGATGGAAATCCGCTAGACTGGACCTCAACTGAACTGCCGATGAGGCGCGGAGGATTCTGGATGGCGATCCGCCGCCGTGATTTCCTGAAGAGTGCAGGCGTTGCAGCGGCATCGCTCAGCCTGCCGCGGCTCGCGCGCGGCACTGAAGCGGCGAGCATCTACGACATCGAGCGTTTCGGCCGTGCGCGGATCCTGCACATCACCGATACGCATGCGCAGCTCAACCCGGTGTATTTCCGCGAGCCGAGCGTCAATATCGGCATCGGCGAGATGGCGGGGCGGCCGCCGCATCTGGTCGGGCGGGCCTTCCTGGAGCGCTTCAACATCCGGCCCGACAGCGCCGATGCCTACGCCTTCACCTGCTTCGAGTTCGAGAAATCCGCGGGCCGCTTCGGCAAGCTCGGCGGCTTTGCTCATCTCAAGACGCTGATCGACCGCTTGCGCGGCGACGTCGGCGAAAACCACTCGCTGCTCGTCGATGGCGGCGACCTCTGGCAGGGCACGGGACTCGCCAACGTCATGCAGGGCCGCGACATGGTCGAGGTCGCCAATCTGCTCGGCATCGAGGCGATGACCGGGCATTGGGAATTCACCTATGGCGAGCAGGCGCTACGCGACAATCTCGAACGCTTCAAGGGCGATTTCCTGGCGCAGAACGTATTCCTGACCGAGGAAGCCGCGTTCAACGACGCCTCCGCCTTCGACAAGGCCACAGGGCGCGTCTTCAAGCCCTCCGTCATCAAGGAGCTCGGCGGTCACCGCGTCGCGATCGTCGGCCAGGCCTTCCCTTACGTGCCGATCGCGCATCCAAAACGGTTCACGCCGGACTGGACCTTTGGCATCCGCGAGGAAGAGCTTCAGAAGCATGTCGATGCCTTGCGCAACGCCGAGAAGGTCGATGCCGTCATCCTGCTTTCGCACAACGGCATGGACGTCGACCTCAAGCTCGCAAGCCGCGTCACCGGCATCGACGTCATCCTCGGCGGCCACACCCATGATGCCGTGCCGCAGCCGATTCCCGTAAAGAACGCCAGCGGCACGACGCTCGTCACCAATGCCGGCTCCAACGGGAAATTCCTGGGCGTGCTCGATCTCGCGCTCGACAAGGGCAAGGTCAGCGACGTCAAATATCATCTGCTCCCGGTCTATTCCGAGCTGCTGAAGCCTGATCCTGCGATGGCCGAGCTGATCGGCCGGGTTCGTGCGCCGCACGTGGCCGACTGGTCGGAGAAGATCGCAACGCCCGACCGGCTGCTCTATCGCCGCGGCAATTTCACCGGACCAGTCGACGAGCTGATCTGCTCGGCGCTGCGCACCGAGCTCGATGCCGAGATCGCATTGTCGCCGGGCTTCCGCTGGGGCGTCACCGCGCTGTCCGGCCAGGCGCTGACCATGGAGGATGTGCTCGCGGAAACCGCGATCAGCTATCCCGAGACCTATGTGCAGGAGATGACCGGCGCGCAGATCAAGGACGTGCTCGAAGACATTTGCGACAATCTCTTCAACGCCGATCCCTACTACCAGCAGGGCGGCGACATGGTGCGCGCCGGCGGCCTCAGCTACACCTGCACGCCGGCGGGCGCGATCGGCGGCCGCATCTCGGAGCTGAAGCTCAACAACGGCAAGGCGATCAGCGCCGACCACCGCTACAAGGTCGCGGGCTGGGCCTCGGTCAACGGCCAGCAGGGCGCGCCGGTGTGGGACGTGGTGGCCAGATATCTGCGCTCGGGCCGGATGCTTCAGGAACGGCTCGGCTCCGGCGTCACGCTGAAGGGCGTCGAGGACAATCCCGGGATTGCAGGACAGGGATGACGCGCTTGCAAATGTTTCGCGCGCTGATGCTGGCGCTGCTCGCCTGGACCGCGACGCCGCCGGCTCTGGCGCAGCAGGTGCCGCTTCAGGACAAGCCGTTCGCCGAGCACAGGATCGTGCTCCAGCTCTCCGACGGCGATGCCAGGAAGCAGGCGCTGGTGCTGAGCGTCGCCAACAATCTGCTGAAGGCCTACGACCCCGACAAGGTCGCGATCGAGGTGGTGGCGTTCGGCCCCGGCATCGACCTGCTGCTGCCGGGCAGCGAACGCCGCAAGCAGGTCGAGAGCCTGATCGCGCAAGGCGTGCGCTTCGACATCTGTCTCAACACCGTCGACACGATCGAGCGGGAGACGGGCAAGCGGCCCGAGTTCATCCCCGCCGCCACCCCGGTGCAGGTCGGGGTCGGGCAGATCCTGTTCCTGGCGGAGAATGGGTACACGGTGGTGCGGCCGTAGGGCGCTCGCAACACCCTTCCCCCGTCGTCCAGGACAGGCGAGGAAACGAGTCCTGAGTTCGCGGCGCGTCGTCGCGGCACGCTCGCCGTCATTCCCCGCGCAGGCGGGGAATCCAGTACGCCGCGGCTTCTCCGTCCCCCTCGCCGTCTCGGAATACTGGATCGCCCGCCTTCGCGGGCGATGACAGGGAGTATGCGGCGGGCAGCCGAGGGTCGATTACCTCGCAATATGAATTTTCTAAATTTTCTCATACTCACAGTGGATTACTTCTCTTTTCGCCCCGAACCGTAGTAGAATTTGCAATCAGCTCCACGCCGGGGTCTTGCCATGATCTTCCGCCAACTCTTCGACAGTGTTTCGGGTACCTACAGCTACGTCCTTGCCAGCCGCCCCGGCGGCGAGGCGCTGATCCTCGATCCCGTGCTGGAGAAGGTTGACCGCTATTGCCAATTGCTGCGCGAGCTCGACCTCAAGCTGGTCAAGGCGGTCGACACCCACCTTCATGCCGACCACGTCACCGGGCTCGGCGAGCTGCGCGACCGCACCCATTGCATGACCGTGATGGGCGACCAGACCAAGGCCGACGTGGTGGCGATGCGGGTCGCCGACGGCGACAAGGTGACGATCGAGGGGCTGTCGCTCGACGTGATGTACACGCCCGGCCACACCGACGATTCCTATTCCTACCTGATGGGCGACCGCGTCTTCACCGGCGACACGCTGCTGATCCGCGGCACCGGCCGCACCGATTTCCAGAACGGCTCCTCGCGCGCACAGTACGATTCGATCTTCAACCGCCTGCTCAAGCTGCCGGACGAGACGATGGTGTTCCCGGCGCATGACTACAAGGGCGACACCGTCTCCACCATCGGCGAGGAGAAGCGCTACAATCCGCGGCTCCAGGTGCGCTCGGTCGACGAATATATCGAGCTGATGGCGAACCTGAAGCTGCCCAATCCGAAGATGATGGACGTGGCGGTGCCCGCCAACATGCGCGTCGGCCTGCATCAGGAGGAGCTGGAGAAGGAGGGCCGCGCGCTGAGCGCTGGCGAGGCGATCCGCATCCTCGGCCGGCCCGACATCCTGCTGGTCGATCTGCGCGAGACCAACGAGCGCGCCAAGCACGGCATGCTCGAAGGCGCGCTGCACACGCCCTATCCGTCCGTCGAGGAGAGCCTGAAGCCCGGCGGCATGCTGCGCGAGGTCGCGGCCGCCACCGGCCGCCGCGTCGTGTTCTTCTGCGCCTTCGGCGAACGCTCGGCGATGGCCGTCGCGGCGGCAAAGGAAGCAGGCCTCGCCAATACCGCCCATATCGCCGGCGGCATCGATGCCTGGAAGAAGGCGGGCGGGCCGGTGGTGCACTGACGGCCCGGCGCGCCAGTCTTGAGATAAGTCGGGCACTGCCCACATATTGCGACTAGGATCGGATGCAGCATCACCATCCGGGAGCAGCCATGGCCAAGATCGCCAACAAGACCGCCAAGCCGAGCGAGCCGCCCAAGACTGCCAGCGAGAAGCTGGCGGACAACAAGGCGAAGAAGCCGCTGCCGCGCGATCTCGACGACGACGATTACGAAGACGGCGACATCGCAACACCGAAGCGTGACCGGTACGGTCCCGATGACGAGCCGTTGTGAGGGGCCGGTCGGCGTGCGTTTGGCTGCACGCTCGCGCACAATCCTCCGCCGTCGTCCCGGCGAAGGCCGGGACCCATACCGCGTGATCCCTCGATTGTGATCGGTCGCAATACCGAACGACGAATCTTCGCCAAACTACGCCCTGTGGTTATGGGTCCCGGCCTTCGCCGGGACGACGATGTGGGGACACCCTGTGGTTCTTCACCCCCGCCCGCACTATCTGCCATGCGCCTGCGTTCATGGACAAATAACCGCTGTCCCCGATAGTTTGCGCTCCCCAAGGGAGTGAAACTACCGCAATGGTCGACGTTCTCGCCGCACCGCAGCAAGGCAAGGCGGACAGCGCGCTGCGCACGCTGACGGGAATCTCGATCGCGCATTGGGTCAGCCATTTCCATCTGCTGGTCCTGCCGATGCTGTTCCCGTTCCTGAAGGACCGGCTCGGCGTCGGCTATGTCGAGCTCGGCTTCGCGCTGACCACGCTTGCCGTCGTATCGGGCCTGACGCAGGCGCCGACCGGCTATCTCGTCGACCATTTTGGCGCGCGCAGGATCTTGCTGATCGGGCTCACGCTTGGCGGCCTCGCGCTGATCCTGCTCGGCCTGCATCTGAGCTACGCCTCGCTGATCGCCTGCGCCGTGCTGCTCGGGCTCGCCAACAGCGTCTATCACCCCGCCGACTATGCGATCCTCGCCGAGCACATGGACGAAGCGCGGATGGGCCGCGCCTTCTCGATCCACACCTTTGCCGGCTATCTCGGCGGCGCCGTGACGCCGGCGATCGTCGCCGCGCTGGTCACAATCTCCGGCGGCGTCGGTGCATTGATCGCATCGGGCGCGATCGCCATTCTGGTGGCGCTGCTGCTGGTGGCCATGGGCATCCCCGAGGCCGGCGCACACAAGAAAAAGCCGGGCAACGAAACCGCGCCGAAGCAGGCCGTGATCACGCCGGCGCTGATCACGCTGACTGCGCTGTTCATGATGCTCAGCCTTTCGGTCGCCGGCATCAACAATTTTGGCGTGGTGGCGCTGATGAGCGGCTACGGCGCCTCCTATTCGATCGCCAACGTCGCACTGACCGCGTTCCTCGCCGCCAGCGCCGCGGGCGTGCTCGCGGGCGGCTTCCTCGCCGACCACACCGAGCGTCACGGCTATGTCGCCGCCGCCTGCTTTGCCGCGAACGCGGCGATCGTGCTCTTGATCGCACTGGTGACGCTGCCCGGCTGGGCTTTGACCGCGACGATGATGGCGGCGGGCTTTCTCTCCGGCGTGATCGCGCCCTCGCGGGACATGCTGGTGCGCAACGCGGCTCCTGCCGGAGCGGCCGGCCGCGCCTTCGGCATCGTCTCCACCGGCTTCAATCTCGGCGGCATCGTCAGCCCGCTGCTGTTCGGCTGGATCATGGACCAGAGCGCGCCGCACTGGGTGTTCGGGGCGTCCGTGATCTTCATGGTGGCGACCGTGGTGCTGTCGCCGTTCACGGAACGGAAGCCTGCGAAGGCGTAGCTTGAGCGGCGGCCGCGCCACAAACTCAATCGTCGTCCCGGCGAAGGCCGGGACCCATAGCCACCGAAAGTAGTTGTGGGCGCGAGTTGGTCATTGCCAGTCTCCGCCAAACTAAAGGTCGTGGTTATGGGTCCCGGCCTTCGCCGGGACGACGAGTAGAGAGAACTGTGCGTAACAATAACAAACCGGGAAGAAACCTCATGACCAATCCTGATCTCGTGATCCGCGGCGGCACCGTCGCGGATGGAAGCGGCGGCGAATTGTTCGAAGCCGATGTCGCCATCACCGCCGGCAGGATCACGGAGGTCGGGAAGGTCTCCGGCAAAGGCAACGAGGAAATCGACGCGCGCGGCAAGCTGGTGACGCCGGGCTTCGTCGACGTCCACACCCATTACGACGGGCAGGTCACCTGGAGCCAGGACATCACGCCGTCGTCGCAAAACGGCGTCACCACTGCGATCATGGGCAATTGCGGCGTCGGCTTTGCGCCATGCAAGCCTGCCGACCACACCCGCCTGATCCAGCTGATGGAAGGCGTCGAGGACATTCCCGAGCCGGTGCTGAGCGCCGGCATTCCCTGGGCCTGGGAGAGTTTTCCGGACTACATGAACTGGCTGTCCAAACGCGATTTCGACATCGATGTCGGCGCGCAATTGCCGCATGCGGCGCTGCGGGTCTATGTGATGGGCGAGCGCGGCGCGCGCCGTGATCCCTCGACCGCGGAGGACAATGCCGCGATGGCCAAGCTCGCGGGCGAGGCGGTGCGTTCCGGCGCGCTCGGCTTCTCGACCTCGCGCACGCTCAATCACCGCACCTCGACCGGCGACTTCACGCCGACCTTGAAGGCCGGCGAGGACGAGCTCACCGCGATTGCAGGCGCGATGCATGCCGAGGGCCGCAGCGTGCTGCAATTCGTGCTCGATCTCTCCACCATCCACGAAGACCTGCCGATGATGCTGCGGGTGGCTGATGCCACGAAGTGCCCGATCTCCTTCTCGATCACGCAGAACGACAAGGCGCCGCAGCGCTGGCGCCAGACGCTGGACGAGATCAATGCCGCGGCCAAGCGCGGCCTCTCCATCACCGCGCAGATCGCGGCGCGCCCGGTCGGCCTGCTGCTCGGCCTCGAGCTGTCGCGCAATCCGTTCCAGACCCATCCGAGCTACGCGCGCATCGCGCATCTGCCGCTGAAGGAGCGGCTGGCGCGGCTGCATCGGAGCGAGGTGCGCCAGGCGATCCTGAGCGAGACGGCGACCGCGACCGACGATCCGCTGTTCTTCCGGCCCAACTACGACAAGATGTTCCTGCTCGGCGATCCCCCCGATTACGAGCAGCCGCCGGAGAACGCGCTCGGCCCGCAGGCGCGCAAGCAGGGACGGCGGCCCGAGGAGCTCGCCTACGACGCGATGCTGTCGGACGAAGGCCGCGGCATGCTCTACGTGCCGTTCCTCAACTATGCCGACGGCAATCTCGATGCGACGCGCGAAATGCTGATCGATCCGCAATCGGTGCCGGGCCTGTCCGACGGCGGCGCGCATTGCGGCATCATCTGCGATGCGAGCTTCCCGACCTATCTGCTGACGCACTGGACGCGCGACCGCACGCGCGGCGAGAAGCTCACGATCCCGTTCGTGGTCGCGGTGCAGTCACGCAAGACCGCGCTCTCGGTCGGCCTCACCGATCGCGGATTGATCGCGCCCGGCTACAAGGCCGACGTCAACGTGATCGACTATGACCGCCTACATCTGCATCCGCCGAAGGTGCATTACGATCTGCCGGTCGGCGGACGGCGGCTGTTGCAGGACGTCGACGGCTATGAGGCGACCATCGTGTCGGGCGTGGTGACGCGGCGGCAGGGCGAGGCAACGGGCCGCCGGCCGGGGAAGCTGATTCGTGGCGCGCAGGGAGTGGCTAGCTAGCGCGACGTTGCCTTATCTGAGGCGCGAAACCCGCGCCTCAATCCCAGTGTCGTCCCGGCGAAGGCCGGGACCCATACGCCGCAGCAATAGTTTTGCGAAGACTCGGAGTTACCCGCTTCGCCCCAAACCACTCCCTGTGGTTATGGGTCCCGGCCTTCGCCGGGACGACAGTTGTGGTTGGGGCGGGCAGCGCGCGCCAGCCAACCTTACGTCGGCGACACCACACCCTTCAGCGCCGCTGCCTTCGGGGCGGCACCGCGCGTCAGCCTGGCCTTTTCCGTGTTCGGCCAGAGCAGGAGCAGGCCGAGCAGGCCGGAGCCGACCATGATCACGGCGTTGATGGTGAAGCCGGTCATGTAGCCGTCGAGCATGCTGCCGGCGCGCTGGATCACGGTGCCCATCACGGCGGGCGCGATGATGCCCGAGAGCGTGTAGAGCGCGCCGTAGATCGCCAGGATCGCGCCGCGCTGCGACGACGGCGTGAACTCGCCGAGCATAGGCGGACAGACGACGTAGATCGCGCCGCACAGGCCCGTTCCGACCACGAGCAAGGCGAGCTGGAGGGCGGCGCCCTGAACATGCGGCATCGCCGCCAGGATCAGGCCGCCGACCATCAACGGGACCGAGCCGAGCACGCCGCGGGCGACGCGCGTGGTCGAGCCGCGGGCCATCATCAGTTGCGAGATCCAGCCCGTCAGGATGACGATGGTCGCGCCGAACACCCAGGGCAGGGTCGAAATCCAGCCGGCCTGGCTCTGCGAGAAGCCGAGGCCCTTGATGATGAAGGCCGTGAACCAGGTCAGCCCGAGCGACAGCGCCCAATAAGCCCCGAAGGTCGCCGCGACGCAGCCGATGAAGGTGCGCGAGGTGAGAAGCTGAAGATAGGGAATTTTCGCCTCGGTGGCGGCAAGGGCTCGCGTGTCCTCCAGCGGACCTTCCTTGCCGAGCGCGAGCCAGGCCGCGACCCAAATCAGGCCGACGACGCCGAGCGCGCCGAAGGCATAGTGCCAGGAATGATTGACGATGATCCAGTTCAGCGCGGGTACCGCCAGGATGACGCCGAAGGCCGAGCCTTGCGACAGGATCGCGGTCGGCAGCGTGCGCTTCTCGTCGGGGAACCATTTGTAGATGGCGTGCATCGCCACCGAAGCCGCCGGGCCTTCGCCGGCGCCCAGCACGATGCGGCAGATCAGCAGCGTGGTGAAGGAGACCGTGCCGACCATCGGAAACTGTGCCAGCGCCCAGACCACCGCGAGCGACAGCAGCACCCAGCGCGTCGGCACCTTGTTGACGATGAAGCCGACCACGATGGCCGAGATCGAGAACAGGAAGAAGAACGAGGAGCCGAGCAGGCCGAACTGCTCCGGAGTGAGCTTGAGGTCCGCCATGATCGGCACACCGGCGAGGCCGACGACGATCTTGTCGGCGAAGTTCACCAGCATGAAGAGAAACAGCAGAAAGGTGACCGTCCAGGCGCCCTTCGGTGTTTCCCCGGATGTCGTCGTCTTGCCCGCCACCATGGGCGTTCCCTGAGCGCTCATCGTTCTCCCCGTGTCTTTTTGGCAGTTTTTTGATTTGGCCGTTGTTGGAGCTAACAACGGCTTCGACGGCAACGCAACCCCGGCATTTCCGCGGCAGGTGTGCTACGCAGCATTTCCGTTAATTCCGTCCGGCGCCATTCATCGTGCTGAGCATCCGAAATCTCTCCAAGACGTTCTCCGCGGCCGCCGAACCGGTCCATGTGCTGCGCGGCGTCGACCTTGACCTCAAGGCCGGCGAACGCGTCGCGCTGACCGGCGAATCCGGCAGCGGCAAGAGCACGCTGCTGCACCTGATCGCCGGGCTCGATGCCGCCGACGGCGGCTCGATCCGGCTGGAGGACACCGAGGTCACCAAGCTGTCGGACGCGGGGCGCGCGAGCTTGCGGCGCGACCGGATCGGCCTCGTGTTCCAGCAGTACAACCTGATCCCGAGCCTGTCGGTCGCGGACAATCTGGCTTTCCAGGCGCGGATCGCCGGCCGGCATGACGCGGCCTGGTCCAGGGAGCTGGTCGAACGGCTCGGCCTCGGCACCCTCCTGACGCGCTATCCCGAGCAACTGTCCGGCGGCCAGCAGCAGCGCGTCGCGATCGGCCGGGCGCTGGCGACAAAACCCTCGCTGCTGCTCGCGGACGAGCCGACCGGCAATCTGGATGAAGCGACCGCCGAGGACGTGCTGGCGCTGACGCGCGACCTCGTCACGCGCACCGGCTGCGGCTTCCTGATGGTGACGCACAGCCTGCATCTGGCCGCTACGCTCGACCGCCACCTCACTCTGCATGCGGGGCGGATCACATGAAGCGCGCGCTGTGGGTCCTCGCGGTGCTCCTGAGCCACTGGCGGCGGCACCGGATGCAGTTCGCGACGCTTCTGATCGGGCTGATCGCCGCGACCGCGCTGTGGAGCGGCGTGCAGGCGATCAACCAGCAGGCCCGCAATGCCTATGACCGCGCCGCGGCGACGTTCGGCGGCGTGCGCACGGCGATGCTGGTCGCGCCTGATGCCGCGACCTTTTCGCAAGACCTGTTCGTCAAGCTCCGCCGCGCGGGCTGGCCGGTCTCGCCGGTGCTGGAAGGCCGCGTCCAGATCAACGGACGCTCGGTGCGGCTGCTCGGCATCGAGCCGGTCACGCTGCCGGTGGATGTCGGCAATGCGCCACGCCTTGGTGCCTCGGATTTGAGCAGCTTCGTCGCGCCGCCCGGCCGGACGCTGGTGGCGAAGGAGACGCTGAGCGATTTGCAGGAGCAGGAAGGCGCGGCGCCGCCGATCAGCAGCGGCGCTAAGCTGCCGCCACTGCACGTGCAGCCGCAACTCGTGCCCGGCGTACTGGTCGTAGATATCGGCGTCGCGCAGAAGCTGCTGAACAAGCCGGACCAGGTGTCTCGCCTCCTGATCGGCAAGCCGAAGGGCAAGCCCGCGCCGCTGGCGAGCGTCGTCGGCGACCGGCTGCAACGCGTCGAGCCGAATGCAGAGACGGAGCTGGAGCGCCTCACCGACAGTTTTCATCTCAACCTCACCGCCTTCGGCCTGTTGTCGTTCTTCGTCGGCCTCTTCATCGTCAACTCGGCCGTCGGGCTCGCCTTCGAGCAGCGGTTGCCGATGCTGCGCACGTTGCGGGCCTGCGGCGCCTCGGCGCGCCTGGTCAATACGGTGCTGGTGATCGAGCTGGTGGCGCTGGCGCTGTTCGCCGGACTGATCGGGCTCGTCTGCGGCTATTTCATCGCGGCTGCGCTGTTGCCCGACGTCGCGGCGTCGCTGCGCGGGCTTTATGGCGCGCAGATCCCTGGGCAGCTCACGCTGCGGCCCGAATGGTGGCTCGCCGGCATTGGCATCAGCGTTGCCGGCGCGCTTGTTGCGGCGGCGACCAGCCTGATCAAGGCGATCCGGATGCCGGTGCTGGCCACGGCGCAGCCGTACGCCTGGCAGCAGAGGCAGCGCCGCTGGCTGATCCTGCAAAGCATTGCGGCGTGCATGGTGTTCGCGGTCGCGCTGCTGCTGCTTCACTATGGCGAGTCGCTGATCGCAGGCTTTGGCGTGCTGGCGGCGCTGATGCTGGGCGCGGCACTGATCCTGCCGGCCTTCCTCGACATCATCCTGCGCGTGGGCCAGCGCGCAGCGCGAGGACCGCTCGCTCTGTGGTTCTGGGCGGACAGCCGGCAGCAGCTCTCCGGGCTGTCGCTGGCGCTGATGGCGTTGTTGCTCGCCCTCGCCGTCAATGTCGGCGTCTCCACCATGGTGGAAACGTTCAGCCGCACTTTTGTCGGCTGGCTCAACGGACGGCTCGCGGCCGACGTCTACATCAGCGCCTCCGACAATGCGCAAGGCGTCGCGATCAGGAACTGGCTGAAGGAGCGCAGCGAGGTTCAAGCCATTCTCTCGGGCGGCCGCGCCGAGACGCAAGTTCAGGGCCAGCCGGTGGAGCTGTTCGGCCTGCCCGATCACGCACTCTATCGCGAGCGCTGGCCGCTGCTGGAGACCGCGCCGCGCGCCTGGACCCGGCTCGTGCCTGGCAATGCCGCCTTCATCAGCGAGCAGCTGAGCCGCCGCCTGAATGTTCGCGTCGGCGACGTCGTCGAGGTGCCCGCGCCGGGCGGCACCTGGGAGCTCGACATCGTCGGCATCTATGCCGATTACGGCAATCCCAAGGGACAGCTCGCCGTGAATGTCGCGGCGCTGATCCGGCAATTCCCGCAGACGCCGCAGACGCGGATCGGGCTCATTGTCCCACGAGACAAGATTCCGGGCCTGATCGCGGCCTTGCAGAAGCAGTTTGCGCTCGACGACCGCAGCGTCGCCGACCAGGCGACGGTGAAGGCGGAGTCGATCCGCATCTTCAACCGCACCTTTGCGGTGACATCGGCGCTGAATGCCTTCACGCTCGGTGTGGCCGGCATCGCGCTGCTGACCAGCCTCTTGACGCTGGCCAACTCCCGCCTGCCGCAACTCGCGCCGCTGTGGGCGGTCGGCATCACGCGGCCACGCCTCGCCGCGATCGAATTGACCAAGACGCTATCGGTAGCGCTGTTCACATCACTATTGGCCGTGCCGCTCGGGCTGCTCGTGGCGTGGTGCCTGATCGCGATCGTCAATGTGAAGGCGTTCGGCTGGCGGCTGCCGTTCCATGTGTTTCCGCTGCAAATCGTCGAGCTGGTCGCGGTCGCGCTGGTCGCCTCGCTGCTTGCCGCAGCGCTGCCGGTCGCGCGGCTGGCGCGGATGCAGCCGGCAAACCTCGTCAAGGTGTTTGCCAATGAGCGCTGACAAGATCTCGCGGCGCGCGTTTGCCGGCGGCATTGCCGCGCTCGCTCTTGCGCGCCGCGCCGGCGCGCAGGGTTATGCCGGGCTCGGCGAGACCGCCGACGGCTTTGCGAAGGTCACGCCGGGGAAGACGTTCACGTTTCCCGCCGATCACGGACCGCATCCGGAGTTTCGCATCGAGTGGTGGTATCTCACGGCGAACCTCGTCGATAGCCGAGGCGCGGCTTGCGGCCTGCAATGGACGCTGTTCCGCCAGGCGGCGCAGCCGGGACCGCAAGGGGAAGGCTGGGCCAATCAGCAAATCTGGATGGCGCATGCGGCGGTGACGCGCGCCGACACCCATCGCTTCAACGAGCTGTTTTCGCGCGGCGGGATCGGGCAGGCCGGCGTCACGGCACAGCCGTTCGCGGCGTGGATCGACGATTGGGAGATGAAGGGTCTTGAGCGCACCGACGATCGCACACTGGCGCCGCTGACGCTGAAGGCCTCCGGCCCCGATTTCAGTTATGCGCTCACGTTGGAAGCCGATCGTGCGGTCGCATTGCAGGGCGATGGCGGCTTCAGCCGCAAGTCCGAGCGCGGCCAGGCCTCCTACTATTACAGCCAGCCGTTCTACCGCGCGCGCGGCACGCTCGCCATCGACGACAAGCCGGTCGATGTGTCGGGGCAGGCCTGGATGGACCGCGAGTGGAGCAGCCAGCCGCTCGACGCCGACCAGACCGGCTGGGATTGGCTGTCGCTGCATCTTGCATCCGGCGACAAGCTGATGCTGTACCGGCTGCGGCAGAAGGACGGCAAGGACTATCCGTTCGGCAACTGGATCACCGCTACCGGCAGCACGCAGATGATCGCGGGTAGCGACATCCAGATGATTCCGAAGGCAACGGCGGAGGTCGCGGGACGCAAGCTGCCGGTGGAGTGGCAGATCGCGATCCCCTCGCGCTCGTTCTCGATTTCCTGCAAGCCGCTCAATCCAGGGGCCTGGATGGGGACTGGCTTCTCCTATTGGGAAGGGCCGATCAGCTTTGCCGGCACGCATGACGGTGTTGGCTATCTCGAGCTGACCGGGTATTGAAGCGCGACCTCTTCAAGGAAGCGAGCGATGTATCACCTCACCGCCCTCGTCACGCTGCTGGCGATTGCATTTTACCTCTTCACCTGCATCAACGTGTCAAGCTCGCGCACCAAGACCGGCGTCAAGGTGCCGGCGATGTCGGGCCATCCGGATTTCGAGCGCGCCTTCCGTATCCAGATGAACACGCTGGAATGGATGCCGATTGTCCTGCCCTCGCTCTGGCTGTTCGCGATCTACATCAGCGACGCCGTCGCAGCCGGGATCGGCGCGATCTGGATCATCGGCCGCATCGTCTATTTCATCGGCTATTCGAAGGCCGCCGCAAAGCGCGGCCCGGGCTTCCTGATCCAGGGCATCGCAGCCATTGCGCTGTGGGTGGGGGCGATTGGGGCGGTGGTGTTGCGGATAGTGTGAGGTCGGGGCTGCGGCCATAAATTCCGCTGTCGTCCCGGACAAGCGCGCCCTAGGCGCGCGCCGATCCGGGACCCATAACCACAGGGAGTGGTTTGGCGCAAGCTGGTAACTCCGAGTCCCCGTAGCCATGTCGGCCTGTGGCTATGGGTCCCGGATCTGCGCTCCGCTTCGCTGCGCTTGTCCGGGACGACACTGAGTTATTGGCGCGGTCCCCGCCTCACTTCGTCAGCGGGCAGCCGCTGTCCTTGGCGGTAAAGAACGCCTTGTCGCCGGGGACGGTGGCGAGCAGCTTGTAATAGTCCCAGGGCTTCTTCGACTCCGCGGGCTTCTTGACCTCGAACAGATACATGTCGTGGACCATGCGGCCGTTCGCGAGCACCTTGCCGCCTTGCGCGAAGTCGTCGTCAACAGGCAGCTCCTTCAGCTTCTTGGCGACGGCTTCCGGATCCTTGGTGCCGGCGGCCTTGACCGCCTTGAGATAGCTGAGCGTCGCCGAATAGGTGCCGGCGTGGATCATGCTCGGCATCCGTCCGGTGCGCTTGAGGAAGCGTTCGCCGAGATTGCGGGTCTTGTCGTTGAGATCCCAGTAATAGCCCTCGGTCAGCACCAGGCCTTGCGCGGCCTGCAGGCCGAGGCCGTTCACCTCGGCGAGCGTCATCAGGAGGCCGGCGAGCTTCTGGCCGCTGGCGACGATGCCGAACTCGGATGCCTGCTTGATCGAGTTGGTGGTGTCGAGACCGGCATTGGCAAGGCCGACGATCTTCGCCTTGGAGCTCTGCGCCTGCAGCAGGAAGGAGGAGAAGTCCGAGGAATTGAGCGGCACGCGCACGGAGCCGACCACCTTGCCGCCATTGGCCACGACGATCTCGCTGGTGTCCTTCTCCAGCGCGTAGCCGAAGGCGTAGTCCGCGGTGAGGAAGAACCAGGTGTCGCCGCCGGCCTTGGTCAGCGCACCGCCGGTGCCGACGCCGAGCGCGTGCGTGTCATAGGCCCAGTGGAATCCGTAGGGCTGGCAGGCATCGCCGGTGAGGCGCGAGGTCGCGGCGCCCACCACGATGTCGATCTTCTTCTTTTCCTTGGAGAGCTCGTGGATCGCGAGCGCGACGGAAGAGGTCGTCAGCTCCGTGATCATGTCGACGTTCTCGACGTCGTACCAGCGCCGCGCGATCGAGCTCGCCAGATCCGGCTTGTTCTGGTGGTCGGCGGTGACGAGCTCGATCTTCTGGCCGAGCACCTCGCCGCCAAAGTCCTCGATCGCCATCTTGGCGGCTTCGACCGACCATTTGCCGCCGTAATCGGCATAGACGCCGGACTGGTCGTTGAGGATGCCGATCTTGACGCCTTGCGCGGAGGCCGGCGCTGCCAGCAACAGGGCCGAGGCTGCGACGGCGGCGAGAAGGGCTGATTTCATGTGTTGGCTCCAGCAGTGTTCTGTTTTGAAATCTCGCGGATACTAGTGAAGAACCCCGGCAATGCCCATCCATTGCGTGTTGGTCGTTAGTATGAAGGGGCGGTGCGTACCGAACAAATGGTGTCGTCCCGGCGAACGCCGTGACCCATAGCCACAGGATTGGGTTTTGCGAAGACTCGTGGTTGCCGGGTTCGCGCCACAACTACTCCCTGGGGTTATGGGTCCCGGCGTTCGCCGGGACGACACCAGGGGTGTTGATGCGCTGGTGGCCACACGAACTACCGTCAGCCAACGGCCTTCGGCTTCCCGTCGTTCTTCCCCTCGGCCAGGTTCCGCACCACCACATAGAAGATCGGCGTGAACAGAAGGCCGAACAGGGTGACGCCGATCATGCCGAAGAACACGGCGACGCCGACGGCCTGGCGCATCTCCGAGCCGGAGCCGCTCGAGATCACCAGCGGCAGCACGCCGAGGATGAAGGCGAAGGACGTCATCAGGATCGGCCGCAGGCGCAATCGACAAGCGTCGATCACGGCCTCGAGCCGCGGTTTGCCTTCGAGCTCGATGTCGCGCGCGAACTCCACGATGAGGATCGCGTTCTTCGCCGCCAAGCCTACCAGCACGACGAAGCCGATCTGGGTGAGGATGTTGACGTCCTGGCCCATGATGCGCACGCCGATGGTCGCCGCGAGCAGGCACATCGGCACGATCAGGATCACCGCGAACGGCAGGGTCCAGCTGCCATATTGCGCGGCGAGCACGAGGTAGACGAACAGCACGCAGATCGGGAACACCAGCAGGCCGGCATTGCCGCCGGTGATTTGCTGGTAGGAGAGGTCGGTCCATTCGAAGGTGAAGCCGCTCGGCAAGGTATCGTCCGCGAGCTTCTTGACGGTGTTGAGCGCCGTGGTCGAGCTCACGCCCGGCGCCGGCTCGCCCTGGAGCTCGGACGCGGCATAGAGATTGTAGCGCGCGACGCGATCGGGGCCGGAGACGTCCTTGAACTCGACGACGCTGCCGAGCATCACCATGTCGCCCGAGGCATTGCGCGTGCGCAGCCGCGAGAGATCGCTGGGCTCCTTGCGGAACGGGAAATCGGCCTGCGCGGTGACGTGATAGGTACGGCCGAACAGGTTGAAGTCGTTGACATAGGTCGATCCGAAATAGGTCTGGATCGTGTCGTTGATGTTGGCGATGGGCACGCCGAGCTTCTGTGCCTTGGTGCGGTCGATGTCGACGAACAGCTGCGGCGTGTTGGCTGAGAACGGCGAGAACACCGTCGGAGCGAGCAGCAAGGGCGATTTGCGGGCCGCGGCGACGAGCTCGTCGGTGGCCGCGGCGAGCAGTTCAGGCCCGCGACCCTGGCGGTCCTGGATTCGGATGGTGAAGCCGCCGCCGGTGCCGATGCCGGGCACGGCCGGCGGCGGAATCACGATGATGAAGGCACCCTGGATCACGGCGAGGCGCTTGCGCAGCTCGCCGGTGATGGCATTTGCGGTCAGCCCCTTCTTCAGCCGCACCTCGGGCTCGTCGAACACCGGGAACAGCGCGGCCGCATTGCCGGACTGCGTACGCGTGGCGCCGGAGAAGCCGGCGAAAGCAGCGACGCGGATGATGCCCGGTGTATCCAGCGAGATCCGTTCGATCTCGCGCACGACCTCCGTGGTGCGCGCCAGCGAGGCCGCGCCGGGCAATTGCACGGAGATGATGACGTAGCCGCGATCCTGCGCCGGGATGAAGCCCTGCGGCGTGGTCACGATCAGCCAGCCCGCACTGCCGATCAGCACGACATAGATCAGGATCATCACCACCGAGTGCCGGATCACGAAATTCGCAAGGCCGGCATAGCTATGCGCCAGCCGGTCGAACACGCGGTTGAACACACCGGTGAAGGCATTCCAGCCGCGCGCGATAACATTCCAGCTCGCCGGCGGCCGCTTCTCTTCATGCGGGGTGAGAATCTGCGAGGCCAGCGCCGGCGACAGCGTCAGCGAGCAGAAGCAGGAGATCGCGGTCGCGACCGCAATGGTGACGGCAAATTGCTGGAAGAACTGCCCGGAAAGGCCACCGATGAATGCAGTCGGAACGAACACCGCGCACAGCACCAGCGCGATCGAGACCAGCGCGCCGCCGACCTCTTCCATGGTCTTGAGCGCGGCATCGCGCCGGCTCAGGCCGTGCTCGAGATGGCGCTCCACATTCTCCACCACCACGATGGCGTCGTCGACCACGATACCGACCGCGAGCACGAGGCCGAACAGCGTGAGGTTGTTGATGGAGAAGCCCAGCGCCGCCATCACCGCGAAGGTGCCGACCAGCGACACCGGGATCGCGATGATCGGAATGATCGCGGGTCGCCATCCCTGCAGGAACACCAGCACCACGACGACCACGAGCAGCATGGCCTCGTAGATGGTCTTGATCAGCTCATGGACGGACTGCGCGATGAATTCGGTCGGGTTGTAGCCGATATTGTAATCGAGGCCTTTCGGAAAACTCTCCTTGAGCCTCGTCATCGTGTCGGAGATGTGTTTGGCCGTCGCGAGCGCGTTCGATCCCGGCCGCTGCGTCACCAGCATCGCGACCGCCGACTTGCGCAACAGGAAACTGTTGGTGGAATACGCCAGCGCCCCGAGCTCGATGCGGGCGACGTCGCGCAGGCGCACCGTGCGGCCGTCGGAGCCGGCCTTGATCAGAATGTCCTCGAACTGCTTCTGGTCCTTCAGGCGGCCGGTGAAAACGAGATTGGGCTGGAAGGCGCGGTCGGCGATCGGCGGCTCGGCGATCTGGCCGCCCGCGATCTGCACGTTCTGGGCACGTATTGCCGCCAGCACCTCGGTCGAGGTCAGGCCGAGATTGGCGATCCGGTCCGGATCGAGCCACAGCCGCATCGAATAGTCGCGCGCACCAAAGATCTGGATGTCGCCGACGCCGTCGATCCGGAGCAGCTGGTCACGGACCTGGAGCAGCGCGTAGTTGGAGATGTAGAGCTGGTCGAAGCTGTCGTCGGGCGACAGCATGAACACGACCATCAGGATGTCGGGCGAGTTCTTGCGGGTGACGACGCCGTTGCGCTGCACTTCGTCCGGCAATTGCGGCTGTGCGATCGCGACGCGGTTCTGCACCAGCACCTGCGCCTTGTCGAGGTCGGTGCCGAGCTTGAAGGTGACGGTGATCGTCAGCTGTCCGTTCGAGGTCGCCTGGCTGTAGAGATACAGCATGTCCTCGACGCCGTTGATCTGCTGCTCGATCGGAGCTGCGACCGTGTCGGACACGGTCTGCGCGGAGGCGCCGGGATATTGCGTGGTGACGACGACCGTCGGCGGCACCACTTGCGGATATTCGGAGACCGGCAGCGTGGTGTAGGCCAGCGCACCGACGATCAGCAGCACGATCGACAGCACCATCGCCAGGATGGGCTGGTTGATGGAGAGACGGCCAAGATTCATGACTTGTCACCGGGCTTGCCGCCGGCCGGCGCTGGCGCGGGAGACGGCGCCACCTTGGCGCCGACGCGGGCGCGCTGGATGCCGTTGACGATGACGCGGTCGTCCGCCTTCAAGCCTTCGCGGATCACGCGCAGGCCGTCGTCGATCGGCCCAAGCACCACGGGACGCGCTTCCACGGTGTCATCAGGCTTGACCACGAACACGATCTTGCGGGACTGGTCGGTCGCAACGGCGACATCCGGGATCAGCAGCGCCTCATAGGGCGCGCTGCCGATCAGCCGGACGCGGCCGAACTGGCCGGGCAGGATCGACAGATCGGTGTTCTTGATCACGGCGCGGCTGCGCAGGGTCCCGGTGGAGACATCGAGGCGGTTGTCGAGGAAGTTGATGGTGCCCTCATGCGAGGGCTTGGTTTCGCCGGCCAGCGTCACCTGCACAGGATTCGCCGTATCGCGCGAGCTCGGGCGCTTACCTTCGAACCACAGCTTGCTGTATTTGATGAACGTCGTCTCATCCATGTCGAAATAGACGTAGATCGGATCGAGCGCGACGATCGAGGTGAGCAGCGTCGAGGTGCCGGTATCGCTGCCCTGCACGAGATTGCCGGGGCTGACGAGATGGCGGCCGACGCGGCCCGTGAGGGGCGCGGTCACATGGGTGAATTCGATGTTGAGCTTGGCAGCCTTCAGCGCGCCCGCGGCCTGCACTTCCGCCGCGTGCGCGGCCTGCAGGGCCTGCCGGCGCTGGTCGACGACCTGCTCGGAGACGGCGCTGGTCTGCACCAGGTTGAGGCCGCGGTCGAGCTCGCGCTTGGCAAGCTCCACCTTGGCGCGCGCATCGGAGAGTTGGCCGTCCGCCTGCTCCGCCACCGCCTCGAACGGACGCGGGTCGATGACATAGAGCAGATCGCCCTGGTGCACGATGGCGCCGTCCTGGAATTCGACGGAGTTGACGAAGCCGCCGACGCGGGGACGCACCTGCACCTCCTCGACCGCCTCGAAGCGGCCGGTGAATTCGTCCCAATCGGTGACGGTGCGCTTGACCGGCTGCGCGACCGTCACCGGCGGAGGCGGCGGCGCGGAGGCTTGCGAGGCCGGCTGTCCGCAACCGGTGAGCGCGAACGCCGCGGCGAGAAGGCCGGCGATGGCGTAAGGCCGCGGCCGAACGAAATCGTGCGTTTTGACAAATTGCTCGCTTCCATCCGGTTCGCTCATCCCAGGTCCTCGCATAAAAGCCGCAGAAAACGCAGGGTACGCGCCTACCCGCGGGGGACACAAGATGGGCTGCCATAATGAAATCTTCAAGACGATGGCTCACGCAATGCTCGGCGAGAGGACCTAGCCGGATGATGGGTTGACAGGGAGAGATGGCAGCAGGCGCGAGGGTCGGATTGAGCTCGCGTAAGACTGGTGATGAAGGAGCGACGTTCCCACCCTCCCCTGGAGGGCAGGGCAATCGCATTTAAGGCCGTTGCTCTGCGGCCCATCCTTCGAGACGCCCGCCTTTGGCGGGCCCTCAGGACGAGGACGGAGTGCGCGGCAGCAATTTCGACCGGCAAAGATGCCGCTCAGCCTCATCCTGAGGAGACCGCGGAGCGGTCGTCTCGAAGGACGAGGCGTGCGCTCAGGCCCCCCCGCCAAGAAGTCACATGCAGCCCTCCCTGGAGGGGAAGGATAAGAGTTGCGCCAGCGTCTTCGCACATGACGGATGCCGGCCGCTCGGCTAGATTACGCTACAAGAACAAGACGAATTGTCCGGGAGGACAGGCGTGCACAAGGGACGTGTCGTTTACGGCGCGATCGAGGAGGTCGTCTTTGGCCATCCTGCGGCAGGCGCCATCGTCGCGCAGATGGACCGGCTCGGGACGCGCCGTGCCTTCCTGATGGTCTCCGGCACGCTGAACCGGCAGACCGACGAAATCGAGAAGATCAGAGAGGCGCTGGGCGCACGCTGTGCGGGCGTGTTCGACGCCATGCCGGCGCACACGCCGCGCGAGGCGGTGATCGCAGCCACCAATGCGGCGCGCGAGGTGGGCGCCGATCTGATCGTCACGGTCGGCGGCGGCTCGATCACCGACGGGGCCAAGGCGGTGCAGCTCTGCCTTGCCAACGGCATCGACGATATCGACGGCATCGAGCGCATCCGCGTGCACAAGGGCGTCGCACCGGAGATGAACGCGCCGGCCGTGCGCCAGATCAGCGTGCCGACGACCATTGCCGGCGGCGAATTCAGCTCGATCGCGGGCGTGACCGACCGCAGCACGCATGTGAAACAGATGCTGCGGCATCCGCTCACCGTGCCGCGCGCGACCATTCTCGATCCCGCCATCACCGTGCACACGCCGGAATGGCTGTTCCTGTCCACCGGCATCCGCGCCGTGGACCATTGCGTCGAGGCGATCTGCTCGCGCGAGACGCACCCTTATGCCGACGCGCAATCGGTCAAGGGTCTTGCCATGCTCGCCGACGCGCTGCCGCGGGTGAAGGCCGATCCTGCCGACCTCGACGCGCGGATGGATGCGCAGATCGGCACCTGGCTGTCGATGGGTGCGCTTGCGGCCGGCGTGCCGATGGGTGCGAGCCATGGCATCGGCTACGTGCTGGGCGCGGCCTTCGACGTGCCGCACGGCTACACCTCCTGCATCATGCTGCCGGCGGTGATGCGCTGGAACGCGCGCGACAATGCCGAGCGCCAGATGATCGTGGCTGCCGCCATGGGCTTTCCCGGCCACAACGCCGCCGATGTGCTCGATGCCTTCATCCGCTCGCTCGGCATGCCGCGGAGCCTTGCGGACGTGCGCGTCTCTCCGGAGCATTTCGACGCCATCGCCGAACAGGCGATGCGCACGCCCTGGGTGCCCCGCAACCCGCGCAAGATCGACGGCCCCGCGCAGTTGCGCGAAATCCTGCTTCTCGCCGCATAACCTCAAGCCGGAGGATCGATGTACACTGGTCACCATGCCCGCCTGCGTCCGCTCCAGCCCGCCTTCATCATGGCCGCGACCGGCGAGACCGTCACCTATCGCGAGCTGGAGGCGCGTAGCAACCGCCTGGCGCATCTGTTCCGCAAGCACGGCTTGAAGCGGCTCGACCATTATTCGATCTTCATGGAGAACAATTCCCGCTATCTCGAGGCCTGCGGCGCCGGCGAGCGGTCCGGGCTGTACTACACCTGCATCAACTCCTTCCTGACGCCGGGCGAGTTCGCCTATCTCCTCGTCAACAGCCAGTCCAAGATCCTGATCACCTCCGTGGCGAAGCTCGACATCGCGCGCGAGGCGATCAAGGCCTGCCCCGATATCAAGCTCTGTATCGTCGCCGACGGCCCCGGTGAGAGTGACCGCATCGTCGGCCTTGCCGAGGTGACCGCCGATCTGCCGAAGGCGCCGATCGCGGATGAATGGCTGGGCACGGCCATGCTCTACTCGTCCGGCACGACGGGACGGCCGAAGGGCATCCTGCGGCCGCTGCCGGAGGAGCCGCCGAAACACAATCTGCCGCTGTTCGATTTCCTGACGAAGCTCTGGCACTACCGCGAGGGCATGGTCTATCTGTCGCCGGCGCCGCTCTATCACTCCGCGCCGCAAGCCGCCGTGAACCTCACGATCCGCATGGGCGGCACCGTCATCATCATGGAGACGTTCGACCCCGAGCGCTATCTCGAGCTCGTCGAGCGGTGGGGCATCACGCACACCCAGCTGGTGCCGACGATGTTCTCGCGCATGCTGAAGCTGCCTGAGGAGGTGCGAAAGCGCTACGACCTGTCCTCGCTCGAGATCGCGATCCACGCCGCGGCGCCCTGCCCGGCCCTCGTCAAGGACGACGTCATCAAATGGTGGGGGCCGATCATCCACGAATATTACGGCGCGACCGAGGGCCTCGGCTTCACCGCCTGCGACAGCGAGGAGTGGCTCGCCCATCGCGGCACCGTCGGCAAGGTGCTGCTGGGCGACCTCCACATTCTCGATGAGAACATGCGGGAATGCCCGACCGGCACGCCCGGCCAGGTGTGGTTCAAGACCGCCTCGCCCTTCGAATATTTCAACGATCCGGAGAAGACCAGGGAGGCGCGCTCCGCCGACGGCAGCATGAGCACGGTCGGCGACGTCGGCTATGTCGATGCCGATCGCTTCCTCTACCTCACCGACCGCGCCACCTTCATGATCATCTCGGGCGGCGTGAACATCTATCCGCAGGAATGCGAAAATCTGCTGATCACCCACCCGAAGGTCGCCGATGCCGCCGTGTTCGGCGTGCCCAATCCCGATCTCGGCGAAGAGGTGAAGGCGGTGGTGCAGCCGATGCCGGGCGTGGTGCCGGGCGAAACCCTCGCCGAGGAGCTAATCGCCTTCTGCGGGGCGTCGCTGTCGCGGCAGAAGGTGCCGCGCTCGGTCGATTTCGAGAAGGAACTGCCGCGCCTGCCGACGGGCAAACTGTACAAGCGGTTGCTAAGGGACCGGTACTGGGGGAACAAGGCGTCGCGGATTGTGTGAGGCCTTCAGCAATCGTACGCACTCGCCGTCGTCCCGGCGAAAGCCGGGACCCATACCGCGTGATCTATCGATTGTGATAGGTAGCAGTACCGAACAACTTTCTTCGCCAAACTGTTCCCTGGGGATATGGGTCCCGGCCTTCGCCGGGACGACGGCGGAGTTTGTTGCGATAGTCGAGCCCAACGCCTGCGCAGGAACCGGCGCCCCTACTTTCACATCGTGAGAGAAAAGCCCCTGCGGCCTTCCGTCATCCGAATTGTCGAGAGCGCCGCCACCCTTGCCGGTTGCCTCGCTGCGAGGGCCTCGCTATCGTCGCTTCAAACAGGCCGAAAAAGGCTGTTGTCCAGGGAGGACGAGGATGCGGAGCGTGCGGGCGCTCGCCGCAACGGCGGCGCTATCTTTGCTGGCGTTTTCGACCATCGCATTGGCCGGCGGGCCCAAGCAGGGCGGAATTCTGCGGATGTATCACCGCGACAGCCCCGGCAACGCCTCGATCCACGAAGGCGCGACCTACTCGCTCAACGTTCCCTTCATGCCCGTGTTCAACAACCTCGTCATCTACAAGCAGGACGTGGCGCAGAACAGCATGGATACCATCGTGCCGGAGCTCGCGGAGAGCTGGGCCTGGGTGAACGACAACAAGACGCTGACCTTCAAGCTGCGCCAGGGCGTCAAATGGCACGACGGCAAGCCGTTCACCTCGGCGGACGTCAAATGTACCTTCGACATGCTGATGGGCAAGTCGCAGCAGAAGTTCCGGCAGAATCCCCGAAAATCCTGGTACGACCAGGTCAGCGACATCTCGACCAACGGCGATCTCGAGGTCTCGTTCAATCTGAAGCGGCCGCAGCCGTCACTGCTGGCGCTGCTCGCCTCGGGCTATACGCCCGTGTACCCGTGCCACGTCTCGCCCGGTGACATGCGCACGCATCCGATCGGAACCGGCCCGTTCAAATTCGTCGAGTTCAAGGCCAATGAATCGATCAAGCTGACCCGCAATCCCGACTATTGGCGCGAGGGCCGGCCCTATCTCGACGGCATCGAGTTCACCATCATCCCGAACCGCTCGACGGCGATCCTCGCTTTCGTCGCCGGCAAGTTCGACATGACATTCCCGACGCACATCACCATCCCGCTGCTGAAGGATGTGAAATCCCAGGCAGCAAATGCCGTTTGCAAGGTCGAGCCTACCAATGTCTCGACCAACATCATCGTCAATTCGACCGCGCCGCCGTTCGACAATATCGAAATCCGCCGCGCCATGGCGATGTCGCTCGACCGCAAGGCCTTCGTATCGATCCTGTTCGAGGGCCAGGCCGACATCGGCGGCACCATGCTGCCGGCGCCGAACGGGCTGTGGGGCATGCCGAAGGAGATGCTGGAGAGCATTCCGGGCTATGGTCCCGACGTGAACGCCAACCGCGAGGAGGCGCGCAAGCTGATGCAGAAGGCGGGCTACGGTCCGGACAAGCATCTCGCGGTCAAGGTCTCGACCCGCAACCTCGCCGAATATCGCGATCCCGCGGTGATCCTGATCGACCAGCTCAAGAGCATCTATATCGACGGCGAGCTCGACGTCGTCGAGACGGCGAACTGGTTCCCGAAAGTCGCACGCAAGGACTACATGCTCGGCCTCAACCTGACCGGCAACGCCGTGGACGATCCCGACCAGTCGTTCTACGAGAACTATTCCTGCGGTTCCGAGCGGAACTACACCAACTATTGCAACAAGGAGATCGAAAAGCTGTTCGAGGTGCAGTCGCAGGAGACCGACATCGCCAAGCGAAAGAAACTGGTGTGGGACATCGACAAGAAGTTGCAGGAGGACGTCGCGCGCCCGATCATCTTCCATGCGCGCGCGGGCACCTGCTGGCAGCCCTATGTCAAGGGCGTCACCGTGATGTCGAACAGCTCCTACAACGGCTACCGCTACGAGGACGTGTGGCTCGACAAGTAGCGCGGCCGACGGGCGGCTAACGGCTCGACGGGAGAGCGCAAAATGTTTGCCTATCTGGTGCGGCGCCTGTTTCTGATGCTCGTGACCCTGTTCGGGATCTCGGTCGTCATCTTCTTCCTGCTGCGCATCGTGCCCGGCAACATCGTCGACATCCTGTTTGCCGCGGCCGGCTATGTCGATCCCGCCGACAAGGCCAATCTGGAGAAGGAGCTCGGCATCGACCAGCCGCTGGTGGTGCAATATTGGCACTGGATCAGCGGCTTCCTGCGCGGCGATTTCGGCTACTCCTATGTCTCCGAGAAGCCGGCGCTTCAGGAGATCCTGCCGCGGATCCCGATCACGGCGCGGCTCGCCGGCCTGGCGCTGCTGTTTTCGGCGTCCATCGGCATTCCCCTGGGCGTCATCAGCGCGGTGAAGCAGGGAACGCGGCTCGACTACGCGCTGCGGGTCGTGAGTCTGTCCGGCCTGTCGCTGCCGTCATTCTGGCTCGGGCTGCTGGTCCTCACGGCGTCGGTGGCGATGTTCGGCCAGATGCCGCTCTTCAATCCGAATCCCCAGAGTTTTGGCGAGGCGGTCGCAACCTATTGCATCCCGGCGATGGTGGTCGGATTCCGCAGTTCGGCACTGACCATGCGCATCACCCGCTCCTCGATGCTGGAGGTGCTGCGGCAGGATTACATCCGCACCGCGCGCGCCAAGGGCGCATCCGATGCCGCGGTGAACTACCAGCATGCGCTGAAGAACGCGATCCTGCCCGTCATCACCGTGATCGGCATCGAGGCGGCGTTCCTGATCGGCGGCCTGATCGTCACCGAGACCGTGTTCAACATCCCCGGCGTCGCACGCTTCCTGGTCGAGGCGATCCGCTGGCGCGATTATCCGATCGTGCAGAACCTCGTGATGCTGATCGCCGTCGTGGTGGTGAGCGCGAATTTCATCGTCGACATGCTGTATGCGGTGTTCGACCCGCGTATCCGGTACACGGATTAGTCGCATGATCATCACTCATACAGCGTTCGCGCGTTCGGGTGAGAGGGAGCCTCCGCGAGTCTCGCTGTCACCTCCCCCGCTGAAAGCCCCCCTCACCCCAACCCTCTCCCCGCAGGCGGGGAGAGGGGGGAGATAGAGCTTGCATGGCCACGATCGACTATGATCTTGAACTCAGACGTGCCGGCGTGCATGCGACCGGGGGGTGGCGGCGCGTGCTGTTTCTGGCGCAGCGGCATGTGCTGGGCGCTGCGGGGCTCGTCATCATGACGGCGTTCGTCCTCACGGCGATCTTCGCCGATTTCATCGCACGCTACGATCCGCTGACGATCGACTCCGCCCGCGCGCTGGCCCGCCCGAGCCTGACGCACTGGATGGGTACGGATTCCTTCGGCCGCGACGTCTTCAGCCGCATCATCCATGGTGCACGCATCTCCCTTGCCGTCGGCATCGGCTCGACCGCGCTCGGCGGCACGATCGGCGTCATCGTCGGGCTGACGTCCGGTTATCTCTCCGGCTGGGTCGATCTGGTGTTCCAGCGTGTCTCTGACGTTCTTCAGGCGCTTCCATTGCTGGTCCTGGCACTGATCATGACTGCCGCACTTGGTCCGTCCTTGCCGAACGTCATCATCGCCATCGCCATTCCGCTGATCCCGACCGTGTCGCGCGTCATTCGCGCCAACACGCTGGCGCTGCGCGAACTGCCCTTTATCGAATCTGCCAGGTCGATCGGCATGAGCGACGTGCGCATCGCGCTCCGCCATGTGCTGCCGAACACGCTGGCGCCACTGATCGTGCTCGCCACCGCGCAGCTCGGCTCGACGATCCTGACCGAAGCCTCGCTCTCCTTCCTCGGCCTCGGCATTCCCGAGCCTTATCCGTCCTGGGGCCGCATGCTGTCGGAATCCGCGGCCGAATATGCCCGCACCGCGCCGTGGCTGGTGATCTTCCCGGGCATCGCCATCAGCCTCGCCGTGTTCGGCGCCAATCTGTTCGGCGACGCCCTCCGCGACATCCTCGATCCCCGGCAGCGCAGTTGATGGCTGATAAATCCGATCTCGTGCTCGAAGTGAAGAACCTGAAGACGGTGTTCTTCACGAACTCCGGTCTCTTCAAGGCCGTCGACGACGTCTCCTTCACGGTCAAGCGCGGCGAGACGCTGGCGATCGTCGGCGAGTCCGGCTGCGGCAAGAGCGTCACCGCGCTGTCGCTGATGCGGCTGGTGCCCGATCCTCCCGGCCGCATCGTCGGCGGCACCGTCACGCTCGAGGGCACCGACCTGCTGGCGCTGGATGAGGCACAGATGCGCGCCGTCAGGGGTAACCGCATCTCCATGATCTTCCAGGAGCCGATGACGTCGCTCAATCCCGTCATGCGGATCGGCGACCAGATCGTCGAAGCCGTGCGGCTGCACCGGGCGATGTCGGCCAAAGAAGCCTGGAACATCGCAGTCGAGATGCTGCGGCTGGTGCGGATTCCGGAACCGGCGCGGCGCGCGCGGGAATATCCGCACCAATTGTCCGGCGGCATGCGCCAGCGCGCGATGATCGCGATGGCGCTGGCCTGCCGGCCCGCGCTGCTGATCGCGGACGAGCCGACCACTGCGCTGGACGTCACCATCCAGGCGCAGATCCTGGCGCTGATCCTCGACCTCCAGAAGGAGCTCGGCACCGGGCTCGTGCTGATCACCCATGATCTCGGCGTCGTCGCGCAGACCGCGCAGCGCGTGATCGTGATGTATGCGGGCCGGAAGGTCGAGGAAGCCAGCGTCGAGGCGCTGTTCGCCGATCCCAGACACCCCTATACGCGCGGGCTGATGGCCTCGATTCCGTCGGTGCCGGCGTCCGGCGCCGCGACGCAGGCGCGGCTCAACGAAATTCCCGGCACGGTGCCGTCGCTGGTGCGGCTGCCGCCAGGCTGCGCTTTCGCGCCGCGCTGCAAGCTCGCGGTGAAGCGCTGCCAGGACGAATATCCGCCGCTCATGGATTGGGGCGGAGGGCATCTTGCCGCCTGCTGGCGCGCGGCTGACGTCGCGGAGGTCGCATGACCGAAGCGCTGCTCGAAGTCACCGACCTCACGAAGCATTACCCGGTGCGCGCCGGCGTGTTGCGCAGGCAGGTCGGCACCGTGCACGCGGTGGACGGCGTCTCGTTCGCGGTTGGTGTCGGCGAAACACTGGGGCTGGTCGGCGAATCCGGCTGCGGCAAGTCGACGGTGGCGCGCAGCGTGCTGCGGCTAGTCGAACCGACCTCCGGACAGATCCGTCTCGGGGGCGAGGACATCACGCATCTTTCCAAGGCGGCGCTGCGCCCGCACCGCCGCTCGATGCAGATCGTGTTCCAGGACCCGTTCGCCTCGCTCAATCCACGCATGACCGCGGGCGACATCGTCGGCGAGCCGCTGGCCGTGCATGGGCTTGCGACCGGCAAGGCGCTGGAGGCGCGCACCGCAAAACTGTTCGAGCAGGTGGGCCTGCGGCCCGACCAGATGCGCAATTTCCCGCATCAGTTCTCCGGCGGCCAGCGCCAGCGCATCTGCATCGCACGGGCGCTGGCGCTGGGGCCGCGCCTGATCGTCTGCGACGAGCCAGTCTCCGCGCTCGACGTCTCGATCCAGGCGCAGGTGATCAATCTGCTGATCGATCTCCAGCGCCAGCACGGCTTCTCCTACCTCTTCATCGCCCACGACCTCGCCGTGGTCGCCCATATCAGCCATCGCGTCGCCGTGATGTATCTCGGCCGCATCGTCGAGATCGCCAGCAAGGACGAGCTGTTCAGGAATCCGCGGCATCCCTACACGCAGGCCCTGCTCGCCTCCGTGCCGGTTGCCAACCCGCTCGCGAAGAAGCTCGCGCCGCTGGTCGATGGCGACGTGCCGAGCCCGGTCAATCCACCGTCAGGCTGCGCGTTCCACACCCGCTGCCGGTTTGCGATGGACCGATGCAAGATCGAGCGGCCGGCGCTGATGGTTGCGGGCGCCGGACATCAGGTGGCGTGTTTGCTGAATGAGGGGACGGGGCGAGGACAATAATTCCGCCGTCGGACCCATAACCCCAGGGAGAAGTTGCCGCGCGAGCTGGCAACTCCGAGTCTTCGCCAAACCCAATCCTGTGGTTATGGGTCCCGGCCTTCGCCGGGACGACGGGTTGGGTTTGAGGCGAAACCGCTTCCACATCGTCATTGCGAGCGCAGCGAAGCAATCCAGACTATCGCCGCGGAGAGATTCCTGGATTGCTTCGCTGCGCTCGCAATGACGAACTTGCCGCGCTACCCCGCCCCAATCTCCACCACGATCCGTCCCGTCGTGACCTGCTCGCCTTCGGCAACGTCGATCGCGGCGACCACGCCGTCGATGCCGGCCTTGTGGATGTGCTCCATCTTCATCGCTTCCAGAGTCAGCACCGGCTGGCCGGCGGCGACGCGGTCGCCGGGCTTGACCAGCACGGCGACGACGCGGCCGTTCAGGGCGGCGCGAACCTTGCCGTCGCCGCCGTTGGCCGCAGCGGCCTTCGGCGCGGCGAGGGTGAGATCAGTCACCGCGAGCGGGATGCCGCGGTGCTGGAGATAGAGCCGGTCACCCTCGCGCAGGAATTTGGCGCTGTCCATCACACCATCGTGGCGGAAGCGGATGGCGTCGGGATCGAGCTGATCGATCTCGAACCTGTCCTGCCGGCCGTCGATGGCGACGGTGTAGCCGCCGTCGCGCTCGCGGGTGACTTCAAGCTCATGCCCGTGGCCGGCGATCTCGATTTTCGCAGGAAGGGGGAACGTTGCCGACAGGCTCCGCCCCCCTCTCCATGACGGCGCGCGCGGATTGGTGACGTAGAGCAGCAGGCCCGCCAGCGCCGTATCGAATGCAGCATTCGCCGATGGCGCCAACAGTTCGTCGCGATGCGTACCGATGAACGCCGTCGTCGCCTCGCCCTTGGCAAAGCCGGGGTGACGCAGGCACGCCATCAGGAAAGCCTGGTTGGTGGTCACGCCGAAGGCGGTGAGCTGCTCCAGGCCGACGATCAGCCGTCCCCTCGCCTCCTCGCGCGTGGCACCATGGCTGACCACCTTGGCGATCATCGAATCGTAGAACGGCGGGATCTCCGCGCCCGATTGCAGCGCATGCTCGACGCGGATGCCGTCAGGCACCTGCCAGCGCGCCATGCGGCCGGACTGCGGCATGAAATCGTGCGCGGCATCTTCCGAGCACAGCCGAACCTCGATGGCGTGACCTGCGAAGCGGATATCCTGCTGCTTCACCGGCAGCGGCTCGCCGCGCGCGACGCGCAGCTGCAATTCGACGAGATCGAGCCCGGTGATGGCTTCGGTCACGGGATGCTCGACCTGGAGGCGCGTGTTCATCTCCATGAAGTAGAACTCGCCGCTCGCATCGAGCAGGAACTCCAGCGTGCCGGCACCCTCGTAACGCAATGCCTTGACCGCGGCGACGGCGACCTCGCCCATCTTCGCGCGCAGTTCAGGTGTCACCGCGGGCGACGGCGCTTCCTCGATCAGCTTCTGGTGCCGGCGCTGCACCGAGCAGTCACGCTCGCCGAGATGGATGGCGTTGCCGTGGCTGTCGCCGAACACCTGGATTTCGATGTGCCGGGGATTCTGGATCGCGCGCTCGAGGATGACCGTGGGATCGCCGAACGCAGCCTTCGCCTCCGATCGTGCGCTGCGCAATGCATCGGGGAACGACGCCGCATCGGTCACGAGCCGCATGCCGCGGCCGCCGCCACCGGCGACCGCCTTGATCATCACGGGGACGCCGATCTTCTTGGCTTCCGCGAGCATGACCTCGTCGCCCTGCTCGGTGCCCTGATAGCCGGGCACGCAGGGCACACCGGCCTTCCGCATGATCTCCTTGGCGCCGGCCTTGTTGCCCATCGCCTGGATCGCCTGGGGCGACGGGCCGATGAAGACGAGACCGGCGTCCTTGCAGGCCTGCGCAAAGTCCTCGTTCTCGGCGAGGAAACCGTAGCCGGGGTGGACGGCATCCGCGCCGCTGACTTTCGCCGCGGCAATGATCGCGGGGATGTTGAGATAGGATTGCGCCGGCAAGGCTTCGCCGATGCGCACGGCCTGATCGGCCTGCCGCACATGCAGCGCATCGCGATCCGCATCCGAATAGACTGCGACGACGCCGAGGCCGAGCTTCCGCGCGCTGCGCATCACCCGCAGCGCGATCTCGCCGCGGTTGGCTATCAGGACCTTGAAGAACGGCCGGTGCTGCACTGATCCGTTCCTCATGGCCGGGCCACCGAAAACTGCATGCGCTGGGGCGTGCGTGCGTCGCCCTCGCGGCAGATCGCGAGCACTTCGGACAGGACCGCCCGGGTGTCGCGCGGATCGATCACGCCGTCGTCGAGCACGCGCGCGCTGGTCGAGAACACGTCCATCTGGCCGTCGAACACGCCGACGATCTGCGCCTTCATGGCATCGAGCTTGTCCTTCTCGATCGGCTTGCCGCGCCGCGCGGCGGCGGCTTCCGTCACGATGGCCATCGTCTCGGCGGCCTGCTCGCCGCCCATCACCGCGGTTTTGGCGTTGGGCCAGGAGAAGCAGAAGCGCGGATGGAAGCCGCGTCCGCACATGCCGTAATTGCCGGCGCCGAACGAGGCGCCGCAATAGATGGTGATCTGCGGCACCGTCGCCGACGTCACCGCCTGGATCATCTTGGAGCCGTGCTTGATCATGCCGGCTTCTTCATAGGCCTTGCCGACCATGTAGCCGGTGGTGTTGTTCAGATAGAGGATCGGCGTGCGGGTCTGGCAGCAGGCCTGGATGAAGTGCGTCGCCTTGTTGGCGCCGGCGGGATCGAGCGGACCGTTGTTGGTGATGATGCCGATGGCCTGGCCCTCGATGCGGGCATGGCCGCAGACGGTGGCGGGACCGTAATTCGGCGCCATCTCGGTGAAGTCGGAATCGTCGACGATGCGCGCGATCACCTGCTTCATGTCCACGGGGCGCTTGTGGTCCATCGGCATGATGCCGAGCAGCTCGTCCTGGTCGTAGCGCGGCGGCTTGAATTGAAGAGCCGCCCTGCCCGGCCGCTCCCACTCCAGCGCCGCCATGATCTCGCGTGCGATGCGCAGCGCGTCGCGATCATCCTCGGCGAGGTAGTCACCGAGGCCGGAGATCTGGGTATGCATCTCGGCGCCGCCGAGCTCTTCCTCGGTCGCGATCTCGCCGGTTGCGGCTTTCAGCAGCGGGGGACCTGCGAGGAAGGCGCGGGTGCGGCCACGCACCATGACGATGTAGTCGGACAGGCCCGTTTGATAGGCACCGCCCGCGGTGGACGATCCGTGCGTGACGGTCACGACCGGCAGTCCCGCCGCCGAGAGCCGCGCAAGATTGCGAAAGATGTTGCCGCCGCGAACGAAATCCTCGACGCGGTAGCGCAGCAAATTGGCGCCGGCGCTTTCGACCAGCTGCACGTAAGGCAGCTTGTTCTCCAGCGCGAGCTCCTGCACCCGCAGCGTCTTGTCGAGGCCGAAAGGCTGCAGCGCGCCGGCATCGATGCCGGAATCGCTGGCGCTGACCATGCAGCGGATGCCCGAGACGAAACCGATGCCGGCGATGACGCCGCCGCCCGGCACGCTCTTGTTCGCATCCGGCACGTCGAACATGTAACCGGCGAGCGTCGACAGCTCGATGAAGGGTGCGCCAGGATCGAGCACCAGCGCCACGCGTTCGCGCGGCAGCAGCTGGCCGCGCTTGTGGAAGCGGTCCTTTGCCGCGGCGGATGCGGCCCGCGTGCGCTCTTCCAGCGCGCGCATGCGGTCGATCAAACCCAGCATGCCGTCGCCGTTGGCGTGATAGGCGGCGCTGCCGGGGGAAATGGTGTTTTCGATGATGGACATAACCTGATCCTGCTCGTCATTGCGAGGAGCGAAGCGACGAAGCAATCCAGACTGTTTCTGCGGAGAAATTCTGGATTGCTTCGCTTCGCTCGCAATGACAGGTGAGGTGATACCTTACCGATTCGTCCCAAAAATCTTCCGCGCCTCGGCGGGGCTTGCGATCTCGCGGCCCGCACGCCTTGCACAGGCGGCGACGGCTTCGATCAGCTGGCCGTTCGACGTCACCTTTGTGCCGTCGGCGAGATAGAAGGTGTCTTCGAGACCGGTACGCAAATGGCCGCCGAGTTCGGCGCAGCGCTGGTGCAGCGGCCAGATCTCTTCGCGTCCGATCGCCGTGACCTGCCAATGCGCTTCGGGGCGCTTCAGCTTGACCAGGATCGGCAGCAGGTCGGGGTCCGACGGCATGCCGGAGGCGACGCCCATCACGAAGTTATATTCGAGCGGGCCCTTGTACATGCCGACCTGAGTGTACATGCCGACGCAGCGCACGATGCCGACGTCGAAGCACTCGAATTCGGGGATGGTGCCGACCGCGTTCATGACGTCGAGATAGTCCTTCACCTTCTCGACGGCGTTGTCGAACATCATCGGCGGCCAGGCCCAGGTGTTGTCGGCCTTCACTTTCAGATAATTCAGCGAGCCGGCGTTGCAGGCGGCGATCTCCGGCTTCGTCTCACGGATGCAGTCGAGCGCGCCGCTGTAGTTCGGACCTGATACGCCCGAGGTGTGGTTGATGATCACGCCCGGGCAGGCCTCCCGGATCGCCTGCTGGATCTCCTTGCTGACGCTGACCTCCCAGGACGGCAGGTGTCCCTTGTTGGGCGCCTGCTGGCGCAGATGGATGTGCATGATGCTGGCGCCGGCGTCGAACGCAGCCTTGGCCTCGCGTGCCATCTGCTCGGGCGTCACAGGCACGTTGTGCTGCTTGGGGTCGGTGAGCACGCCGTTCAGCGCGCAGGTGATGACGGCCTTGTCGCTCATGCCGTGACGCTCATGGCTTGGATGTCTCGCAGGTTGAGAATTCAACGCTTGCGATCATGTGACGGGCGGCATGCGGCTTCTTGCGCGGAGAAGCTGGAAAAGGGCGAGTTGTAGCTGCGTAGGGTGGGCAAAGGCGCTCTCGCGCCGTGCCCACGCTTTCTCGACGCTTGGCGAAGGTGGTGGGCACGCTTCGCTTTGCCCACCCTACGAGGGCGAGCCTAGCTCGCTTCCGCGAGCCTCACCGTCTCGGTGCTGCGATAGATCGCAAGATCGCGCGAGCCGACGAAGATCGCGCGCGGCTTCAATCCGTAGAAGCGGCGGATCGAATGGCTGAAATGGGTCGAGTCGGGATAGCCGATGTCCTGCGCGAGATGAGCGAGGTTGAGGTCCTGATTGGCGAAGTGCAGCAGGTGCCGCGCGCGCTTCCAGGCGCGGAAGGAGCGGAACGAGATGCCGGTCTCCTCCTTGAACAGGTGCAGAAAACGCGAGGCGGAGAGGCCTGCTTCGGCCGCGCATGTATCCGCCGTCACCGGTTCGCCGGAGAAGCGTCCGATGCGCGCGACCGCACGCATCACCCGCGGATCGAGCACACGGCGCGGCAGCGCCTCGCCGAAGCACATCTCGTCGAATTCGGCGGTGGTGATGTCGCCGTAGCGGCGCTGGCGCAGCAGCGCGTAGGCGGCGAGGATCTTGCGGGCATAGACGGCCCGGTCCGGCCCGGTCAGCCGCTCGGCCAAAGCCTCGATCACGCCGTCCGGCATGCTTTCCGGCTCGAGCGTCACGCTGATTGCGGTGCGGTAGTCGCTGGCAATGGAATGCCGCTGGTTCGGCAGGGTGACGAACAGCTCGCCGGTGGCGAGGACGTCGTCGATCGTCAGGTGCAGGTTGCCCTTGACCGCCACATAGACATGGCAGCAACCGGGGGTCCGCTTGCGGGGGCGGCCGAGCAGGCCGGCATAGAATACCCGTTCCGGTGTGATGAGCATCAGATGGTCGGATTCGCGACCGATATCTTCCATTGGGGTCCTCCTCGCGCGGCTCTCTGGCCGCTGCGGACGGAGGTCACCTTAGCGGAAATTTGGGCGCTGTCACGACGGGATAGCGCTGTCACGGCGCGCAATAAAAGGGTGTCATTCCGGGACGACCGAAGGACGAGCCCGGAACTCTCTCCTTCACCGTCGTCCCGGCGCAGGCCGGGACCCATAACCACCGCACACAGTTTGGCGAAGACTCGTCGTTCGGTACGACGACCATCCGCGATCGACAAATTCCGCGGTATGGGTCCCGGCCTTCGCCGGGACGACAATGGAGCTTACGCCCTCGCCCTTGGCGCGACATTCTGCTCGACGCCGGCCTTCTGCTCTGCAGCAACCGCGCGTTTGAAGCCCTCGCGTTGCTGCAATCGTGCCCAATAGGCTGCGACATTTGGCCCAAAGTCCTTGGCGAGGCCGATATTGTCGGCGAGGCGGAGCGCGTAGCCGATCACGATGTCGGCGGCGGTAAAACGGCCGGCGCACAAGGTTTCGGCATTCGCGGTCGCTGCCTCAACGGCGCGCAGTCGGCCGAGGAACCATTTGGCGTAATCGCCGGCGACCTGCGGATTGCGCCGCTCTTCCGGCTCGAGCTGGGTGTATCTGAGCACCAGCGTCTGCGGGAAGGTCAACGTGGCATCGCTGAAATACATCCAGTTCAGGAACGCGCCATAGGCGGGATCCTCGACGTCCACCATCAGCGGCGTCGGGGCGTATCTGGTGCCGAGGTAGTGGCAGATGCCGGAGGACTCCGTCATCTTCGTCTCGCCGTCGATCATGAACGGAATCGTGCCGAGCGGATTGAGCGCGAGATATTCCTTGGCGAAAACCCGCGGCGGGAACGGCAGCATCTTCAACTCGTACGGCAGCCTCATCTCCTCCAGCATCCAGAGTGGACGGAACGAGCGTGCGGCGTCACAGTGATAGAGCGTGATCATGATGCATTCCCTTTGCTGCCAGGCAGCGTACCCATCATCTTGCACAGGACCATCAGCATGACCTCGTCGGCGCCACCGCCGATCGAGGTCAGACGGCTGTCGCGATAGGCACGGTTGACCGGCGTCTCGTTGGTAAAGCCCATCCCGCCCCAGTATTGCAAGCAGGCGTCGGTGAGCTCGCGGCCAAGCCGGCCCGCCTTGAGCTTGGCCATGGTCGCGAGCCTGGTCACGTCCTCGCCCGCCACCAGCGCCTCGCCGGCGCGATAGATCAGCGCGCGCAACAGTTCGACCTCGGTCTGCATCTCCGCGAGCTTGAAGTGCACGACCTGGTTGTCGAGGATGCTCTGGCCAAAAGCCTTGCGGTTGCGCGTGTACTCAATGGTCTCGTTGATGATGTATTCATGCGCCTTCAGGCAGGCCGCCGCGCCCCACAGCCGCTCCTCCTGGAACTGGATCATCTGGTAGGTAAAGCCCTTGCCCTCCTCGCCGATCCGGTTGTGCTTGGGGACGCGGACATTGTCGAAGAAGATCTGCGCCGTGTCCGACGAGCGCATCCCCATCTTGTCGAGCTTTCGCGCCACCGTGACGCCCTTGGCCTTCATGGGCACGCAGATCAGCGACTTGTTGCGGTGAACGGGCCCATCGCCGGTGTTGGCGAGCAGGCAGATCCAGTCGGCCTGGGTGCCGTTGGTGATCCACATCTTGCCGCCATTGATGACGTAGTCGTCGCCGTCCGAGCGTGCGTTGGTCTTGATCGAGGCAACGTCCGAACCTGCACCGGGCTCGGAGACGCCGATGCAGGCCACATAGTCACCGGAGATCGACGGCGCCAGGAATTCCCGTCGCACCTCGTTGGAGCCGAACCGCGCCAGCGCGGGCGTCGCCATGTCGGTCTGCACCCCGATCGCCATCGGCACGCCGCCACAGGTGATGGCCCCAAGCTCCTCCGCCATCATCAGCGCATAGGAATAGTCGAGCCCAGAGCCGCCGAATTCGACCGGCTTGTTCAACCCGAGGAAGCCGAGGCTGCCCATCTTCTTGAACAGCTCGTGCGCGGGGAAGATGTCGGCCTTTTCCCATTCATCGACATGAGGATTGATCTCGCCCGCGATGAATTTTTGCAAGGAACGGCGGATCTCGTCGTGGTCGGCGGTGAATAGCATTTTGTCCTCTCGTCATTCCGGGGCATCGCGAAGCGATGAGCCCGGAATCCATTCCTCTGCGGGGTCTGGAGCCCGATGGATTCCGGGCTCGCGCGCCTTGCGCGCGCCCCGGAATGACACCGTGCATCACAGCCCCATCTGCCTCGAGGCCAGATCCTTCATGATCTCCTCGGTGCCGCCGCCGATGGCGTTGACCTTGACCTCGCGGTAGATGCGCTCGGCCTTGATGCCGCGCATGAAGCCGGCGCCGCCAAAGATCTGCACGGCTTCCGAGGCGCAGAACGCCATGGTCTGCGTTGCCTGGTTCTTCATCATGCAGATTTCGGCGACCGGACTTTCGCCCTGCTCCAGACGCCAGGCCAGCATCTCCAGCATCGCCTGCGACGCCGCCACCTTCTGCGCCATGTCGACGATCTTGTGCCTGATGACCTGGTGCTGGGCGAGCGGCTTGCCGAAGGTCTTGCGCTCCTTGGCATAGGCGGTCGCCTCGTCGAGGCAGACGCGCGCAAACGCGGTGCAGCTCGCCGCCATGCCCATGCGCTCGCTGTTGAAATTCTGCATGATGATCTTGAAGCCCTGACCCTCCTCGCCGATCAGATTTTCGGCCGGCACGCGGCAGTCGTCGAAATGCAGCGTCGCGGTGTCGGAAGCCCACCAGCCCATCTTCTTCAATTTCGTGCGCGACAGGCCGGGCGTGTCGCCATCGATCAGGAGCAGGCTGACGCCGCCGGCACCCTCGCCGCCGGTACGCACCGCAACGGTCAGATAGTCGGCGCGCACGCCCGAGGTGATGAAGGTCTTCTCGCCGCTCACGACGTAGTGATCGCCATCCCGCCGCGCCCTGGTGCGGAGGCCCGCGACATCAGAACCGCCGCCCGGCTCGGTGATCGCGAGCGCGGAGATCTTCTCGCCTGCCAGCACCTGCGGCAGCACGCGCGCCTTCACCTCCGGCCGCGCCGCACGCGCAATCGGCGGCGAGCCGATGGTATGGCTCATCAGGCTGGCGCTGACGCCGCCGGCGCCGGCCCGCGCCAGTTCCTGGCTCGCCACGATCTTCATGAACTGGTCGGCGGCAATGCCGCCATATTCCTCGGGGAATCCCAGCCCCAACAGCCCGATCTCCGCCGCCTTGCGATAGAGCGCGCGGGGAAATTCGCCGGCCTCGTCCCATTCATGGGCGAACGGCGTGATCTCCTTCTCGACGAAGCGACGCATCATTTCGCGGAAGGCGTCGTGCTCGGCGGTATAGAACGGGCTCTTCATCGCACTCTCGCCTCGCGGACGGATTCGTCTCATGCACCATGGCTGGAACCTGGGCAGCTCACTTGCGCGGAGTGGCTGACCTGGGAAGGCCATTCAGCAGGTCATTACCTAGCAACTCAACGCAAGACGATTTTCGCCCCTCGCGCGCCAACTCCAAATCAAAAAAAGACGTGGTGCACAAACTCCGGCTGGCCCCAGGGCCACGCCGGGCATGGTGCACGGCAATAGGGGCGCAGGCGGCACAAGACCGCCGAAGGAGGAACTTTTGGCCGTACGTTACTACGACTGGATCGCCCATCATGGCCGCCGCACGCCCGGCAAGGTCGCGGTCATCGACCTCGCGAGCGAGCGCCGCTTCACCTATTCGCAGATGGATGCGAGAGTCTCGCGTCTCGCCTCCTTCCTGCGCCACACGCTGAAGGTCTCGCGCGGCGACCGCGTCGCGGTGCTGGCGCTGAACACGACCGATACGCTGGAGGTGCAGTTCGCCTGCGGGCGGCTAGGGGCGATCTTCGTGCCGCTGAACACCCGCCTTACCGTTCCCGAGCTCCAGTTCATCACCGCCGACTGTGCGCCGAAGGTGATGATCCATGATGCCGACCTCGCCGAGACCGCGCTGAGCGTTGCCAAACTCTGCAATGTCGCGACCAGCCTGCTGCTCGGTCCCGGCGGCGCCTACGAGGCCGGCATCGCCGCCGCAAAGCCGCTCGACCGGATCGAGGAGGTCACGCTCGATGACGTCTCGACCATCATGTACACGTCAGGCACCACAGGTCATCCGAAGGGCGCGACCATCACCCACGGCATGACGTTCTGGAATTGCGTCAATCTCGGCGGCCCCGCCTGCATCGGGCCGTCCTCGGTGCTGCTCACCGTGCTGCCGCTGTTCCATACCGGCGGGCTGAATTGCTACACCAATCCGGTGCTGCATGCCGGCGGCTCCGTGATGATCATGCGGGCCTTCGATCCCGGCACGGCGCTCGGCCTGATCAACGATTCCGCGCAGGGCATCAACGTGTTCTTCGGCGTCCCCGCGATCTACCAGTTCATGGCGCAGCATCCCGCCTTCGCGACGACTGACCTGACCCGGCTGATCGTCGGCGGTGTCGGCGGCGCGCCGATGCCGGTGCCGCTGCTGAAGGTCTGGGAGGCGCGCGGCGTCGCGCTCCAGCAGGGCTACGGCATGACCGAGACCTCGCCGGCCGTGCTGGTGCTCGACCGCGAGGATGCGGCGCGCAAGGCCGGCTCCGCCGGCAAGCCGGTGCTGCACACGGAGGTGCGGATCGTGCGGCCCGACGGCAGCGACGCCGATGTCGGCGAGCTTGGCGAGCTCTGGGTCAAGGGACCGAACATCACGCCCGGCTACTGGAACAGGCCGGAGGCGAACAAATCCTCCTTTACCGACCGCTGGCTGCACACCGGCGATGCAACGCGCGTCGACGAGGAAGGCTTCTACTACATCGTCGACCGCTGGAAGGACATGTACATTTCCGGCGGCGAGAACGTCTATCCGGCCGAGGTCGAGAACGTCCTGCACCAGCTTGGCGCGATCGCCGAAGCCGCCGTCATCGGCATTCCCGATCCGCAATGGGGGGAGGTGGGCCTTGCCATCGTCGCGGTCAAGCCGGGACAAAGGCTGACGGAGACCGACGTCTTCGCACATTGCGCGGCCAATCTCGCGCGCTTCAAATGCCCACGCCAAATTCGCTTCGTCGACGCGCTGCCGCGCAACGCCACGGGCAAGATCCACAAGCCGACCTTGCGCAAGGAGTTTTCGGCGGCCTCCGAAATCGACAGGAAAGCCGCCAACGCCTGATCGAAGCGCCCTTGCGGGCGCTTTTCTTTTTTGAAGTGCCTGCCCCAGACCACAAGAAACCCAAGGAATTTCCATGAAGAACAAGAAACTCTCCCTGCTCGCCGCGGCAGCGGCCCTGACATTGCTTTCGGTCCAGGGCGCCCATGCGCAGAAGAAATACGATACCGGCGCCTCCGACACCGAAATCAGGATCGGCAATGTCGAGGCCTATTCCGGTCCCGCCTCCGCCTACGGCGTGATCGGCAAGACCGAAGAGGCCTATTTCAAGATGATCAACGATCAGGGCGGCATCAACGGCCGCAAGATCAACTGGATCTCCTATGACGACGGCTATTCGCCGCCGAAGACCGTGGAGCAGGTCCGCAAGCTGATCGAGAGCGACGAAGTGTTCCTGGTGTTCAACGCGCTCGGCACGCCGACCCAGACCGCCGTGCAGAAATATCACAACGCCAAGAAGATCCCGCAGCTCTTCCTCGCCACCGGCGCCAGCAAGTGGAACGACCCGCAAAATTTCCCGTGGACCATGGGTTTCCAGCCGAGCTATCGCGTCGAGGCGCGGATCTTCGCCAAGTACATCCTGAAGGAGAAACCGGACGCGAAGGTAGCGATCTTCTATGCCAATGACGATTTCGGCAAGGACTACGTCGCCGGCATCAAGGACGTGTTCGGCGACAAGGCATCGAAGCTGATCGTGGCCGAAGAGAGCTACGAGACCTCGGAGCCATCGATCGATTCGCACATCGTCAAGCTCAAGGGCACCGGCGCGGATGTCTTCGTGAACATCTCGACCCCGAAATTCGCGGCGCAAGCCATCAAGAAGATCGCAGAGCTGGAATGGAAGCCGATGCACCTGATGACGGACGTTTCGGTGTCCATCGGCGCGGTGATGAAGCCCGCCGGCCTCGAAGCCTCCGAGGGCGTGCTGTCGGCCGGCTATCTGAAGGACGCGTCGGATCCGCAGTGGAAAGACGACGAGGGCATGAAGAAGTTCATGGCCTTCATCGACAAATACATGCCCGGCGCGAACATCTCGGACGCCAATCTGGTCTACGGCTATGCCGCGGCCCAGACGATGGTGCAGGTGCTGAAGCAGGCGGGCGACAATCTCACCCGCGAGAACGTGATGAAGCAGGCCGCCAGCCTGAAGGACTTCGCTCCTGATACGCTGATCCCGGGAATCAAGATCAACACCTCGCCGACCGACTTCGCGCCGATCGAGCAGCTCAAGATGTGGCGGTTCAAGAACGGCCAGTGGGAACTGTTCGGCCCCATCATCAGCGCGGAGCCGAGCGGCTAGCTCTTGGCGAACTGTCCGTGCATGGCAGATGGCGGCCACGAGGCCGCCATCTCTTTATCCGCGGATCTCCAGGGTGAACCTATGCCGGCAGGAATAGTGCGAACGGCTCTTCCACCGTGCGGCGCAGGTGTTTTCGATACAGCTCATAGTTGGCATCATCAGGCGCAACCCGTCCCAAAGACGGCTTCGGAACATTCCTGAGCGGCACATAGGCGATCGGCGCTGCGATCGGCGTCAGCTGGGAGCCGGGACCGGCGCGGAGCGTCGAGATGATGCCGTACATCTCGCCGGCGACCGTCGGCCGTGATACCGTGATCACGCGGTGCTGGCCGTGCTTGATGATGACGAGATAGATGAAGCCGGACTGATGCGGCACCGCGACCTCGCCGGTGTGCTCATAGGCGGCATCGGTCCGATCGCCCTCGCGGAAGACCAGCGACGAGACTTTCGGCTCCCATACGATCTCGGTGCGGTAGGCGAAGATCGCGTTCTTGTCGCCGAATGACGGCCGTAGCGTGATGTAGGCATCCTCGAGCCAGGTCACCGCGCGATGCGCATAGGAGCCGAGGCTGTCGGGCGCGACGTCGTTTGCGGCCGGAGGCGTCACGACGATGGCGCTCTTGCGCAACGATACGCCCAGCGCCTGCTCCAGCCGGACCGTCGTCGCCAGCGTGAACGGCCGGCGCCCGCCGAGCACCTTCTCCAGCGTCGACAGGCTGAGCTTGGCCTGTTCGGCCAGCGCCTGCCGGGAGATCCGGCGTCTGGCGAGCTCCTCGCGAATGGTCTCCGCGATCTCGCGGCTCTGCTCGTCCGAAAGCTGCTTGTCGGCCTGCATCTGCATCGTCAACCCTGCCTTTGGAGCACCATTCTAGCAGGGCGGACAAACCAGCACAAAACCGCACATGGCCACCCGGCCGCGGCCCGCCCGGGCCGGCTGCGGCGGAACATTGCCGATCATTCTGCTCGCGAAATCGGGCCCTCCCGGCGGATGCTGAGAGCCAGCAAACATCCTTCGGGAGCAGGCCAAATGAACACCTACGACACAGCCGACCACGACGAGCACCCCCTGCTGGGCCGGCTGATCAAGCTCGGATTGTTCCTTCTCGCGCAGGGCATCGCGGTGATGCTGGTCGCCTTCGTGGCCCTGCTGGTGAGCTTCGGGACGAGTTGGTCGGCAACGGCCGAACAGGCCAGCCTGCTCCAGCCCGGCGATGCCAGGTCCGGCACCCTCCTCCTGAAGGAAGATGGCGCCTACACCGAAGCGATCCGTCTCGGCATCGATGTCGATATCACGGTATCAGGCCCGACGCTGCGCACACGCGTCACCCAGGCGTTTCGCAATCCGACCAAGGACTGGGTCGAGGCCACCTATGTCTACCCGCTCGCGACCAATGGCGCCGTCGATACGATGAAGATGGTGGTCGGCGACCGCGTCATCGTCGGCGACATCAAGGAGCGGCAGCAGGCGCGCGTGATCTACGAACAGGCGCGCAGCGCCGGCCAGAAGGCCGCGCTGACCGAGCAGGAGCGGCCCAACATCTTCACCAACTCGGTTGCCAATATCGGTCCCGGCGAAACCGTGCTGGTGCAGATCGAATATCAAGAGCCCGTGCATCAATCCGGTAACGAATATTCGCTGCGCGTGCCGCTGGTGGTCGCGCCGCGCTACAATCCGGCGCCGATCGTGCAGAGTGTCGACTTCCGCAACGACGGCTCCGGCTGGGGCGCCACGTCCGATCCCGTGCCCGACCGTATTTCCCCGACGGTGCTGGATCCCGCCAAGAATGCACCCGTTAACCCGACCAGCATCACGGTGCATCTGAAGGCCGGCTTTGCGCTCGGCGAGGTCAAGAGCCACCATCACACCGTCAAGACCGAGAGCCCGGACAACGCGACGCGCATCGTCACGCTCGCCGACGGCGCGGTGCCCGCCGACCGCGATTTCGAACTGACGTGGAAGCCGGCGGCCCAGAAAGCACCGTCGGTCGGCCTGTTCCGCGAACATGTCGGCGATGCCGATTACCTGCTCGCCTTCGTCACGCCCCCCAGCGCCGAGCAGGCGACGCAGAAGCCGCTGCCGCGCGAGGTCGTGTTCGTGATCGACAATTCCGGCTCGATGGGCGGCACCTCGATGGTCCAGGCCAAGGCGAGCCTGCTCTACGCACTCGGTCGCCTCCAGCCGGCCGACCGCTTCAACGTCATCCGCTTCGACGATACCATGGACGTGCTGTTTCCGGCCTCCGTGCCGGCGGACGCCGCGCATGTCGGCGAAGCGACCTCGTTCGTCAGCGCGTTGCAGGCACGTGGCGGCACCGAGATGGTGCCGGCGATGCGGGCTGCGCTGACCGACAAGCTCAGCGACACCAGCATGGTTCGTCAGGTCGTGTTCCTGACCGACGGCGCGATCGGTAACGAGCAGCAATTGTTCGAGACGATCACCGCGATGCGCGGCCGCTCGCGCGTGTTCATGGTCGGCATCGGGTCCGCGCCCAACACCCATCTGATGACGCGCGCTTCCGAGCTCGGCCGCGGCGCCTTCACCCATATCGGCTCCGTCGAGCAGGTCGAGGAGCGCATGCGCGGCCTGTTCGCCAAGCTGGAAAATCCCGCAGTGACCGGTCTCAGCGCAAAGTTCTCCGAAGCCACGGCCGACGTTACGCCGGCGATCATTCCCGACGTCTATCGCGACGAGCCCCTGGTGCTGGCGGCCAGGCTCGACAAGCTCGCAGGCTCGCTCGAGATCAAGGGACGCGTGGGCGACCGTCCGTGGTCGGTGACGCTGCCATTGCAAAATGCCGCCGAAGGCAAGGGCCTGTCAAAACTCTGGGCCAAGCGCAAGATCGGCGATGCCGAAGTGGCGCGCACGATGCGCGAGATGACGCCGGAAGAGGCCGACAAGGCGATCCTGGCACTGGCGCTCGACCATCAGATCGTCACGCGGCTCACCAGCCTCGTCGCGGTCGACAAGACGCCGAGCCGTCCCGAAGGCACGCCGCTCAAGCTCAGCGAATTGCCGGTCAACCTGCCGGCCGGCTGGGATTTCGAGAAGATCTTCGGCGAACGGCCGCAGCAGGTACCGACGCAGCTGCGCGAACGTCATGCCGATGCGCGCAACCAGCCGGCGGCGAGGCGGCCGACACCCGCCGCACCCGATGCGATCCGCCTGCCCAAGACCGCCACCTCGGCCGAGCTGAAGATGATCGCAGGTCTGATCCTGATCGTGCTCGCCCTGATCCTGTTCGTGTTCAACCGGCGTCGGCCCTTGCTCACCGACGCCGCTTGAGAGAGGAGCCCCCCGAACTCCTCTGTTAGCGCGCGCGGCCGCCCGTCCCCTACCCAACGGCCGCGCGCGCCTTTTTCCTACTGTCATTGCGAGCGCAGCGAAGCAATCCAGACTGCCTCCGCGGAAAGAATCTGGATTGCTTCGCTTCGCTCGCAATGACGATCGTGGATAGAATGCCCCGCCTCATCTCTCCCCTGGTTCTCGCGCTGATCGGCCTCATCCTGTTCGGCGACGGCGCCTACATCCACGCCAAGGCCTGGCTCGCGCAGGTGCTCTTGGAGCGCGCATTCGACAGAAGCGTTGCGACGGGCCAGGCGGTCAAGCCATGGTCATGGGCCGACACCTGGCCGGTCGCCAGGATCGAGGTGAAGCGGATCGGTGCCAGCGCCATTGTGCTGGAGGGCGCGAGCGGCCAGGCACTTGCTTTCGGACCCGGCCACATCCAGCAAACGGTCGATGCCGGCGAGCGCGGCGTTGCCGTTTATGCCGCCCATCGCGATACACATTTCCGTTTCCTGCGGAATGTTGCCATGGGTGACGTGATCGAGATCACCCGCCGCGACGGCAAGCATTTCCGCTATCGTGCGGGTTCATCGGCCGTGGTCCGTTTCGACGCGTCGGGCATCGATCCCGCGACGCTGGGTTTCGAGCTCGTGCTCACAACCTGCTGGCCGTTCGACGCCGTTACGTCGGGCCCCGAACGCTACATCTTGCACGCGATCTTGATCGGCGCCGACGAATAGGTTCCCTCATCCATCTCCATCCTGCGGGATGCTTCCTGTCGATGCCATCGATCGAACGAGCGCCATCTCGACGATCGCTGGCTGCCGCGTCGGCAAGCCGTTCGCACTTTCGCCCAAAGTCGGGTGATGCTAGCCTTCCTGCATGAAGCCCTGCCCATTCCGTCTGGCGGCATTGCGTCCTTCGTGATTGCCTCGCCAGAACCCGCCATCGAACAGAACGACGCGCTGCAACAACAATAAAAATTGAGGATTGCGCCATGGAAGCCCAGGTGTCTGCTGCATCCTTCTCTTCCCGCCCATGGTCTCCATCGCCCGACGCCAGCGACATCGTGAAGGGCATCCATGCCATGCTGCACCCGCACAACATCGTGCTGGTGGGCGCGACCGACAAGCCCGGCAATTATGCCGAGCGCATCTGGAATAATCTGGTCAAATACGGCTTCGAGGGCGGGCTCTATCCGGTCAACGCCAAGCGCGAGACGATCTGGGGTGTGCCCTGCTACAAGGACTTTGCGAGCCTTCCGGAAAAGCCCGATCATGTCCTGGTGCTGGTGCCTGCGCGCTTCGCCGTGCAGGTGATCCGCGATGCCGCGGCGGCCGGTGCGCGCTCGGCCACCATCGTCACCTCCGGCTTCAGCGAATTGCAGGATGACGAGAGCCAGAAGCTCGCCGCCGAACTGCAAGCGGCGGTGCGCGAGACGGGCCTCGCCGTCACCGGCCCGAATTGCCTCGGCAACTTAAGCGCCGGCGAAAAGCTCTTCACCAATATCGACGACCGTGTCGTCACCATGGAGCAGGGCGCGGTGGCGATCGCCGGGCAATCCGGCGCCATCGTCATGGCGATCCGCCAGGCACTGGAGGATCGTGGCGTCGGTGTCGGCTACATGGTCACGACCGGCAACGAGGCCGGGCTCGAGACGCCGGACCTGATGCGTTATTTCGCGGAGGATCCGAGCATCAAGGTGATCGTCGTCTACCTCGAGGGCGTGCGCAACACCAAGGCCTTTCGCGATGCCTGCAAGGCGGCGCGCGCAGCGAGCAAGCCCGTGATCGCGCTCAAGCTCGGCGCATCCGAGGGCGGCCGCGCCGCGGCGATGGCGCACACCGGCGCACTCGCAGGCTCGATCGAGACGTTCGACGCCATCGCAACGCGTGAAGGTGTCATCCGGGTCGGCGGGCTCGACGAGTTGATCGAGACCACCGAATGCTTCGTCCACGCCGCCGTGCCCAAAGGCGACCGGCTCGCCGCGGTCACGCTGTCCGGCGGCAAGCGCGGCATGCTGATCGACGCGTTCTACGCCGAGGGTTTGAACTTCGCGCCGCTCAGCCCGCATGTCAGCTCGGAGCTGGCGAAAATGCTCGGGCCCGGATCGATCGTCGGCAACCCGCTCGACGCCGGCTTTGCCGCGGTCGTCGACCCCTCCGTCTACATGAAGTCGATCAAGCTGATGATCGACGACCCCGATATCGACATCGTCATCGTCGATGCCGAGCTCCCAAAGGCGCCGCACGAGCTGCGCGAGCGCAACCTGCGCATCGTCGACGAGATGGCGAGCCGGGCCTCAAAGCCCGTGATCTACATCAGCGCGATGTCGATCGGCTTCACCGAGTTCACCAAGAGCTTGCGCAAATCGCTGCCGCATCTCGCGGTCATGCAGGGCATGGATCGCGCGGTGACCGCGATCAAGTCGCTGCTCGCCTATGCGAAGCTGCGCAAGGAAGTCCCCGACATCGTCTCGAGCTCGAAACCCGCCGCGCGTGCCGAGCTCGAAAAGGCGCTGACATCGGCGAACGGCGCCGCGCTCGACGAAGTCGCCTCGAAGAAGCTCCTGAAGGCGTATGGCATCCCGATCTCGAAGGAAGCGATCGCACAGACGGCGGTGGAAGCCGTGAAGATCGCGAAACAGATCGGCTTCCCGGTCGTGGCAAAGGTCGTCAGCGCCGAGATCCTGCACAAGTCCGACATCGGCGGCGTGGTGCTGAACTTGAACAATGCGGCCGAGGTGAGGAAGGCGTTCGTCGACATCACCGCGCGGGTGAAGAGGCTGAAGGGCAAGCCGAGGCTCGACGGCATCCTGATCGCGCAGCAGGTCAAGGCCGACCTCGAACTCGTGGTCGGTGCCTCGCTCGACGCCGAGATGGGTCCGGTCGTGCTGTTCGGCACCGGCGGCATCGACATCGAGCTGATGAAGGACGTCGCGCTCGCCGGCGCGCCGCTGGACGAGGCCGAGGCGCGGCTCCTGATCGGTCGCACCAAGGCCGGCATCAAGATGCGCGGCTATCGCGGCAAGCCGGCCTTGCACGAGGCCTCCGCGGTGAAGGCGCTGGTCGGCCTGTCCAACCTGATCGCGGATGCCGGCGACCGGATCGCCTCGATCGACATCAATCCGTTCCTGATCAACACCAGGACGGGTGTCGCCGTCGATGCCCTGATCGTACTGAACAATGCTGCGGCAAAGCGTGCGGCCGGGCATTGAGAGCCGTAGTCGCGCAGGGCGGATTAGCCACCGGGTCCGCGCTATGCGCGGCCCGATGACAGGCTCCGCGTAATCCGCCATTTTGCACGGCGAATGCGGAGAGCAGTGGCGGGTTACGCTTCGCTAACCCGCCCTACGTACCATTGCGGCCGGAGCAGCATCCGGGCTCCTTCCAACTTCCCCGCTTTGGCCCTAGACTCAGGCTTATGGCACGCGCGAGCAATCTGGTGATCGGAACGGCGACGCTGGCGGTGATCGCCGTGGCGTTCGGCGGCCTGCTCGGCGTACAGAAATGGCGCACCATCCAGAGTCGCAGCCAGTTGCGCGTGGTGTTCGAAGGCGGTTCCGCCAGCGGCCTGCGCCGCGGCGGGCCGGTCAATTTCGACGGCGTGCCCGCCGGCCAGATCCTGTCGATCAAGCTGGACAATCCTCGCAAGGTCGTGGCGCTAGTGATGCTCGACAACACCGCGCCGATCCGCAAGGACACCGTCGCGGGCATCGAATTCCAGGGCCTGACCGGCGTCGCCGCGATCTCGCTGATCGGGGGGGCGCCTTCCGCGCCGCCGGTGCCGCTGGATGTGGACGGCGTTCCCGTGCTGACCGCCGATCTCAGCGACGCCGAATCCATCGTCGACACCCTGCACAGTGTCGACCGCACGATCGTGAGCAATGCCCCCGCGATCAAGGAAGGGCTTCGCACATTCGAGAACTATAGCGCCGACCTCAGGAGCAAGGGCGGCGAAATCGATTCCGTCATGGCCAAGGTCGACAGCGCCTTTGCGGGGTTCGACAAGGCGGTCACGAAGATCGAGGGCGTGGTGCCCGGCTTCGTCGACGGCAAGGCCGACGAGCTGTTCGAGAAGATACAGGGGCTGCGCGAGCTGACCGACACCATGAGGAAGAAGTCGGCGAGCTACATCGAGGACATTCGCCGTTCGCTGCTCGACGTCAGCGAGACCGCCAACAAGATGGCCGGCACGCCCGTGGCGCCGCGGCCACCGCGCAAGCCTACGCAGAAGAAGCAGTGACGTTCTTCCTCATCCTCCCCTGGAGGGGAGGATAAGCCGCGCCTACCACGCGTAGCGCACGAGGCCCTTGCCGGCGTAGGACCGGGTGACGTTCGAAAACTCGCCCTCGAAGGTTGCCGACGCAGACCAGCCGTTCATCCAGTTCACCTGCACCGACGCCGTGGTCAGTGCGGAATCGCGCGCCTGCGCGGCGCCATTCACGACGAAAGCCGATCCAGGCAGGGTCTGAAACACCGCACCGACGGTACGATCCGGATTGTAGTCATGCGCCCAGGCGACGCGGCCGCGCAGGATCATCAGGCCGCCGGCAGCGGCAAATGTCCTGTCCGCGCGCAGGCCGAGCTCGGTGCGGGTGCTGGTCACGTCCTTGGCGGTGTAGTTGAGGGCGAAGACGTTGCTGCCGGCCACAGCGAACTCCGAATAGCTCGGAAGGCTGAACATGGTGGCCTGGAGAGCCGCATAAGGCGTGACGCCGATCCATGACATCGCGTGGCGATAGCCACCCTCGACACGGCCCGAAAACGCGTTGGTATTGAACTGGGCGCGCAGCTGGTCGAACCCGGCGGCGGTGACGACGCGATTGGTGGTCACATCCTGCCAGCCATAGGCCAGCGCAGCCGTGATATAGGCAGGTCCGGCGGTATGACGCACGAAAGCGCCGGCCTGGAACAGATCGGAGCGGCCCCAGCCGAGGCCGTTGACACCGAAGCTGGTAGCGCCGCCGGCAAGCGCGAAACCGGCGATGGTCGACGGCGAGAAACGGTAGTCGAGTCCGACGGCGGTGCCGTAGACGCTGCTGGTGGTGCTGTTCGAGCCGAGGCCGGCATTGCCGTCGGTCGTCTGGGAGCCGCCGTAGCCGGCCGCCCACACGTCCCAGCGCTGCTCGAAAGTCGCGGCAGGTGCCTTGCGATAGATCGAGGCGAGCGCGTCGCGCGCGCTCTTGTCACGCGGGGTCTTGCCGGCCGCGGCATAAGCACTTGCGCTCGCATCATCGGCATATGGCGTCGCACCTGAAGCGCCGCTGCGCCCCGAGCCGTAGATTTCGGTCAGCAGGCCGAGGAACAGATTCATCGCGTTGAATGTCGTCTGCTGCGAACCTGTCGCCGACTCGCCGGAGGCCTGCGTCAGGCCGTTGGGGCCGAGGCCCGCAAGTTCGGCTTGCAGGAAACCATTGGCGTTGAAGAAGTTCTGAAGCGTCGTGGCGACGTTCTTCTGATTGATGTTGAGCGCGTATTTCGCGCCATAATCGAGCGTGAAATTGAGATAGACGGTGCCACCAGGATCCACGTTGGTCGTGCCGATGAGACCACCGGGCGCGGCAACGCCGGCAAAGTTGTCGGTAGCCGAGCCGGAAAACTGCATGATCTTGTAGTGGGGCAATATGGTGCTGCCGGCATAGAGCGAGACGCCGACGGTGCCATTCAGGGTAACGTTGCCAACAACGTTTGCAAAACTCGCGGTGGTTCCGCTGCCGACCTGCACGAGGTACAGCGCACCGGACTGCAAGGCGAGGTCACCCAGAACCAGCATGCTCGAGCCGGGGCCACCGTCACCAGGCGCATAGATGCCACCGCTGGCGATAACGGTGTTGCCGACGATTCCGGCGCCGAACAGCGCGCCGCCCGCGTTCACGGTGGTCAAGCTCGATTGCGAGATATTGCCATCGACCTGCAGGATGCCGCCATTGACCGTGGTGGTGCCGGTATAGGTGTTCGTGCCTGAGAGGATCAGCGTGCCGCTGCCGACCTTTTCCAGCGAGCCCGGACCGGCGGGACCGCAACTACAGGGATCGTAGTCGCCGATGACACCGCTAACCTCGGTCGAGCGGTTGTTGCCACCGACGACGAGGGTGTTGCCACCGCCGATATAGTAGAAGCCGCTGCCCTCGATCGAGCCGGCCGTGATGCGGCCGTCACTGTTGGGACCAACGCTGACCCCGAAATCGACGATGCCTGTCCCGGTGGTGACGAACCGCGCATTGCCGCCGGTGGAATTGTCGAAGAACTCGGTCTTGCCACCGTCCCTGGTGATGATGGTGGCATTGCCGGCCGTGGTGAACGCGCCGAAATTGGTCCGGCCGCCGAACTCGTTGACGATCGTCGCGTTGCCCGCGGTCGCGGTGTCGGATCCACTCAGCGTACCAAACACAGTCCCGCTGAGATCATTGTTCACGATGGTCGCCGAGCCGGCCGAAGATTGCTCGAGGAACGCGACGCCGCCACCATTCTGGTTGGTGATACTGGCCGTGCCCGCGTTGGTGCGGCCAAAGAAGCTGGTCAAACCGCCATCATTGATGATGGTCGCCCGGCCAGCCGTCGCGGTATCGGACCCGCCGCCGGCCAGATCGCCGAAATACAACTGACCTCTGTTGGTGATCACCATCGCGCTCGCGGAGGTCGCGTTGAGAAACGTCGTCGTGCCGGAGAAGTCGTTGAGCAGCGACGTGATGCCCGACGTGTCGGCATTGACGATCTTGAACAGGCCCTCGTTGGTGACGGCGCCGATGATGCTGGCGGTATGGGTCGCATCGCCAAGCTGCAGCGAGCCGCAGTTGCAGATGAACGTGTTGCCGGTATAGGTGTTGGCGCCGAGCAGGGCCAGGATGCCGGGCCCCTGCACGGAGATGCCGCCGCTGCCCGTGACGCGGGAAGCAATCGCGGCCGAGGGGGCGCCGCTGCCCGTGACATCGTTGGTGACGAACGTGGTGCCGCCCGGGGCCAGCCTGAGGTCGCCGCCCTGGATGGTATAGATCGAACCATCACCGGTGAGATCGAAGCCCACGAGACTGGTGAGCTGCACGCCGCCTGGCGTTACCGTCACCGTGCCGCCTGTGGCCGGCGTCGAGGGACCGCCGCTGCCGAACATTGTGCCGGATGACGACGGATCGTAAGCGGTGCTGGTCGAACCGGACATATCCGTCCAGTTGGTGGTGGTCGTGTCCCACACGCCGCCGCCGCCATTGACGGCACCGTTCGGCGTGGTCTGCGATCCGTTGAAGAATTGCTGCGCTCCGGCGGAGGTCATGGCGGCAGATGCCCCCAAGGTGAGGCCGACCCAGAATGCCGTGCGAATTGCGACAGTGCTCAGGTGCGAGCAACCCGGCCCGCTCGATCGCAACCAAACTTCCACACTCTTCCCCTCACGGACGGCGCTCCTGGCGGCACCGCGCGGAACTTAGGCCATGAGGATGATCGGTAGAACCGGTATGCGTCGAGAATCCGCCAATGGCAAAGCAACCTGAACAGATTCAACCGTCCATGTTGCAACCGCGCCACGGTTTGCCGGGGCACTATTCCCATTCCGCGCATGCGCAGACCTCTCGGAACGTCGGCGCTTATGGACGGCCATTCACATCCATGGCCGATCATCCAGGCATCGAGCTCAACCTGTGCCGCCGGCGATGGCTAGTAATTCGACGCCCCCGCCTCGTTCGGAATGCCGTCGATGGGACACTCGTCGGTCCCCGGCGTCGAGCGGGTCATCGCCTCGACCATGTCGCGCGTGCCTTCGGGATCGGCGATCCAATTCTTGTAGAAATCATACGGACACGCCGCAATGCCGCGCGGGCTGTCGCCGGAATTGATCATGCCGGTGTAGCCGCGGTGGACCAGCTTGTAGAGATGGTTCTGCGACTGGCCATTGCGGCGCGCATCGCGGATCAGATGTTTCGACAGCTGGGCGTACTGGATGCCGTAATCCTCTTCGCCGCACTCGCCGAGTGTGCGGCCATCGAAGCCGATGATCGCGGAGTGGCCGAAATAGGAATAGACGCCGTCGAAGCCGGCGGCATTGGCGACCGCGACATAGACATTGTTGGCCCATGCCATGGCCTTGGAGATCAGGACCTGCTGCTCCTTGGCCGGATACATGTAGCCCTGGCAGCGCACGATCAGCTCGGCGCCCTTCATGGCGCAGTCACGCCAGATTTCCGGGTAGTTGCCGTCGTCGCAGATGATCAGGCTGACCTTGAGGCCTTTCGGGCCGTCGGAGACGTAGGTGCAGTTGCCGGGATACCAGCCCTCGATCGGCACCCACGGCATGATCTTGCGGTACTTCTGGACGATCTCGCCCTTGTCGTTCATCAGGATCAAGGTGTTGTAGGGCGCCTTGTGCGGGTGCTCCTCGTGACGCTCGCCGGTCAGCGAGAACACGCCCCACACTTTCGCCTTGCGGCAGGCCTCGGCAAAGATCGCGGTCTCTTCACCGGGCACCGCCGAAGCGGTCTCATACATCTCCTTGGAGTCGTACATGATCCCCTGGGTGGAATATTCGGGGAAGATCACGAGGTCCATGCCGGGCAGGCCGACCTTCATGCCCACCACCATGTCGGCGATCTTGCGGGCGTTGTCGAGCACCTCTGCCTTGGTGTGAAGGCGGGGCATCTTGTAGTTGACCACTGCGACGCCGACGGTGTCGTTGCTGCTGGAAATGTCACCGTGAAGCATTTTGGACGCTCCTGTAATTTACTTGTTTGATGTTGGCGCGTGGCGTCAGTGGCTGATCATCCAGGGGCGCGCGGTGGGAAAACCCTTGGCGCCGCTCTTGCTCTTGGTCATCAGCCGCGCGGGCTTGTTCTTGTCCGCCGTGCCCTTGTCCTTGACCGTCTTGCCCGTGGAGCAGCAGCCGCAGCCGGGACCGTGCGAGGCTTTGTATTGCGCGAGCGTCTGCGGCGCGTGCGTGCTGCGCTCGTTGACGGCGTGCGCCTTGCGCTTTTCCGCCGGCATGCAGAAGAAATTCGGTGCCGTCAGGATCACCCGCGGCGCCATCGCCTCGCAATGCGGACAGCTTTGCGGATCGTCGCATTCCACCATCGGGCGAAGGTCCTTGAACGGACCGCAATCGTCACAGAGATATTCATAGACCGGCATCATGCATCCCTTCGCGTTCGGTCATGGCGGAGCGTCCGCTTCACCTCGCCCCGCTTGCGGGGAGAGGTCGGAACGCATCGCAAGATGCGTTCCGGGTGAGGGGAAGTCTCCGCAAGCTCACTGCTGGCGTTCGTGCGGAGACAGCCCCTCACCCCAACCCTCTCCCCGTAAGAACGGGGAGAGGGAGGGCAGTGTCATTTGTCCGGCGAGATCGGCATCTGGATATCGCCCGTGATGTGCTTGATGGGTCCGGCCGCCGACGGCATCACGTCGAAGTCGAAGATCTCCGTCGGCAGCCACAGCGTGGCGCAGGCGTTGGGCACGTCGACCACGCCGGAGATGTGGCCCTGGCACGGCGCGGTGCCGAGGATCGAGTAGGCCTGCGCGCCGGAGTAGCCGAACTTCTTCAGATACTCGATGGCGTTGAGGCAGGCCTGGCGATAGGCGATGTGGACGTCGAGATAGTGCTGCTTGCCGGCTTCATCCACCGAGATGCCTTCGAAGATCAGATAGTCCTTGTAGTTCGGCGTGATCGGCGACGGCTTGAAGATCGGATTCTTGATGCCGTATTTCGCCATCCCGTCCTTGATCACCTCGACCTTCAGATGCAGCCAGCCGGCCATCTCGATCGCGCCGCAGAAGGTGATCTCGCCGTCGCCCTGGCTGAAGTGCAGGTCACCCATCGACAGACCGGCGCCGGGCACATAGACCGGGAAGTAGATCTTCGATCCGCGCGACAGGTCCTTGATGTCGCAATTGCCGCCATGCTCGCGCGGCGGCACGGTGCGCGCGCCTTCGGCGCCGATCTTGGCCTTGACGTCACCCTTGGCGCGGCCGCCATGGGCGGTCGGCGCGAACGGCGGGTTGGCGAGGCCTGGCACGCGGGTCGGATTTGTCGAGATCAGCTCGGCCTCGCGCTTGTTCCACATGTCCAGCATCTTCGGATCGGGCAGACAGCCGATCAGGCCGGGATGGATCAGGCCGGCAAAATTCACGCCGGGCACGTGGCGCGACGAGGTGTAGAGGCCCTTGATGTCCCAGATCGACTTCTGCGCCAGCGGGAAATGGTCGGTGAGGAAGCCGCCGCCGTTCTGCTTGGAGAAGAAGCCGTTGAAACCCCAAAGGCTCTCCTTCATCGGGCCGACATCGAGCAGGTCGACGACGAGGAGATCGCCGGGCTCGGCGCCCTTGACGCCGATCGGACCGGAGAGGAAGTGCACGATCGAGAGGTCGATGTCGCGCACGTCGTCGGCGGAATCGTTGTTCTTGATGAAGCCGCCGGTCCAGTCATAGGTCTCGATGATGAAATCGTCGCCGGGATTGACCCAGGCCACGATCGGAATGTCGGGGTGCCAGCGGTTATGCACCATGTCATTTTCGTAAGCCGACTTGGTGAGATCGACCTTGATCAGTGTCTCTGGCATCGAGATGCTCCCCTTTCACACGGTTGGTTAGACGGACAGATATTTGGAGACCTGCGCGGCATCGACGCTGTCGCGCGGATCGTCACGGACGATCTCGCCGTTCTCGATGACCAGCACACGGTCGGCGATATCGAGTGCGAAGCTCAGGACCTGCTCGGACACGACGATCGACAGGCCCTTCTCGTCGCGGATGCGCTTCAGGGTGCGCGCCATGTCCTTGATGATCGAAGGCTGGATGCCCTCGGTCGGCTCATCCAGCAGCAGCACCTTCGGCTTGGTCGCGAGTGCGCGCGCGATCGCGAGCTGCTGCTGCTGGCCGCCGGAGAGATTGCCGCCGCGGCGGCCCTTCATCTCCAGCAGCACCGGGAATAGTTCGTAGATGTCTTCAGGCACCTCGGTCCCGCCGGAGACGACGAGGCCGGTCTCGATGTTCTCCTTCACCGTCATGGTGGAGAAGATCATGCGGCCCTGCGGCACATAGGCGAGGCCCTTGGCCACCCGCTCGTAGCTCGGCAGGCCACCGAGCTCGGCGCCGTCCATGGTCACCGAGCCACTCTTGGCGGGCAGGATGCCCATCAGCGATTTCATCAGCGTGGTCTTGCCCATGCCGTTGCGGCCCATGATCGCGACGATCTCGTTCGGCGCGACCCTGACGTTGAGCCCGTGCAGCACCTCGCTCTGGCCGTAGGCAACGTGAAGATCGGAAATTGCCAGCATCATCGCGCTCCTAGTGACCGAGATAGACTTCAACGACCTTGGGATCGTTCTTCACCTTCTCCATGGTGCCCTCGGAGAGGATCTGGCCCTGGTGGAGCACGGTGACCTTGTGCGCGATGTCCTCGACGAACTTCATGTCGTGCTCGATCACCAGCACCGAACGGTTCTTGATGATGCGGTTGAGAAGCTCGGCGGTCTTGGCGCGCTCGGACACGCTCATGCCGGCGACGGGTTCGTCCAGCATCAAGAGGTCGGGGTCCTGGATCAGCAGCATGCCGATCTCGAGCCATTGCTTCTGGCCGTGACTGAGCAGATCGGCGTTCACGTTGAGCCGGTCCTTCAGGAAGATCATCTCGGCGACCTCGTGCACCCGGTCGCGCACGGCGGCGTCGCGGGTGAAGGTCAGTGCGCCGAACACCGAGCGGCCGCGCGGATACGAGATCTCGAGATTCTCGAACACCGTGAGATCGTCGTAGATCGAGGGGTTCTGGAATTTGCGGCCGACGCCGGTCTTGACGATCTCGTTTTCCTTCATCCGCGTCAGCTCCTTGCCACGGAACTGGATCGAGCCCGACGTTGCCTTGGTCTTGCCGCAGATCAGGTCGAGCACGGTGGTCTTGCCGGCACCGTTGGGGCCGATGATGACGCGGATCTCGTTCTCGTCGACATAGAAGGAGAGATCGTTGACCGCCTTGAAGCCGTCGAACGAGACGGTCAGCGCTTCGACGGCGAGCAGGAATTCCTTGGGCTGATGACCGACGAGCATGACCTATCTCCTCACTGCCAGCATGGCATCGGCATCGTGGTGACCTACGAGCATGAATGATCTCCTCACTCTGCCGGGGCGCCGTCGGCGACCGAACTGTCGGTCCAGCCGTCACGTTTCGGTTTGCGCGACGAGATCAGGCGATCGATGCGCGGCTGCACGTAGTCGCCCCAGATCCCAGCGAGACCGTTCGGGAAGGCCAGGACCACGGCGATGAACAATCCGCCAAGACCGAACAGCCACAATTCGGGAAAGGTTTCCGACAGGCTGGTCTTGGCGAAGTTGACCAGCAGCGTGCCGTAGACCGCGCCGAGGATCGAGAGCCGGCCGCCGACCGCGGTGTAGATCACCATCTCGATCGACGGCACGATGCCGACGAAGGACGGCGACATGAAGCCGACATTGAGCGCGAACATGGCGCCGCCGATCGCAGCGAACACGGCGGCGATGCAAAAGGCGAAGATCTTGAAGTTCGCGACGCTGTAGCCGGAGAAGCGGACCCGGTCCTCCTTCTCCCGCATCGCGACCAGGATGCGCCCGAGCTTTGAGTGACGGACGAACTGCGCGATCATGATGCAGGCGAACAGCAGTCCGACCTCGAAGAAGTACAGCACGATCTTGGCGTGATCAGGCCGGATGTCCCAGCCCTTCAACGTCCGCAGGTCGGTCATGCCGTTGATGCCGCCGGTGTAGCCCTGCTGTCCCACGATCAGGATGGTGAGGATGGCCGCGACCGCCTGGGTGATGATGGCGAAGTAGGTGCCGCCGACCCGGCGCTTGAACATCGCGGTGCCGATGATGAGAGCGAAGATGCCAGGCACGAGAACGATGGCGGCGATCGTGAAGGTGAGGCTGCTGAATGGCTTCCAGAACAGCGGCAGCGTGGTGATCTGATTCCAGTCCATGAAATCGGGAATGCCGGGCGTCGACTGGATCTTGGTGTTCTCCACGCTCGACGCCTCGAGCTTGAGAAACATCGCCATGCAGTAGCCGCCGAGCCCGAAGAACACGCCCTGACCGAGGCTGAGAATGCCGCCATAGCCCCAGCAGATCACCAGCCCCAGCGCGACGAAGGCATAGGTCAGGTATTTCGCGACCAGATTGAGCCTGAAGACATCAAGTGTGAGCGGCAGGATCACCACCAGGAAGACCGCGAGGACCAGAATTCCGATGAACTCCGATCGGTTGAAGAAGCGATTGTCGGTCATTGCATCAGCCCCAGTTTCTCACTTGCGGACCTTGAGGGCGAACAGCCCTTGCGGCCGCAGCATCAGGATTCCGACAACCGCGAGCAACGTCAGCACTTTCGCCATCGAGCCCGACATGAAGAATTCGAGGGTGGATTGCGTCTGCGAGATCGAGAAGGCCGAGGCGATGGTGCCGATCAAACTGGCGGCACCGCCGAACACGACCACCAGGAACGTATCGACGATGTAGAGCTGCCCAGAGGTTGGCCCGGTGGAGCCGATCATCGTGAAGGCGCTGCCGGCGACACCGGCGATGCCGCAACCGAGGCCGAAGGTGTAGCGATCGACCTTTTCGGTGTTGATGCCCACCGCGCCGGCCATGATGCGGTTCTGCACGACGGCGCGGACTTGGCGGCCCCAGCGCGACTTGTACATGACATAGGCGACGCCGATGGTGATCAGCACGGTGAGGCACATCACGAAGACGCCGTTGATCGGCACCTCGATGCTGTCGGTCACGTGCAGCGAGCCGAGCATCCATTGCGGCAGCTCGACGCCGACCTCGCGCGCGCCGAACACGGAACGATAGGCCTGCTGCAGCATCAGGCTGAGGCCCCAGGTGGCGAGCAGCGTATCGAGCGGGCGCTTGTAGAGGTGCCGTATCAGCACCCATTCCACCAGCATGCCCAGCGCGCCGGACGCGACGAAGGCCAGGATCATCGCGAGGAAGAAGTAGCCGCTGAACAGGTTCGGCAGGTAGGTCTGGAATAGATTGGAGGTCATCCAGGTGACGTAGGCCCCGAGGATCATGAACTCGCCATGGGCCATGTTGATGACGCCCATCTGGCCGAAGATGATCGCAAGACCGAGCGCCATCAGCACGTAGACCGAGAACAGGATCAGTCCCGCAAAACCCTGCATGACGAAGATGGAGCCAAGGTCGCCAATCGAGTAGTCGCCGAACATCGATGTCCTCCGTCAGGGAAAGGGTCCCGCGTCGCGAGCAGCTTCGCGACGCGGGGGTCTTGGGCATGGACTTGCGATCCACGCCAGGGAGCGGTTTTGCCTTGAGGGAGACCGCGGCAGAGGCTGCGCCTCTTACTGGTAGCGCTTCCTACCGGTAGCCCTTCCTACTGGTAGCCCTTGGGGAACGGATCCGGCTCGACGAGATCGGCGGTCTCGTAGATCAGCTCGAACTGGCCATCGAGCTTGGCGCGCCCCACCCGGGTCTTCGACCACAGGTGATGATTTTCGTGGATGCGCACGTAACCTTCCGGAGCACCCTTGAATTCCACGCCCGGCGAAGCCGCCGCGATCTTGTCGACGTCGAAGGAGCCGGCCTTCTCGACCGTCAACTTCCACAGCCACGGGCCGAGATAGGCAGCCTGGGTGACGTCTCCGATCACGGTCTTCTCGCCCCACAGCTTCTTGAACGCGGGCACGAAGGTCTTGTTGTTCGGGTTGTCGAGCGACTGGAAGTACTTCATGCAGGCATAGGCGCCCGCGATGTTCTCACCGCCGATGCCGTCGATTTCGTCTTCGGTCACCGAGATCGTCAAAAGCGGCTGCTTGGCGAGGTCGATTCCGGCAGCCTTGAGCTGCTTGTAGAACGCGACGTTGGAACCGCCGACGACGTCGGTGAAGATCACGTCGGGCTTGGTGAGCTTGATCTTGTTGATGACCGAATTGAACTGGGTGTTGCCGAGCGGATAATACTCCTCGCCGACGACCTTGCCCTTCAGCACGTTCTCGACGTGCTTGCGCGCGATCTTGTTCGAGGTGCGCGGCCAGATGTAGTCGGAGCCGATGAAGAAGAACGACTTCGCGCCCTTCTCCTTCGCGATCCAGTTCAGGCCCGCGAGGATCTGCTGGGTCGCTTCCTGGCCGGTGTAGATGACGTTCTTGGACTGCTCGAGGCCTTCGTAGAAGGTCGGGTAGTAGAGCATGCCGTTGTACTGCTCCATGACCGGGAGCACGGCCTTGCGCGAGGCCGAGGTCCAGCAGCCCATGATCGCCGCGACCTTGTCGTTGACGAGCAGCTTCTTGGCCTTTTCGGCGAAGGTCGGCCAGTCGCTGGCGCCGTCTTCCTGGATGAACTTGATCTTGCGGCCGAGCACGCCGCCCATGGCGTTGATCTGCTCGATGGCGAGCTTTTCAGCTTCGATCGAGCCGGTCTCGGAGATGGCCATGGTGCCGGTCGCCGAATGCAGGATGCCGACCGTCACCTCGGTGTCGGTGACTGCGAGACCCGTGGTATTGACCGCCGAGGTCGCCGGGGCCTGCGCAAAAGACGCCCGCGGCAGCATCGTGATGGCCGGCACGGCCGCCATTCCCATCAATAATTTGCGCCGGAGCGGCGACAACAGGCCCTTGTTTGCTTCGTCTGACATGAGCACCCCACTTTTGTTCGAGGACACGCGATTGGTGCCGTGAGGATGGCTCGAATTTGTGCAGCGCAAGCATACGCAAGATCGCGTATACTGCACCGCAAAATGCCGACGTAGGCTTTTGGTACGGGTTTTGCGAGGGATCCGGGTCGTATCGGAGTGGGGTTAAGTGGCAGGGCGGCAGCGAATAGACCGCGTCAGGCGCCAGTACAACCAATGGGTCGCCAACCAGACGCTGGAAGACTACGCGCTGCGCTTCACGGCCAAGAGCGCGCGCCGCTGGTCCACCGCCCGCGTCGCCAACACCGCGCTGGGCGCGATCTCGTTCCTGGCGATGGAGGCGATCGGCGGCACCATCACCCTGAACTACGGCGTCACCAACGCCACCGCCGCGATCCTCGTGGTTTCGACCATCATTTTCTGCTGCGGCGTGCCGATTGCCTATTATGCCGCCAAATGCGGCATCGACATTGACCTGCTGACGCGCGGCGCTGGTTTCGGCTACATCGGCTCGACCATCACCTCGCTGATCTACGCGTCCTTCACCTTCATCTTCTTTGCGATCGAAGCGGTGATCCTGGCGTCCGCGCTCGAGATGTGCTTCGGGATTCCGCGCCCCATAGGCTATCTCATCAGCGCCGTCGTCATCATCCCGCTGGTGGCCTACGGCATCACGCTGATCAGCCGCTTCCAGCTTTGGACCCAGCCACTCTGGATCGTGCTCCACATCATGCCGTTTGCAGCGATCGCCTGGCACAACCCACACTCCTTTACGGAGTGGCGCAAGTTCTCGGGCGAGCACGGCGACCTCAACGGACATTTCGATCTACTGCTGTTCGGTGTTGCGGCCTCGGTCGTGTTCTCGCTCGTGGCGCAGATCGGCGAGCAGGTCGACTTCCTGCGATTCCTGCCGCGCGACCGTCGCGCCTCCAGGACCTCCTGGTGGATCGCACTGATGAGCGCGGGGCCCGGCTGGATCGTGCTCGGCGCGCTGAAGCTTCTGGCGGGCTCGTTCCTCGCCTTCTTCGCGCTCGGCCACGGCGTGCCACCCGAAGAGGCCGCCGAGCCGGCGCATATGTATCTCGAGGCCTTCCGATACGTGCTGTCGCAGCCCGACCTCGCGCTGGCGCTGACCGGCACCTTCGTGATCCTGTCGCAGGTCAAGATCAACGTCACCAACGCCTATGCCGGGTCGATCGCCTGGTCGAACTTCTTCTCGCGCCTGACCCACAGCCATCCCGGCCGCGTGGTCTGGCTGGTCTTCAACGTGATCGTGGCGCTGCTGTTGATGGAGATCGGCGTCTACAAGGCGCTGGAGCAGACGCTGGCGCTCTATTCCAACGTCGCGATCGCCTGGGTCGGCGCCCTGGTCGCCGACCTCGTCATCAACAAGCCGCTTGGCTTGCGGCCGCAGCAGATCGAGTTCAAGCGCGCGCATCTCTACGACATCAATCCGGTCGGCGTCGGCGCGATGACGATCGCGACCATTCTCTCCATCAGCGCCTTCTACGGCCTGTTCGGGCCGACCGCGAAGGCGCTGTCGGCCTTCATCGCGCTGGCGGCTGCCTTCATCGCCGCCCCGCTGATCGCATGGGCGACCGGCGGCAAATACTACATCGCGCGCAAGCCGAAGCGGAGCTGGCAGAACATCGAGGCGATCCAGTGCTGCATCTGCGAGCACTCGTTCGAACCGGAGGACATGGCTTCCTGCCCCGCTTACGCCGGGCCGATCTGCTCCCTGTGCTGTTCGCTCGACGCCCGCTGCCACGACCTCTGCAAGCCGCATGCGCGCGCACAGACGCAGTTCTCCGAGACGCTCGGCAAGATCCTGCCGCAGCCGATCTACCAGCGGATCAATTCGCAGCTCGGCCATTACATCGGTGTGTTCGTGGTCTCGGCGGGCCTCGTCGCGCTCGTGCTGGGGCTGATCTATCTCCAGACCTCCGCGAGCGTGCACGGCGAGAACATGCTCGTCTCCGACGTGCTGTGGAAGGTGTTCTTCTCGCTCAGCATCATCATCGGCGTGGTGGCCTGGCTGTTCGTGCTGGCGCAGCAGAGCCGCCGCGCCGCGGAGGCCGAGACGCGGCGGCAGACCACGCTGCTGATCCAGGAGATCGACGCGCACAAGCGCACCGACGCCGAGCTCCAGCGCGCCAAGGAAGTCGCCGAATCCGCCAACCTCGCCAAGAGCCGCTACGTCGTCGGCCTCAGCCACGAGCTGCGCTCGCCGCTGAATGCGATCAGCGGCTATGCGCAGCTCCTCGAGCAGGATGCGACGCTGAGCACCAAGCCACGCGACCAGGTCCGCGTCGTCCGCCGCAGCGCCGATCATCTCTCCGGCCTGATCGACGGCATTCTGGACATCTCCAAGATCGAGGCGGGACGGCTGTATCTCTCGCGCGACGAGGTGCGCCTCAGCGAATTCCTCGACCAACTCGTCGGCATGTTCCGGCTTCAGGCCGCCGCCAAGGGCATCGACTTCGTGTTCAGGCGTCCCGCCCACTTGCCGATCGTGGTCTATGCCGACGAGAAGCGGCTGCGCCAGGTGCTGATCAACCTGCTTTCCAACGCGATCAAATTCACCCAGGCCGGCAGCGTGCAGTTCGTCGTGCATTATCGCAGCCCCGTTGCCGAGTTCGAGGTGATCGACACCGGTCCCGGCATCCAGGGCGACGATCTCGAACGCATCTTCGCGCCGTTCGAACGCGGCGCCCTCGGCGTCTCGCAGCCGCAGACCGGAACGGGTCTCGGGCTGACCATCAGTCGGCTGCTCGCCGGCGTCATGGGCGGCGACATCAAGGTCGTGAGCACGGTCGGCACCGGCAGCACGTTCAAGGTCAAGATCCTGCTGTCGGAGGTCACCAATCCCCAGCGTATCGCGCCGGTGGAAGCGCCGGTCTCCGGCTATCACGGCGCGCGCAAGACGATCCTGATCACCGACGACGACCCCGTTCATCGCGACCTCCTGCGCGAGGTGCTGACGCCGCTCGGCTTCATCCTGCTCAGCGCCACCGACGGCCCGGGCTGCCTCGCGCTGGCGCAGCATTGCCGGCCCGATCTGTTCCTGCTCGACATCTCGATGCCCGGCATGGACGGCTGGACGGTCGCGGAGACGCTGCGCGCGAGCGGCCATCACCAGGCCCGGATCCTGATGGTCTCGGCGAGCGCGCTGGAGGCTCACGGCACGCCGCTGGCACAGCCGTTCCACGACGGCTATCTGATGAAGCCGATCGACATTCCGCGGCTGCTGGAGACGATCCGCCAGTTGCTCAAGATCGAATGGCAGTACGGCCCGGACGAGATCACGGTGCCGTTCTGGCAGCCCGAGAGCGGCTCACGTCCGCCGGCGCGACACATCGAGGAGCTGATCGGACTCGGCCAGATCGGCTACGTCAGGGGCATCCAGCTGAAGCTCGACGAGATCGGCAGCGAGCATCCGGAGCATGCCGACTTCGTCGCCCAGATGCGATCGCTGGTCGACCGCTTCGATCTCGACCAGTACATGGCCACATTGAAGACGTTGCATGCGCATGAGCATTGAGTCGAAGAAGCGCGACGTCGCGCTCGTTGTGGATGACTCTCCCGAAACGCTGCGGCTGCTCACCGACGCGCTCGACGGCGCTGGCATGACGGTGATGGTGGCACTCGACGGCGCAGCGGCGATGCGCATCGTCGACCAGATCACGCCCGACATCGTGCTGCTCGATGCGGTAATGCCCGGCATGGACGGCTTCGAGACCTGCCGCCGCCTCAAGCGCGATGCGGGCCTTGCCAACATCCCCGTGATCTTCATGACCGGCCTTGCCGAGACCGAGCATATCGTGCGCGGGCTGGACGCCGGCGGCGTCGACTACGTGACCAAGCCGATCGTGATCGAGGAGATGCTGGCGCGCATCCGTGTCCATCTCGGCAACGCCCGCCTGACGCAGAGTGCGCGCGCCGCGCTCGACGTCTCCGGCCGCTTCCTGTTCGCGGTCAACCGCCAGGGCAACATCCTCTGGGCGACCCCGCAGGCGCAGAAGCTGCTGTCCGATCACCACGGCGCACAGGCCGACGACTTCGCCCTGCCGCCATCACTGCTGCAATGGCTGGAGCAGGCCAAGGGCAAGGGCAGCTCGAAGTCGCAAGGTGCTTCCTTGCCCGACAATCCGCAGCTCCGGTTCTATTACATGGGCGAAACCGCGCCCAACGAGTTCCTGCTGCGGCTGTCCAAGGAGTCCGGCTCGGCGCTGCCCCCCGAATTCACCAGCGAGCTCGGACTCACCACCCGCGAAGGCGAGGTGCTGGCATGGCTCAGCAAGGGCAAGACCAACCGCGACATCGCGCAGATCCTGGGATTGAGCCCGCGCACGGTCGACAAGCATCTCGAGCAGATCTATTCGAAGCTGGGGGTCGAGAACCGGACGGCGGCCGCCGCAATTGCGACGAGCGCGACAAGGCGGAATTCGTAGCGGTACTGCGAATGAGTTGAGACGCCGTTCACCCAACCAACGGTGGTCGTCCCGGACTCGCTTCGCGCCCCGGGACGACAGTGGAATTCGTTGCTGCGGCGTGAATGAGTTGAGGCGCCGCATGCCCAACAGACGGTGTCGTCCCGGCGAAGGCCGGGACCCATAATCACAGGGAGAGATTTGGCGAAGATTGGTCGTGCGGGATTAGCGCCATCCGCAATCGATAGACCTCGCGGTATGGGTCCCGGCCTTCGCCGGGACGACAGCGGAATATTGGGCGATCGCTAGCCGCCCCTTGCACGGACGCCCCACCTCACCCGTAAACGAACGCCTTGTCGTCCAGATCCGTCTTCGGGATCTCGTCCTTCTCGGTCCAGTAATCCTGGCTGTGCTGCCATTCCGGCTTGTCGCCGCGCTTGGGCAACAGATTCATGTTGCGCATCATGTAGCCGGGATTGAAGTTTTCCGGATCGATCCAGGGCAGGATCGGCATGTTGTGGTCTTCGGGTCGCAAGCGCACCCCGACCTTCTTTTTGCCCTTCGCCTTCATGTGCCCCATCAGGCGGCAGACGAAATCGGCGACGAGGTCGACGCGCAAAGTCCAGCTGGCGCGGAAATAGCCGAACACCCAGACCATGTTCGGCACACCCGTGAACATCATGCCGCGATAGGTGACGGTGTCGCCGAAGGCGAGCGGCTTGCCGTCGATCTCGAAGGCAATGTCGCCCAGCGCCGCAAGGTTGAAGCCGGTCGCGGTCACGATGACATCGGCTTCGAGCAGCTTGCCCGACTTGAGCTGGATGCCGTTCTCGACGAAGCATTCGATCTCGTCGGTGACGACGGAGGCCCTGCCGCTGGCGATGCCCTTGAACAGGTCGGCATCCGGCACGAAGGCGATGCGCTGCCGCCACGGCCGGTAGCTCGGCGTGAAGTGCGTCTCGACGTCGTAATCCGGACCAAGAACCGCGCTGATCTGGCCGATCAGTTCCTTCTTCACCTGCTCGGGCTTCGACACGCAGAGCTTTGTGAACGCATCCTGCTCGAACAGGATCTTGCGGCGGACGATCTCGTGGATCCATTCCTCGTCGACCTGGAGCCGGCGCAATTCCTCCGCGATCTCGATGGCGTTGCGGCCGAGCCTGAAATAGGTCGGCGAACGCTGGAGCATGGTCACATGCGCGCATGTGTCGGCGATGTTCGGCACCAGCGTCGCCGCCGTCGCGCCCGAGCCGATCACGACCACCTTCTTGTTCGTGAGGTCGATATCGTCAGGCCAGGTCTGCGGGTGGACGATGCGGCCCTTGAAGCGGTCCGTGCCCTTCCACTCGGGCGTGTAACCCTCGGAATGGCGATAATAGCCCTGGCACATCCAGAGGAAGTTTGCGGTGAAGGTCTTGGGCTCGCCGGTGTCGGTCGTCACCGCCTCGATGGTCCAGAGATTCTGCTCGCTCGACCAGCTCGCGGAGTTGATCTTGTGCTTGTAGCGGATGTGGCGGGCGATATCGTTGTCCTCGATCACCTCGTTCATGTAGGCGAGGATTTCTTCGGCGGTTGCGATCGGCGGCCCGACCCACGGCTTGAAGCTGTAGCCGAAAGTGTGGAGGTCGCTGTCCGAGCGAATTCCGGGATAGCGATGCGTGGTCCAGGTGCCGCCGAACGTCTCCTGCGTCTCCAGGATCACGTAGCTTGTGCCCGGAAGCTGCTTGGTGACATGATAGGCGCTGCCGATGCCGGAGATGCCGGCACCGACGATCAGCACGTCGAAATGTTCAGAGGCCTGTTTGGCCGTGGCGTGACTGCGAACAGCGACATTCATTGTTGCTTCTATGCCTTGCTTGTCTTTTTGGCCGCCCTTGATGAGCGACGCGTTTCCTCCGCGACAGGCATGATCACCCGCCGCGCTTCCGCTTCAACATGGCACAGATCAAGTTGCGGTCAAATCACAGCGCCGCACCCCAGCTCCGCGCGGTCTGCAAGATCCAGTCGCGGTAGAGCGTGAGCGGCGTGACGCCGGTCAGCCCGCCGCAACCGGCGGCGCCGTTCGGCCCTGTGGACCAGCTGATGAGGCCGACGAGCACGGCGCCATTCGGCTTGTCCTCGAACACGGGACCGCCGGAATCACCGGTGCAGGCGCCAATTCCGTCGCGAACACCGTTGGTTACGGGATCGACCAGCCGAATCTGAAGCGTTCCGGGCTGGCCGGTGACGACGAGGCCCGCGACGCGCGACGCGCCGCCGCTCTTGCCGTCACCGCGCACGGTGACGCCAATGCCGGCGATGACGAAGCGGTTGCCGACCTGGATTGGAATATTCGGCATGCCGACCGGCACCGTCGATTTTCCCTTGAGTGGAATTTCCAGTTGCAGCAGCGCCACGTCGGCGGTGGCGCGATGTGCCTGCATCGCCTGCATGTTGAAGCTTGGATGGATCGCGACGGTGCGGACGTTCAGCAATTGCGGCTGGCCGTCAGCGCCGCGATCGACGATCTTGTAGTCCGCGCCGGGCTGCACGCAGTGGGCGACCGTGAGCACGAGTCTTGGCGCGATCAGGCTGCCGGTGCAGAAATTGCCGCGTGAGCCGACGATGGTGACGACGGCACGCGCAACGCCATCGGCCTGCGGCGTGCCGCCACCGACGATAGCATCGGCGGGCGTGGCGAGCAGCAGCGCAGCGACGATGAGAATTGCAAGCTTCTTCATGGGAACACGCCTTTGCGGCGGCCTTCGGTGGGGTTGCTTCGGACTGGCCCTTGCCGATAGCGCATGCTAGCCGTCTTGGAAAGGAATTGACGAGGGCAGGACATTGGCGATCGAGGCTGTGATCTTTGATTTTGGCGGCGTGCTGACGAGCTCGCCGTTCGGGGCGTTCGCGCGGTTCGAGACCGAGCGTGGATTGCCCATCGACATCATCCGGCGCACCAACGCCGCCAACCATCTGGAAAACGCCTGGGCAAGGTTCGAGCGCGCCGAGGTCGACATCGACACCTTCGACACGCTGTTCGCGGAGGAGTCGCGCGCGCTCGGCGCGGAGGTGCGCGGCCGCGACGTGCTGCCGCTGCTCCAGGGCGATCTGCGTCCCGAGATGGTCGAAGCTTTGAAGCGCATCAAGGCCGGGCTCAAGACCGGCTGCATCACCAATAATCTGCCCGCCAACGCTATCGGCAGCATGACCGGGCGCTCGCTCTACATCGCCGAGGTGATGGTGCTGTTCGACCACGTCATCGAGTCCGCCAAGATCGGCCTGCGCAAACCCGACCCACGCATTTACAAGATGATGGTCGAGACACTGAAGGTCGATCCAAGGAATTGCGTCTATCTCGACGATCTCGGCGTCAATCTGAAACCCGCGCGTGAGATGGGCATGACCACCATCAAGGTCACCAGCGGCGCCCAGGCGATCGCCGAGCTCGAGAAGGCGACGGGGCTGAAGCTGACATAGTTCGAAGGCTGTCGGGTGGGCAAAGCGAAGCGTGCCCACCAATCCATAGGGACAAGCAGATGGTGGGCACGGCGCTTTCGCGCCTTTGCCCACCCTACGAGAGCCTACTCCGCCGCGGCGGCGATCCGCTCGGGAAACGCGGCCGCGAGCGAGGCGCGGTCGGGCTTCAGCACACCTCGTTCGGTGATGAGGCCGGTGACAAGACGCGCCGGCGTCACGTCAAACGCGTAGTTCGCGACCGGCGAGCCCTCCGGCACGATGCGCACCGTCTCCAGCCTCCCGTCGGCGGTGCGGCCGGTCATATCGGTGACCTCCACGCCGCTGCGCTGCTCGATCGGGATGTCGCGGATGCCGTCATGGACGGCGAAATCGATCGTCGGCGACGGCAGTGCGACGTAGAACGGCACGCCGTTGTCGTGCGCGGCGAGCGCCTTGAGATACGTGCCGATCTTGTTGCAGACGTCGCCATTGGCGGCGACGCGATCGGTGCCGACGATGGCGAGATCGACCATGCCGTGCTGCATCAGATGGCCGCCGGTGTTGTCGGGGATCACCGTGTGCGGCACGCCGTGATGGCCGAGCTCCCAGGCCGTGAGCGAGGCCCCCTGGTTGCGCGGCCGCGTCTCGTCGACCCAGACATGGATCTTGATGCCGCGCTCATGCGCCAGATAGATCGGCGCCGTCGCCGTGCCCCAGTCGACGGTCGCAAGCCAGCCGGCATTGCAATGGGTCAGCACGTTGACGACCTCGCCCGGCTTCTTCGCCGTGATCGCCTCGATCAGCATCAGACCGTTGGCGGCGATGCCGCGGTTGATCTCGACGTCCTGTTCGACGATCTCGTCGGCGCGCGCATAGGCCGCCTCCGCCCGTTCAACGGGATCGATCGGCGCGAGGGCAACGCGCATCTCGTCCAGGGCCCATTTCAGATTGATTGCGGTCGGGCGTGCCACGACGAGCGTCTCGTAGGCACGCTTCAGGCCGGCATCGGAACTGTCCTCGCGCATCGCGAGCGCCATGCCATAGGCCGCGGTGGCACCGATCAGCGGCGCGCCGCGCACAAGCATATCGCGGATGGCCACTGCCGCGTCGTCGCACGAGGTCAGACGCGCAACGATGAACTCATGCGGCAGCCGGCGCTGGTCGATCGCGCCGACCGACCAGGCGTCGCGCTCGCGCCAGATGCTGCGGAAATGCTTGCCGTCGACCTTCATGGCTTTCTGCCTTTCGTCTCACCCACGCAGCACGCGCCCTGCCACCGCATCGAGCTTCTTCAGAAGCTCGGGATCACGCGCCTCGGGCGCGGTGATCAGCGCGGTGTCGAGCGCGCGATCCGAACCGATCGGGCACGGCTCATGCTCACGCGGAAAGTCTTGCGCCAGCCGCGCCACCAGCGCCTTCGCCTTGTCGGCATTCGAGGTCAGCACGCGAATGATGTCCTGCACGGTGACGGCGTCATGGTCGGGATGCCAGCAGTCGAAATCCGTCACCATCGCCACCGTGGCGTAGCAGAGCTCTGCTTCGCGCGCGAGCTTCGCCTCGGGCATGTTGGTCATGCCGATCACGGAATAGCCAAGGGTCTTGTAGGTCATGCTCTCCGCAAGGGTCGAGAACTGCGGCCCTTCCATGCAGACATAGGTGCCGCCGCGCGCGATTGCGATACCCTCGGCCTCGGCTGCCGCGGCGAGGTGGATGCGCAGCCGCGGCGAGACCGGATGGGCCATCGACACATGCGCGACGCAGCCGCGGCCGAAGAACGAGCTCTCGCGCTTGTGGGTGCGATCGACGAATTGATCGACCAGCACGAAGGTGCCGGGCGGCATCTCTTCCTTGAACGAGCCGCAGGCCGACAGCGAGATCAGGTCGGTGACACCGGCCCGCTTCAGGACGTCGATATTGGCGCGATAGTTGATGTCGGAGGGCGACAGCCTGTGGCCCTTGTCGTGCCGCGGCAGGAACACGATCGGCAGGCCTGCGATGGTCCCGCGCCGCAGGGGCGCCGACGGCTCGCCCCACGGGCTCTTGATCACCTCTTCGCGCGCACCCTCGAGGCCCGGCAGGTCATAGATGCCGGAGCCGCCGATGATGCCCAATACCGCCCGCGTCATGCCTGTTCCACCCTGTCTGCTCCATGCGACATGGTTAAGCTATGCCAGTTTTACGGCGGTTTTGGAACGGGGGTGGGGGCCGGTGGCGGTGCTGCGAGGAGCGTGAGGCGCTCGCCGCACATTCGGTGTCGTCCTGGCGAAGGCCAGGACCCATACCGCGGAATCTATCGGTGATAAGGCGGCATCAGTACCGCCCGACGACTATTCTTCGTCAAACTCCTCCCTGGGGTAATGGGTCCTGGCTTTCGCCAGGACGACCCCGGAGAATGATCAAGCCGCGGTCGCCGGCTGCAACTGGGTCATCACCATCCGCTCCAGCGTCTCGACGGACTGGAAATTCTCCGGCGTGATCTCCGACTGCGGAATGGTGAAGTCGAACTCGGCTTCGACGCCGAGCATCAGGTTGACCATGTCCATCGAGGTCAGGCCGACGTCGACGAGCTTTGCCGACGGCGTGACGTCCGCGGCGAGCGCGTTCTGTTCGAGGATGCCCTTCACCAGCTTGATGATGCGATTGCGCACGTCGGTATTGAAGGCCTGCATCGGCAAATTCCCGTTTGTCTAATCGGACCGGACTGCCGCCTACGATGGGCAGGGACGTCCGATCCCGCAATGCCCGGCACCATTACTTCGCGTTTCTTAGTAAACGATGACTCAGATTGTCTGGAATCCTGGCTTCTTCCAGATCCCTAACGTGATCACGGAAATTCCGACCATGCCAACAACCGGCCCTTAACTGTTCGTTCGGAATTTGGCTTTGTTTACCCTGTATTTCATCGACGAATTTGAATTAAATCCGTAGCCTCGTCTCACAAGCAAAGATGGTCGGAGGATCGCTTACACGGCATCGCGAATGATGCCGGCGATCTCGAACGGCAAACCGGAGGCGGACGAGTATGAACGTGCGTGAAGCAGTCCTCACTGTCGACGAAACGCAGACGAGCCTCCTCGAGCAGGGTCCCTCCCTGATCGAGCGCGCCACCCGAACCGCTGCAGCGGCAGCGGCCGACGCAGACGGGGTCGATCGCGACGCCCGCTTCCCGCACAAGGCTTTCGACATCGCACGTGAGCAGAAATTGCTCGGCGTCATGATCCCGGTCGAGTTCGGGGGCTTCGGCGCCTCGATCTACGACGTCACCGATATCTGCTACACGCTCGGGCGGGCCTGTGCCTCGACCGCGATGATCTACGCAATGCACCAGACCAAGGTCGCCTGCGTCGTCAGGCACGGCCACGGCATTCCCTGGATGGAAACCATGATGCGCCGGGTCGCCCGCGACCAGTGGCTGCTCGCCTCCTCCACCACCGAAGGCCAGAACGGCGGCAACATCCGCGCCAGCGCGGCCGCCGTCGACGTCGCCGGCGACACCGTCTCGCTGCTGCGCGACGCCACCGTGATCTCCTACGGCGCCGAGGCCGACGGCCTCGTCACCATCGCCCGCCGCGCCACCGACGCCGCCGCCTCCGACCAGGTGCTGCTGGCGCTCGCCAAGGACGATTACTCGCTGAAGCGGACGCTGGGCTGGGAAACGCTCGGCATGCGCGGCACCTGCTCCACCGGTTTCGAGCTGAGGGTCGACTGCCCGTCCGACCGTGTCTTCCCGGAAGCCTACGACAAGATCCATGCCCAGACGATGACGCCGTTCGCGCATCTGTGCTGGTCCTCGGCCTGGGCCGGCATTGCCGCCGCGGCCGTGACGCGCGCGCAGGCCTTCATCCGCAAGGCGGCCCGCAGCTCCGGCGGCCAGATGCCGCCGGCGGCTGCGCATTTCACGGCCGCGAAGATGTCGCTGGCAAAGCTCCGCGCGTTGATCGCTGCCAATATCGACGCCTTCGCCCGTGCAGAACACGACGAGCGCGCGCTCGGCTCGCTCGACTTCCAGTCGTCGATCACGCTTCTGAAGGTGCAGGCCTCCGAGCTCGCAGTCGAGACCGTGATGCATGCGATGCGCACCGCGGGTCTTTCCGGCTATCGCAACGACGGCGAATTCACCATGGGCCGTCACCTGCGCGACGTGCTGTCGTCGCCGATCATGATCAACAACGACCGTATTCTGGCCAACGCCGCGACCTCGACGCTGATGAGCGGCATTCCGGCGAGCCTTCGGGACTGACACTTTTCGAGACTGACGTGCCTTCGCCCAATAAGAACAATTTCAGATAGCAGGAAGTCGAATATGAACATTGCTGTTCTCCCCAACTCGCCTGACACCGCGCCGCAAATCTCGGATCCGCTCGATCATCTCGCCGACAAGCTGTTCCACAGCATGGGCTCGGACGGCGTCTATGCCCGCACCGCGCTCTATGAGGGCATCGTCGAGCGGCTCGCCGCGTTGATTACCAGCCATCGCGAAGCCGGCACCGAAGCGCTGCGCTTTCCACCGGTGATGAGCCGCGCCCAGCTCGAGAAGTCCGGCTATCTCAAGAGCTTTCCGAACCTGCTCGGCTGCGTCTGCGGCCTGCACGGCACCGAACGCGAGATCAACGCCGCGGTCAGCCGTTTCGACGCCGGCGGCGACTGGACCACGTCGCTCTCGCCGGCCGACCTCGTGCTGTCGCCGGCCGCCTGCTACCCCGTCTATCCGATCGCGGCGAGCCGCGGTCCTTTGCCGAAGGGCGGCCTCCGCTTCGACGTCGCCGCGGACTGCTTCCGCCGCGAGCCGTCGAAACATCTCGACCGGCTGCAATCGTTCCGGATGCGCGAATATGTCTGCATCGGCACGCCCGACGACGTTTCCGATTTCCGGGAGCGCTGGATGGTGCGTGCGCAGGCGATTGCCAGCGATCTCGGCCTGACCTTCCGCGTCGACTATGCCAGCGACCCCTTCTTCGGCCGCGTCGGCCAGATGAAGGCGGTGAGCCAGAAGCAGCAGCAGCTCAAGTTCGAGCTCCTGATCCCGCTGCGCTCGGAAGAGCAGCCGACCGCGTGCATGAGCTTCAACTATCACCGCGAGCATTTCGGCACGACCTGGGGCATCCAGGACGCCAATGGCGAGCCGGCCCACACCGGCTGCGTCGCCTTCGGCATGGACCGGCTCGCGGTCGCCATGTTCCACACGCACGGCACGGACCTTTCGGCCTGGCCCGCCAAGGTGCGGGACATCCTCGGCCTGCAGCCGCATGTCGCGGCCGATGCCCATGGCGAGGGCTGGCGCTAGAGCATGATCCGGAAAAGTGCGAAGCGGTTTTCCGAAAAGATCATGCTGAAACGATAGACCGAACGAGGCCTGCCATTTCCACGGGTAAGACGCGCGTGATCCACACCAAGGTCAGATGCCGCGAGATCACCGAGGCCGACGTCGATGCGGTCGCGGACCTGCTGACGCGCGGCTTCGTCGGCCGCTCGCGCAATTACTGGATGCAGGGCCTGCGCCGACAGGCCTTCCGGCCCGTGCCGGAGGGCTATCCGCGCTTCGGCTACATGCTCGACAATGACGGCACGCCGGTCGGCGTGCTGCTGCTGATCTACACGGCACGGAAGGACTGCGAAGAGACCGCGATCCAGTGCAATTTGTCCAGCTGGTATGTCGATCCGGCCTATCGCAACTACGCTCCGCTGCTGACCAAGATCGCGCAGCGGCACAAGGACGTGACCTATCTCAACATCAGCCCGGCGCCTTGGACCTGGCCGATCATCGAGACGCAGGGTTTTCGCGCCTATTGCCGCGGCATTTTCTTTTCGGTGCCTGCGCTGGCGCGGCCCCCGCGCTGGAGCAAGATCGAAGTCGTCTCGCAGCACGCCAAGACGATCGAGGGACTTTCCGAGGCCGGGACCGAACTGCTGACGCGGCATGCGCGCTACAATTGCCTCAGCCTCGTCTGCCGCACGCCGCAGGGAACCTTCCCCTTCATCCTGCAACCGGTGCGCATCCGCCGCGGCTTCATCGCGCCGCCCGCGATGAAGCTGATCTACTGCCGCAGCGCCGCCGAGTACGCCGCCTGCGCAGGCCGCATCGGCCGGCTGCTGCTGCGGCTCGGCAAGATCGCGGTGGCTCTCGATGCCAACGGCCCCGTTCCCGGCCTCGTCGGTATTTATACTGAGCGGCGTGGCCGCAAATATTTCAAGGGCCCGCACCAGCCGCAACTCGCCGATCTCACCGACACGGAACTCGTGCTCTACGGGCCATGAGGCTGGTCTAGCCTCATACTTATTGTCGTCCCGGCGAAGGCCGGGACCCATACCGCGTTAGCTCGGTGCTTGTACCGCCGCAAGATCCTTCCACAACCAGTCTTCGCCAAACTTCTCCCTGTGGTTATGGGTCCCGGCCCCCCGTGCGCAATTGCGCACTAGGCCGGGACGACACCGAGATGTCGCGCGCGCCCGCCCAACTCTGGCTTGCAACCACCTTCGCACTCGCGCATGCGCCTCACGCACTCTCCCCACCGCCAGTCACCCTCCGTAAACTACTGCGCTTAAGGGAATTTTCCGGGGTCTTCGTTACCCTCGGTGCTCGAATTACGCTGCGTTAAGTCGATTGCCCGCCGAGATCACGCCGACCCCATGACGTCGACCTGCGATAACGAGCTTGGTGCACGCCGCGAGCAGGGCCCGGAGGCCCTGGTCGCGCTGAGCCAGCTTGCGCTCGACCACATGGAGCAGGGCGTCTGCGTCTACGATGCCGACAACAGGATCGTGCTGGTCAACCAGCGTTACCTCAGCCTGTTCGACATGTCGGCCGATGTCGTGCGGGTGGGTACGAGCTATCGCGAGGTGCTCGCGCACAGCGCGACGCGTGGGAATTTTCCGGAAAGCGAGCTCGACACGCTGTATTCGACGCGGATCGCGCAAATCGCAGGCGGCAAGCCGTTCCGTACCGAGCAACGGCTGTCGACCGGCCTCGTCATGGCACTCGAGCTGAAGCCGCTTCCCGGCGGCGGCTGGATGACGATCTGCGACGACGTCAGCCGCCTCGCCCGGCTCGAGGCGGAATTGCGCGTGCAGACCGAACGCAGCCAGCATGCGCTCGCCAACATGTCCCACGGCCTCATCATGTACGGCGCCGACAGCCGCCTCGTCGTCTGCAACGAACGCTTCCTGAACCTCTACAACCTCGACCCCGAAATCGTGAAGCCGGGCGTCACGCACAGCGCGGCCATCGAACACTGGCTCTCGCGCGGCAATACGCCGGGCATGTCGGCCGACGAATTCCGCGACACCAGGCTCGAGGACGTGCGCGGCCAGAAGGCGAAGGCGCTGCTGGTGATGCGCTACGACGGGCGGATGGTGCAGGCGGTCTCCCGCTTCCTGCCCGACGGCGGCTGGGTGACGGTGCACGAAGACGTCACCGAACGGCTGCAATACGAGGAGACGCTGAGGCAGCAGAACTTCATCCTCGACGCGGCGATGGAGAACATGGCGCACGGGCTCGCCTTCTACGACAGCGACATGCGCCTGCGCGTCTGCAACACCACCTACCGCAAGATCTACTGGCTGTCGCCGGAGGAAACCAGGCCCGGCACGCATCTCGGCGAGCTGATCGAACGATCGATGGCGAACGGCGCGTTCGCTTCGGAATACAGCCCGCAACAGCTCCTGGAAGCCGCCAGCGCGCGGATCGCGAATCGCGATTCCTCGCCGATGCGCCGGCGCATGACGAACGACACCGTGATCTCGGTGCGCTATTGCGCACTGGCCGAGGGCGGCTTCGTCGCCACCTATGAGGACATCACCGAGCGCGAACGCGCGATCGAGGAGCTGAGCGAGCAGTATCGCCGCTTCGACGCGGCGCTGAACAACATGAGCCAGGGCCTGTGCATGCTCGATTCGAGCCTGCGCGTGATCGTCTGCAATCGCCGCTACATCGAGATGTACGGGCTATCGCCCGACGTTGTGAAGCCGGGCATTTCGATGCGCGAGATCATGGATCACAGCTGCGAGCTCGGCATCCATCCGAACACGACCAGCGCCAGGCTCTACGCCGACTATGTCGAAAGGCTGCGCGAGGGCGAGCACACGCTGCACCGCCATTTGAGCGACGGCCGTATCATCAAGCTCAATCACAAGCGGATGGAGCTTGGCGGCTGGGTCGTCACCTATGAGGACGTCACCGAGCGTCACAAGGCCCAGGCCCGCGTCGCGCACATGGCCCGGCACGATTCGCTCACCGACCTGCCCAACCGCACGCTGTTCCGCGAGAAGATGGGCGAGGGACTGAACCAGGTCGCGATCGCCGGCGGCGCCATGGCGGTACTGTGCTTCGACCTCGACAATTTCAAGACCGTCAACGACAGGCTCGGCCATGCCGCCGGCGATCGCCTGCTGCGCTGGGTCGCCGCGCGCCTGAAGGAGAATGTCGGCGAGCACGACACCGTCGCGCGCCTCGGCGGCGACGAGTTCGCCGTTCTCCAGCGCGGCCCGCAGCCGCAGTCGGCCGAAAAGCTCGCCCGCCGCCTGGTCGAGATCCTCGGCCACCCGCCGCCGCTGGAAAGCCAGTCGATCCATGTCGGCGCCTCCGTCGGTATCGCGATCGCGCCCGATCACGGGCTCGATGCCGACGAGCTGATGAAATGCGCCGACCTCGCGCTGTACCAGGCCAAGGCCAGGGGGCGCGGCGCCTATCAGCTGTTCGAACCCGAGATGGAGGAAGAGGCCCGCAGCCGGCACGCGCTGGAGCACGATCTGCGCGGCGCACTGGAGGCGCGTGAATTCCACCTGGTGTTCCAGCCGCAGGTGCGGCTCGACTCCTCCGAGCTCACCGGCTTCGAGGCGCTGCTGCGCTGGAAGCATCCCTCGCGCGGCTTCGTCTCGCCGGCCGAGTTCATTCCGATCGCCGAAGAGAACGGGCTGATCGTGCCGATCGGCGAATGGGTGCTGCGCACGGCCTGCGCGACCGCGGCGTCCTGGCCCGATGTCACGGTCGCGGTGAACCTGTCGCCGGTGCAGTTCCGCTCGCGCGGGCTGGCGGCGATGGTCACGAGCGCGCTCGCGGAAGCCGGCCTGCCGCCGCAGCGGCTCGAGCTCGAGGTCACCGAGACCGCACTGCTCGACGACAGCGAGGCGACGATCGAGATCTTGCACCAGCTTCGCGCACTCGGCGTGCGCGTCAGCCTCGATGATTTCGGCGTCGGCTATTCCTCGCTGAGCTATCTGCGCAAGTTTCCGTTCGACCGCATCAAGATCGACCGCTCCTTCGTCGGCACGCTCGGCGAAAGCCCGGAGAGCGTCGCCATCGTCCGCACCATCGCGAGCCTCGGCTCCGTGCTCGGCGTCGAGACCACGGCTGAGGGTGTGGAGACCGAGGAGCAGCTCGACTTCGTGCGCGAATGCGGCTGCACCGCGGTGCAGGGCTATTACTTCGGCAGACCGTGCCCGGCGACCGAGGTCGGGCGCACCATCGAGACGCTGAACGCGGTTCGCCGCGTCGCGTGAGGCTGCTGCGTGATCAATCCTCGCCGGTTCCTTCGAGTCGATCACGCAGAGCGTTGAGCACTCGGTGGGCGATCTCGACCTCCTTCACTGACAGCCCATCCGACAGGTCGTTGACCCACGGGACCTGCAAGCGGCCGGCCGCATCATAGATCTGCCTGCCCTTTTCAGTGAGCACCACAAGCTGCGCCCGGCGATGATGCGGGTTGACCTCGAACACAACGAGACCGTCGCGCTCGAGGTCGTTGACGATGCGCTGCACGTTCTGGCGATTGGCGCCGAGATTGCGGGCGAGCCAGGCGACCGGCTCCGGGCGCTCGGCGTCGGCGATCGCCCCCAGGATCTGCCAGCGCGCACTGGTGAGGCCGAGCGACGTCACCAGCCGATCGCCGGCGGTCAGAAGCAGGCTGTTGGCACGGAACAGGTCGAGGATGAGGCCGGTCAGGGCTTCGCCCGCCGGGGTCCGCTTGGTCTTGCTCATTTGGCACTACTATTCCGTATTGACATCATAATGTCAATTGGCTATGTCCCAGACTGTCGAATTGACATGATGATACCAAATTGACCGGAGCAATGTCATGCCTCAAATGCGTCCCCTCGACCCTGCCTTCCCGATCGACCGTCAGATCGCGCTCGAAACCGGTCCCGTGGTGCTCGTGAACGTGTTCACGCTCGACGCCCAGGATGAGCAGAGCTTCCTCAAGACGTGGCAGGACGACGCCGCCTTCATGAAGCGCCAGCCCGGTTTCATCTCCACCCAGCTTCACCGCGCAATCGGCGACAGCCCGACCTATCTGAATTACGCAATTTGGGAATCCAACGCACATTTCCGCGCCGCGTTCACGCACCCGGAATTCCGCGCCAAGATTGCGGTCTACCCCGCATCCGCCGTCGCGAGCCCGCATCTGTTTCAGAAGGTCGCGGTAGCAGGCATTTGCGTGGCGTAGCGGCCACATCGTCATTGCGAATGCAGCGAAGATCGTAGGGTGGGCAAAGGCGCACTTGCGCCGTGCCCACCAATTTAACGCGTGTTGCTGGCTCGAACTGCGAAGCGCGCCGTCTGAAGCGCTTCGATCACTTTATCCAAGTCCTCCAGACCCAGCACGACCTCCAAATCGCTACCGTGCCTCAACGACAACGCCAATCCGGCAAGATTGTCCATAACGCGCACCAGCACGAGAGCCTCATCGCCGCTCTCACGATCTACGACGCTTATCGGAGGAATTGTCACCCGACGTACTCTCCTACTTCGTACAGCGCCTCTTGAAACCGGTGGGCACGCTTCGCTTTACCCACCCTACGGCTTCTCAGCCCGCCGCAGGCAGCACGCTGTCCGGCGCACTCCACGGACGCTCTGCTGACGCCAGCCCGATGAGACGGCCCTGGATGTAGTCGCAGCCCCAGTCGCGCAGCATGTTTGCCGCCTCGTCGTCCTGCACCCATTCGGCGACCGTCTTGATGTCGAGGCGGCGGGCGAGGTCGATCAGGGTCTGCACGAAGGCGCGATCGTCGGCGGAGCGGGTGATGTTCTGCACGAAGGCGCCGTCGATCTTGACGATGTCGACGCCGAGCTTGCGCAAATTGCGGAACGAGGTGTAGCCGGCGCCGAAATCGTCGATGGCGATGCGGCTGCCGAAATTCTTCAGCCGGGTGACGAAGCCGCGGACATCGTCGATGTCCTGGATCGCGACCGTCTCGGTGATCTCGACGATCAACCGCTCGGCGACGCCGGGATGGGCCAGCATCAGCGACTCGATTCCCGCCCACCAGTCCGGATCCATGGTGGTGTCGGGCGAGATGTTGAGGCTGAGACTGACATCGGGCGCGGCCGCGAGCTCGGCGACCACGAGCTCGAGCACGCGGTGATCGACGAGGCGGATGAGGCCGAGCCGCTCGGCGACCGGCACGATGTCGGGCGCGAGCAGCACCTGGCCGTCGCCCTGGTCCATCCGCACCAGGCATTCATGGAACGCACGCTCGCGCGAGACGGCCGAGACCACCGGCTCATAGGCGAGCTTGATGCGGCGCTCGTTCAGTGCGGTGACGATCTCGTCGGTGACGCGGATGTTGACGCGGCGCTGCGCGTCGCGCGTGGCATCCGGACGCCACGCCGCGAACGAGCCGGAACGCCGGCGCTTTGCCGCGTCGAGCGTCTCATGGGCGCGGTTGACCGCCTCGTCCGTATTGCGGGCATAGCGCGGCACGCTGACCGCGCCGATCGAGGCGGTGACCGAGACCGGACCGGATTTCGTCGGCACCACCTCGTCGCGGATACCGGCGAGGAAACGCTCGGCCGCGACGTTCATGTCGTCGATGGTGCAGTTCTTCAGGATCAGGCCGAACTTGTTGCCGGAGAAGCGCCCGAGCACGTCGCCGCCGCGCAGCCGCGCGCGAATGCGTTTGCCGACGTCGAGGATCACGGCGTCCGCAACGTCGAAGCCGAAGGCGTCGTTGACGCGGGCGAGATGATCGATGCCGACCAGCATGAAGGCCGCGGTCGAGCGGAAGCGGGTCGTCTCCTCGATCGCCTCGGCCAGCGCCGCGATCAGGTGGGAGCGGTTGAGCTCGCCGGTCAGCGGATCGAGCCGGGCCAGCCTGGTCAATTCCTCGTCGCGGGCGTGGCGCTCATTGTTGATGCGGACGGAGCCGATCGCGCGGACCGGGCGGCCGTCGGGGCCGGCGAACCAGCGGCCGGTCTCCTCGACCCAGACCACGGGATCGGAGGCGCTCATGCGCACGCCGTATTCGAGCCGGTAGGGCGTGCCGTCGGCGCCGTGCACGGCGGAGGTCTGCGCCAGCGCGGCGGTCCGCAGCGACGGCGCGGGCTCGATCAGCTTGGCGAATTCGGCGCCGGTCGCGAGCCGCTTGGCGGGGATGCCGGGGAAGACGGCACTGAGCTGCTCACCCCAGACGATGACGTCGCTGGCGATGTCCCAGGCGAACACGGCCTGGCCGAGCGCGGCCAGGATGTCGGAGGCTTGCGGCAATGCGGGGGTCAATATCGCCTCGTTTCGGGACAGCGGGGAGTCCTGTGCCGGCACAGGATAGAGCCAGATTCGCCCCCAACCCTAGGCAAAGTTGATAAACAATTTGGAAACCATGTTTCGGGGCGGTGCGGAACCAAACCGGCCCGGCCGGCATAGGCCTTGCGAGTACATGACTCGCACCGGCGCCCGCGTCCCGAAACGCGACAATCTTCGCCGGATCAACGGTGATTGCGATGTTGAGTACCGATCGATCGGACTTGGCGGACTACGGCACAGGCTCGGCCCTGGTGCCGCTGCTGCCGACGTTACAGTGGGTTAACAAGGCGCCGATGCCTCGCCCCGATCCGAGCTTCGTCACCCAGCTCATCGCCAATGCCGAGCATTTGCCCCAGGCCAGCCGGCTCCGCCGTGCCTCCTCCGAAGATGCGCGGATGGCCTATGGTAGCAAGCGCCCGCTCGGAAGCGTCAGCGCGCGCACGCGGCAGGTGGCTTGAGATCGATCAGCGCGGCGCTTCAGGCGAAGACGGCGTGCCGTTGCCGTTGCCCGGCTGCAAATGCGGCGAGGGGATTTCCGGCGAGGACGCGCCTTGCACCGGCTTCGGCGCCGGATGGTCCATCAGCACGGATTCAGCCACCGATTGCGCGGAAGGCGCGGGCGGCACCGGCGCTGCTTGCGGTACCGACACCGGCTCGAACTTGGGCTCGGACGCAACGTCCTCCGGCGGCGCCTCGGCCTGGCGCTTGGCCTTGCGCGGCGCCGGCACCGTCGTCTCGGCGACATAGGTGACGCGGCGGCGCGTGCGCTGGGCGATGCCGCCGAGGAAATCGGCCATCGCTAGCAGCACCAGCAGGAAATAGGTGGAGTTGCCGAATTTGGGCCACATCACGAATTCGGCCGCGGCGGCGCCGAACAGGATCAGCGACAGCAAGTGATCCATCAGGAATTTCGCGCCGGGCCGCGCGCCCTTGACCACTTCGAGCAGCAGCAGCACCACGCCAAGCGCGAGCAGGAGATCGGAGAGCGTGACCGGCCAGGTCTCGCCCGTGATCATCGGCACCTTGAACAGCACGTCCGAGAAGGACACGCTGGGCATCAGGAAGGCGATGATGTTGTAGACCGCGAGCGGAATCAGAAGCAGCGGGAAACCGACCATCGGCAAAATGCCTTCTCGATCAAGATATCCGGACAGAACAACGCAGCGGCGAAGCATTCGCTCCGCCGCCGTCACCGTCATATCTCATGGGGTGGCCGAAATCAGGCAGGTCAAATCGTCCCGCCTGAAGAAAAAGTCCTGACCTCAGGACTCTTTCTTCTTCAGGACCTGCCGGCCCTTGTACATGCCGGTCTTGAGGTCGAGATGGTGCGGACGACGGAGCTCGCCGGAGTCCTTGTCTTCCACGTAGGTCGGCTTCTTGATGGCGTCTGCCGAGCGGCGCATGCCACGGCGCGACGGCGAGGTTTTTCTTCTCGGAACGGCCATTTCAATATCCTCTAGGGATTGGTGTTATCAGGGCATCGTCCGCGAGGGACGGCTCAGCACCCGCAATACGAGGCGAGCTGAATGCCGATCAAGGCCGCGCTTATAGAGGAAGGCTGGCCGCAAAGCTAGGCTCTTGGGCCGGAAAATGCGCCCGAAAAGGGCCCGAAATCAGCGATTTTCCCGCCAGCAGGTCGCAAGCGTCGAGGCCTGCGCCCTTGCCACATAGGTCCCGGCCAGCCGCCGGACGCCCGGCCCAGGGTTCCTGGCGCTGCGTTTGACCGGATTCGGCAGGATCGAGGCCAGAAGTGCCGCCTCCCGGGGGGAGAGGCTGGCGGCCGATTTGCCGAAGGCATAGGCGCTGGCCGTCTCCACCCCAAACTGACCCTGCGGACCGAGCTCGGCGATGTTGAGGTAAATTTCCAGGATCCGCGGCTTGGGCAGGACGAAATCGATCCACAACGCCAGCGGGAATTCCAGCGCCTTGCGGATGAAGTCCCGCCCCTGCCAGAGGAACAGGTTCTTCGCCACCTGCTGGGTGATGGTGGAGGCGCCCCGGAACGGCGTACCGTCCTCCTTCGCGTCGTCGATCGCCTCACGCAGCGCGCCCCAGTCGATGCCGTGATGCTTGCAGAAATGAGCGTCTTCGGCCGCCACCACCGAGCGCGGCAGGTAAGGCGACATCGCCGCGAGATCGATCCATTCCCGCTGCATCGGCGCGCCCCGCAAGCTTCGCCAGGCCATCAGCGTCGAAACGGGATGGCCGGTGCGGTAGAACGGCGCGATCACATAGGGCGCGAGAACTACGACCGCGAGCGCTAGCTGCAGGATTTTAACGATGCGCAAATCGACCTTTCCGGCGCAAAATGAAACGCGGCCACGGGCCCAGCCATTAAGTCTGTGATAATTCGGGTCTTTTCCAGCACTTTTTAGGCCTTCCAAACGATTGACTGAGGCGGGCTCATAAAGGATTGTCCCGCCGAATTTTAGTTCTGGAGCCCTTCTTGATGACCGGCACGTCCCCGTCCGATTTCGCCAAACGTCTGGACAAGACCGCTGATGACACCGAGGCCCTGCTCGGGCGCCTCCTGGCGGACGACATCCTGCCCGATGAAATCGCCCGTCCCAAGCGACTGATGGACGCAATGCGCTATTCGAGCCTGAACGGCGGCAAGCGCCTGCGGCCGTTCCTGGTGGTCGAAAGCGCGGCCGTGTTCGGCGTGCCGCGCGAGGCGGCCCTGCTCGCCGGTGCGGCGCTCGAATGCATCCACTGCTATTCACTGATCCATGACGACCTGCCCGCGATGGACAATTCGGACCTGCGCCGGGGCCGTCCCACCCTGCACAAGAAGACCGACGACGCGACCGCGATCCTCGCCGGCGACGGCCTGCTCACGCTCGCTTTCGACATCATCACCCGCGACGAAATCCATCGTGACGCCAATGTGCGGCTGCTCTTGACGCGCGCGCTGGCGCGCTGCGCCGGCATCGGCGGCATGGTCGGCGGCCAGATCCTCGACCTCGCCGGCGAAGGCCGCTTTGGCGGCAACGAGCCGATCGATGTCGCGCGCATCCAGCAGATGAAGACCGGCGCGCTGCTACGCTACGGCTGCATCGCCGGCGCGCTCCTCGGCCAGGCCACGCAAAAGGAATACCAGGCGCTCGACGACTACGGCCGCGCGCTCGGCGAGGCCTTCCAGATCGCCGACGATCTGCTCGACGTTGAAGGCGATGCGGCCGCGCTCGGCAAGCCCTCGGGCCAGGACGCAGCGATGGGCAAGACCACCTTCGTCACCCAGCTCGGCATCGAAGGCGCCAAGCAGCGCGTGCGCGACCTGCTCGCGCGGGCCGACAGCGCGGTCTCGATCTTCGGCGATCGCGCCGCCGTGCTGCAAGCCGCCGCGCGGTTTGTCGCCGAGCGCAAGAACTGACCCTGCAATGACGGGCATCGACAAAGACGATCCCGTCCTCGCGCGCTTCCAAAAAATGTCGCGGCCGATGCGCGTGATTTACGCGCGGCCGCGGACATTCATTTCACTCGGCTTCGGCATCCTGGTGTTTCTGTTGCTGCCCGGCAGCCTGCGGCTGGCGACGCGGCTCGTGCTCGGCTGGGATGCGCTGATCGCGGTCTATCTGGTGCTGGTCTACGTGATGATGCTGAACAACGACCACCAGCACATCCGCCGAAACGCAGCGATGCAGGACGACGGCCGCTTCGTGATCCTGCTGGTGACGGCGATCGGCGCGTTCGCGAGCATCGCGGCGATCGTCGCCGAGCTCGGCGCCCATCGCGGCGCCGCGGAGCTGACGATCGCGATCACCACCATCGCGCTGTCATGGGCCGCCGTGCACACCACCTTCGCGCTGCATTACGCCCACGACTATTACCGGCACCCGCCGGGCGGGTTGCAGTTCCCCAGCGGCGACAAGGAAGACCACGCCGACTATTGGGACTTTGTCTATTTCTCGTTCGTAATCGGCATGACCGCGCAGGTCTCCGATGTCGGCATCACCGACAAGACCATCCGCCGCACGGCGACGGCGCACGGCATCGTGTCCTTCATCTACAACACCGCGCTGCTGGCGCTGACGGTGAACATCGCGGCAAGCGCGATTGCGACGTGATCCCCCGATATCGTCCCGGCTCCGCCAGGACGATGTCGGGAAGCAGTAGCCTTCTCAGTTGCAGACCTCGGCATTGGCATCGACGTGGGGGCCGCCGCCACCGCGATATACGAGGCGGCAGCCGGGCCTGACCGGTCGGCAGAGGAGATCGTTGCAGAAAATCCGACCGCCGCCGCCCGAGGCGCGACCCGCGCCGGCCGCCGCAGCGGCACCATAGCCGCCCGCCGCCGCAGCAGCCGCGCCGCCGGACTGACGACCCTGCCGTGCGGGACGCTCATCGCCGTCGTCGCGCTTGGCCGTCGTCGGCTTGGCCGTTGCGGGCTTGACGGCACGCTGCTTCTCGCACTCATTGTCGTTGTTGATCGCATAGCCGTCACGACAGACGATCTTGCTGCATTTGTCGCCGTCGGCCTTGAAGCCGTGCTCGCAGACCAGCGGGCAGACGCGCGACGGTTTTGACTTGACCGCATCGAGCGCATCGGTGCTCGCCACCTTCACGTCGAGCTTGGTGCCGGCATAGCGATTGAACTGCGACAGCGACCGCTGCGAGGAATTATTCCAATTGCCGTCGGCCTGCCCGGAGAAGCAGCCGACGCGGCCGAGCTCGGTCTGCACCGAGCGGCTGAGATCGGCCGGCGCAGTCGCGGGCGTCAGTGACGCGACGTTGGTGCCGGCCGGGCTCGCCGTGCTGGCCGGCGCAGCGGCCGGGGCCGTGGCGGCAAGGTTGACGCGCTGCTGCTCGGCGGCGGCCGCCTGCTGCTGCGCCTGCTCCTTCGCCTTCTGGGCGGCAAGCTGCGCCTGCTCGGCGGCCTTCGCGTCGGCCGCAGCCTTGGCCTGCGCATCCTTCTGCGCACCGAGGGCGGCAAGACGGTCGCGCTCGGCCTCGGCTTGCTTGGCCTTCTCGATCGCCGCCGCATGAGCCTGCTCGGCACCGATCTTCTCGAGCTGAAGCTTGGCGAGGCTGGAATAGAAGCCGTCAGGATGCTGGGCGAGGAAGGCGTCCCATGCCGCCCTGTTGCCGACCTGGAGCGCGAGCTCGTAGTCGCGGCGGATGTCGGCCTGCGGGTTCGCCACGGGCGCCGCTGCGGCTGCAGCCGCCACCTTGACCGGCACCAGCGGGACGTCGTCGCCGCCGAGCGAGCCATAGACGAACGGCTCCTGCTTGTTGCCGGTCGACTTGAGCACGTCGTCGCGCACGAAGCCGAAGGCACGGCGGACATCGAGGCCCGGCGTCGTCAGGTGCTTCGACAGCGCAACCGTAAAGGGGCTATTGGCGCCGTCGCCGTCCTGCGCCGTGAAGCCAGCCTTGGCCGAATAGGCAATCAGCGTGTTGGGGCTGGTCGGCTCGACCTTGGCGAGGCCCCGGCCGATGCCGCGCGAGGCCACCGTGCGCTTCATGGTCTTGCCGAACGGGTTGTCGCGGCAGGCATCCAGGATCACCAGGCGGAGCAGCTTCGCGGGTTCGACGGCGACCAGGACGCGGTCGAGCGAGAGTGCTTCGTCGTAGACGTCGGTATCGCGCTCGAGCCTGGCGTCAACGGGGATCAGATAGTTGGAGCCTTCGACCTCGATGCCGTGACCGGCATAATAGACCACGGCGATGTCGGCATCACGGGTCGCGTCCGCGAAGTCGCGCAGCACGCGCCGCGTATCCAGGGCCGACAAATCGTGCCGGTAATCGACGGTGTCGAAACCGGCATCCTTCAGCGTCTTCGCCATCACCGAACCGTCATTGACAGGGTTGGTGAGTGTCGGCGCATGCTGATAGGCCGAATTGGCCAGCACCAGCGCCACGCGCTTTCCGGCAAAAGCAGGTTCGGCGCCGAACAGCAGCACGAGGGCGAGGAGAAGCGGGCAAAGTCTGAGCAAATTGCGCATGACACGACTTCCGAAAGTTCAGGACCATTCGAGCCCTTTGGGATCGTTCTAGCAGGCTCCAGCGCTGGTGCTTGGGATGGAGGTCACGAAGGCGGCGCCGACGACAGACCCGATGCCTCCTTTGATTTGTCGCGCCAGCGCCGTCGCGGTTCGCTGAGGCGCAGGCCGGGTTCCCTCATCCATCCCCGACGTGCCCCCGATATTGCGGCAGATCGTCCGTAATCTCATGCCAGGGCGCCTTCGAGCCGACGAAAATATGGGCGCTCGGCCGGATCGAGGGGGCATCGACCAGGGTTCCCATGGCGACATGGACCCATTTTCCGTCACGCACCCGGGAATAAAGCAGCGAGCCGCAACGGGCGCAGTGGGCGTCATGGGTGGTGTCGTCCCCGAAAATGATCCGCTGGTCGTCACCCCGGATGATGCGGAGCTTCTCTTGCGGAATGCCGGCGAACGGCTTGAAAGCGGAGCCGGTGGTGCGACGGCAGTTCGAACAATGGCAGTTCATTGCGTAAGAGAATTGGTCCGCTACCTCGTAGCACACGGCGCGGCAGTAGCATTCGCCGGTGAGAATACGAGCGTTCGAGTTTTCTGATCCGGTCATGGCAACGCCTGCGCGCAAATGGCTGACACACCCATAGCGCATTTTGATGCGTACGACTAAATTCCCCCGAGCCATCATTCAAAGGGATGACCCATGAGCCAGAATCGTTCGAGCGTCGAAGCCGTCGTGCAAAGCTATTTTGACGGGCTCTACGAGGGCGACGCCGACAAACTCGGCGCCATCTTCCATCCCTCCGCCGATCTGCGCTGGGTCGAGAAGGGTGAATTACAGGTACTGACCGTGCCGGATTGGCTCGACCGCGTGCGCAAGCGTCCCTCCGGCAAGGCCGAAGGCAAGCCGCGCGAGGATTTCATCGTCACCATCGACCGTTCGGACGACAAGACCGCCTTCATCAAGGTCCGGTGCCAGCTGCCGCCACGGTTCTTCACCGACTACCTGGTGGCGATGAAGCTCGCCGACGGCTGGCAGATCGTATCGAAATCGTACCGGTATGACCTGAGGGAGTGAGGGACGCGCAATGACGTGCCCCCTCTCCCCGTTCTTACGGGGAGAGGGTTGGGGTGAGGGGCTGCTTCCGCGATCACGATGACAGTTGGATTCGCGGAGAGTCCCCCTCACCCGGAATTCGCGCTGCGCGCGCATTCCGGCCTCTCCCCGCAAGCGGGGAGAGGCGAAGAAGGAGCGCTCACTCGCCATCGCTTATGATGTGTCAAAGGCCCCCCAATGTTCCTCGACCGCCGCTCTCTGCTCGCTTCACTCTGCTCGATGGCCGTCAGCCCCGCGCTTGCCGCCGCCGCGCCGCCTGAGCTCGAGGCCTATGAGCGCGAAAGCGGCGGACGGATCGGGCTCTATGCGGAGAACCTTGCGACCGGCGCGAAGATCGCCTGGCGCGCCGACGAGCGGTTCGTCATGTGCTCGACGTTCAAGGCCTCACTTGCGGCCTGCGTGCTGGCGCGGGTCGATCGCGGCCAGGAGCAACTCGCGGCCACGATCCCTTACGGCCAGGCCGACCTGCTGAGCTATGCGCCTGTTGCTAAGCAAAATCTCGCGGCCGGCAAGATGTCGGTCGCCGAGATGTGCAAGGCGATCGTCGAGCTCAGCGACAACACCTGCGCCAATCTGCTGCTGGCGCGGATCGGCGGGCCGGCCGCCCTCACCGCGTTCTGGCGATCGCTTGGTGACACCACCTCACGGATCGACCACAACGAGCCTGAGGTCAATCGCTCCGCGCCCGGCGATCCCCATGACACCACGACGCCGGCAGCGATGGCCGGCAATCTGCGGCGGCTGGTGACGGGCGAAGCGCTGTCGCCGGCGTCACGTGCCCAGCTCACCGAATGGATGGTGGGCTGCAAGACCAGTGCAAACCGGCTGCGCGGTGGCCTGCCCGCGAGCTGGACCATCGGCGACAAGACCGGCAACAACGGCAAGGACGCATCGGGCGATATCGCAGTCGCCTGGACCAAGCCGGACACGCCGATCCTGATCGCGGCCTACACCCAGGGCGGCTCGCCGACTGCCCCGCAGATCGAGGCCGCGTTCGCGCGCATCGGACGCATGGTGGCAGGGCGCCTGGCGTAAGGCCGCCGCATTGACCTCTTGGCCGCTTCCGGGCGAAGACAGGCCATGATCGCAGCGAAATTCCAGACCTTCCTGATCCTGCTCGCCGTGCTGGCGGGCACCGCGCTCGTCGCCCGCCGTTTCAACATCGCGCCTGCGATCTTGCTGATGCTGTCCGGCGTCGGCCTCGCCTTCGTGCCGGGCATGCCGCCGGTGGAACTGCCGCCGGAGCTGGTGCTGCTGATGGTGCTGCCGCCGCTGATCTACTCGGCGAGCGTCGCCATGAGCTGGCGCGAGTTCCGGAACAATCTGCGCCCAATTGTGCTGCTCGCGGTCGGCGCGGTGATCTTCACCGCGGCGATGGTGGCGGCCGCCACGCATTATTTGATCGGCCTGCCATGGACCATCGGCTTCCTGCTCGGGGCCATCGTCGCGCCGCCCGACGTGGTGGCGCCGCTCGCGATCGCGCGACGGCTCAATATACCGCGCCGCCTCCTGGTCATACTCGAAGGCGAAGGGCTCGCGAATGACGCCACCGCACTGATCCTCTACCGCTTCGCGCTCGCCGCCATCATGGTCGGCCATTTATCGCTGCCGCTGGCGGCCGGCGAGTTTGCCCTCATCGTCGCCGGCGAGATCGCCTTCGGCATCGGCGTCGGCTGGCTCTCGCTGCGCTTCCGCAAATGGGCGAAGGATCAGCAGGTCGAGCTCACGCTGTCGCTGATCACGCCTTACGTCTCCTACTGGCTGCCCGAGCATGTCGGCGGCTCCGGCGTGATCGCCACCGTCGCCTGCGGCCTCTATGTGAGCTGGAACGGCCCGCTTCTGATCTCCTCGGCGACGCGCCTGCAAGGTATCTTCTTCTGGGACCTCATCATCTATCTGATCGAGGGCTTGCTGTTCCTGCTCACCGGCTTCCAGATGCGCGCGCTCTACGAGAAATCGAAGGCGTTCCCGCTCGACGATATCCTCATCGCGACCGCCGTCGTGCTGACGATCATTGTGACTGCGCGCTTCGCCTGGCTCTATCCCGCGACCTATCTGCCGCGGATCTTCTCCAAATCATTGCGCAAGCGCGATCCGTCGCCGCCATGGCAATGGCCGTTCGTGCTCGCCTTCACCGGCGTGCGCGGCGCGGTGTCGCTGGCGGCGGCGCTGGCGCTGCCGTTCACGCTGCCGGGCGGCGAGGCCTTTCCGTATCGCGACCTGATCCTGTTCGTCGCCTTCGGCGTCATCTTCGTCACGCTGATCGGCGTCGGACTGACGCTGCCGCCGGTGGTGCGCTGGCTCGGCGTCGCTGAAGCCGGCCGCAACGAGCATGTCGCCGAGCATGAGGCGGAGATCACGGCGCGGCGCCAGGCGCTCGACGCCGCGCTGAAGTCGCTCGACGCTCTGGCCGAGGGAAAGGAGGTCTCGGATGAAGTGATGAGGCTTCTGCGCGCCCGCCACGAGATCCGCGCCAACCAGCTTCCCGATTCCCTCGATCCCGCGCACCACGACGTCTCCGCCGCCGGCACCGCGCTGACCCGCCAGCTGATCGTCGCCGAACGCAAATTCATCCACGACCTCCTGCGCGACGGCCAGATCACCGACGAGACGCGGCGCCGGATCGAGCGCGATCTGGATCTGGAGGAGGCGAGTTTGGCGAACCGGGAGTATCGGGGCGTGCCGCGGTAGCTTCTCGTCAAGCTACCGCCTCCCGCAAAACTCCCCCATCGCGGCCGCGACGGCTCCCGCGATCAGCTCCTGCCGCTCCAGGGAGTTCATCGCCATCTCCTCGTCGCGGTTGATGATCGAGCCGGCTTCGAGCAGCACCGCGGCGCTGTTCGTTCGCGACAGCACGACGAGCCCGTCATAGCGGTAGACACCGAGGTCCTTGTCGAGCAATTGGCGCCGATAGCGGCCCATCACCGGCAATGTGTATTGGCTGGCATAGTGCAGGCCCTGCTCTTTCAACTGCCGGCCGATAATCCGGGCCAGCAACAGGCTGGTGGCGAAGTGCGAATTGCGTTCGGATACGAACAGCGAATGGCCTGAAAACCGATCGCTGAAATAGCTCATCGAGCCGTCGAATTCCCAGGTCTCGAGCAGCTTGTCCGGCACCGAGTCGTGATGGATCGACAGCAGGAGATCGGCCCGGCCGTCATTCGCGGCACTGACGCGCTTGAACAGGCTCGGCCGCGCCTTGCCGTCCGTGACGAGCAGGCGGGTTGCGGCAAAGCCCTGGTCCCTGAGTTTCGCCGTGATCAATCGTCCGAGCCGGAAGTTGAAGCCGAACTCCGGATCATTGCGCGCGCTCAGCGCGCCGTAGGAGTCCGCGGTGTGCCCGACATCCACGACGATCCGGAATTTCGGCATTTCACATCTGGCCGATAACGCCGGCGGCTTCGGCCTGGACTTGGGCCCGGGCTTCGCCATCGTTCGCGCGGCAGCGGCATGTCCGTGCTGAACGGGGGCCAGCGACGACAGCAAGGTCGACGCGACCAATCCAGCGATGATGCTGCGCAACTGCCCCAAGCGCTACTCCGCTGCCGCTACCTTGGGACGGCCGACGAAGCCTGCGACGTCGCCAAAACGTTCCAGCATCACCGCCGGCAGGTCCTTGGCCTTGCTGGCGACGCAGGCGCCGGAGCGCACCGCATAGCGATCCTGGTGTGCGGCCTGCGGCGGCGGCTCGCCCTGCTGAAGCGCGCGCGCCAGCTCCATCACGACTTTCCGGAAATGCATGATGCCGAGATCGGTCGGGCCGAGATGCTCCCGGGTACGGTCGGCGATCGGGCCCTGGCTGTCCTGCACGGCGGCGTCCTGCTCGGAGACGCCCTTGATGCCGGTGTAGCTCCTGGTCTTCTGGAGCTTGCGGTCGATCAGGTAATCATTGCCCTTGTGGCGCAACGGCACGTAATTGTCGTCGACCTCCGCGATCACGCCGTTGCCGCGATCGAACGCGTCGCGTTCGGCTTGCGTCAGCGGCCGCACGGGATTCCAGGCATAGGTGTAGATCCAGCAATTGGTGTCGGTGACGGGCACGAAGGTCTGGCCGAAGATGTTCTCACCCGGCATCGCGCTCGGCGCGTAGGCGTGGAACGGCATCAGGAACTGCGCGATCCGCCAATAGATGTTGTCGCTGCCGGTGAGCCGGCCACCCGCGATCGTCAGCCCGGCTTCATGCGGACTGACCTTGATCACCGGGCGCGGATCCTCGGCGATCCAGCGCATGTGATCGGTGCTGACGCGGACAAGCGGATTCACAAAGTGCTTCTTGATGTCCAGAATCTCGTTCTCCTCCTTGTCGAAGGAGAGATGCGCAAAGGTGAAATGCGCGGTGTCGATCGAGCCCTCCAGCGCCTGCACCCAGTTGCAGTCCTGCCATTTCTTGCTGACGTAACGGTGTGAGGCCGGCAGCAGCGCCATTTCGAGATCGGGCAGCTCGGGCATGGCGTTCGCCGGGCCCATATAGGCCCAGATCATCTCGCCCCATTCGCGCGCCGGATAGGACTTGATGCGGATGAGATCCTTGGCGTTGAGATCGGGATAGGAGGTCGGCATGTCGACGCAGGCACCGTCGGTATCGAACTTCCAGCCGTGATAGACGCAGCGAATGCCGCACTCCTCAACGCGCCCAAGCCAGAGATTGGCGCCACGATGCGGGCAGTATTGATCGATGATTCCGACGACGCCGCGCGAGTCGCGGAAGGCGAGCAGCTCCTCGCCGAGCACGGTGATCTTCTTGGGCTCGCTGTCGGGCTCGGGCAGTTCTTCGGACAGCAGGACGGGAATCCAGAAGCGGCGCAACAGCTCGCCCATGCCCGTTTCCGGGCCGGCCTCGGTCAGGAATTTGTTATCCTCGGCGCGGAGCATTGCGGATCCTCCCGATTTGTTTTTTGGGAAGATTGGCGCGGCAGCGAGAGGACGTCAACGCAAGAAGCGGCGCCTACACCGGCCGCTCCCCCTTCACTGTCACCCGCGTGCCCGAGCGCGTATGCGGCCAGTAGTCCCACATCGCGCGGTGCTGGGTGCAGCGGTTGTCCCAGAAGGCGATGGCGTTCTCGGTCCAGCGGAAGCGGCACTGGAACAGCGGGTTCTCGGCGTGCTGGTAAAGATAGGCGAGCATCGCGTCGCTCTCGTCGCGCGGGATGCCGTTGATGTGGCGGGTGAAGCCGCGGTTGACGTAGAGCGCTTTCCTAGCCGTGACCGGGTGCGTGCGCACCACCGGATGCTCCGCGTTCGGATAGGACGGACGATCGGCGACGCCATAGTTGGCATAGAGACCGCGATAGATCGGCTCGCCGTCATGCAGCGCGGTCAGACCGTCGAGATAGGCTTTCATGCGATCCGACAGCGCCTCATAGGCCGCGTACATGTTGGCAAACAGCGTGTCGCCGCCGCGCGGCGGACACTGCTTGATGTAGAGGATCGAGCCCATCGGCGGCTCGAGATCGCAGGACACGTCGGAGTGCCAGCCCTCGCCATTGGCGCGGGGCGAGTTCTTGTCGGCGTAGATCTTCATCAGCGCCGGGTCTTCGTCCTCGTGCGGCGCGGCGGGATGAAAATGCAGCTCGCCGAACTTGCGGCCGAAGGCGAGATGCTGCTGTGGCGTGATGTGCTGGTCGCGGAAGAAGATCACGAGGTTTTCCGCGAGCGCGCGGTGAACCTCATCCATCTGCCGGTTGGAACGGCCATCGCCATCGACGAGCTTGCCGATGTCGACGCCGGATATTTCAGCGCCGATGATCGGTGTGAGCTTTTCGACCGCGATGGTTTCGTAAGGCGCGCCGTCTTCCGCCATGTGACGGTAGCGCGGGCCCTGCTTGCCGGCGAGTGAGCTCATGGCGTGTCTCCCGATCGTTTTGATTGGGAGCATGGTAGCGCGCGGTTAGGGATGTGCAATGCGCGCCGCAAAAACAGCCGTCGTCCCGGGGCGCGCGTAGCGCGAGCCCGGGACCCATAACCACAGGATCGAATTTGACGAAGACTCGTAACCACCATCTCGCGCCATAACCACGGCCTGTGGTTATGGGTCCCGGCCTTCGCCGGGACGACAGCTGAGCGTGGGGCGCTAGCGGAGTGAAATCACTCCGCCGCGGTCACCGGCACCTTGGCGCCCTGGCCGTAGCGCTGGTCGATGTAGTCGATCACCAGTGCCTTGAAGTCGGCGGAGATGGTCGGGCCGCGCAGCGTGCGGAACTTCTTGCCGTCGACGAAAACAGGCGCGGCCGGCGCTTCACCGGTGCCGGGCAAGGAGATGCCGATATTGGCGTGCTTGGATTCGCCGGGGCCGTTGACGATGCAGCCCATCACCGCGACGTTGAGCTCTTCCACACCCGGATATTTCGTCTTCCAGGCCGGCATCTCGTCGCGGATGAAATCCTGGATCGAGCGCGCCAGCTCCTGGAACGTGGTCGAGGTGGTACGGCCGCAGCCGGGGCACGCCGCAACCAGCGGCACGAAGGTGCGGAAGCCCATGGTCTGCAAGAGTTCCTGGCCGACCTGCACTTCACGTGTGCGGTCGCCGCCGGGCTCCGGCGTCAGCGAAATGCGGATGGTATCGCCGATGCCCTGCTGCAGCAGGATGCCGAGCGCGGCCGAGGAGGCGACGATGCCCTTCGAGCCCATGCCGGCCTCGGTGAGACCGAGATGGATGGCGTAGTCGGAGCGCGACGCGAGGTCCTGGTAGACCGCGATGAGGTCCTGCACCGCCGAGACCTTTGCGGAGAGGATGATGCGGTCCTTCGGCATGCCGAGCTCTTCGGCGCGCGCGGCCGAGAGCAGCGCCGACTGCACCATGGCCTCGCGCGTCACCGCGCGCACGTCGCGCGGATTGGCGGAGGCGGCATTCTCGTCCATCAGCTTGGTCAGCAGCTCCTGGTCGAGCGAGCCCCAATTGGCGCCGATGCGGACCGGCTTGCTGTTCTTGTTCGCGATCTCGATGATGTCGGCGAACTGGGTGTCGCGCTTGTCCTTGAAGCCGACATTGCCGGGATTGATGCGGTACTTGGCGAGCGCCTCGGCGCAGGCCGGATAGGCTGCGAGCAGCTTGTGGCCGATATAATGGAAGTCGCCGATCAAGGGCGTGGTGATGCCGCGCTTGGCGAGGCCGTCACGGATGTGCGGGACGGCGGCTGCGGCCTCCTCGCGATCCACGGTGATGCGGACCATTTCGGAGCCGGCGCGCGCGAGCGCTGCGACCTGGGCGATGGTGCCGTCGATATCGGCGGTGTCGGTGTTGGTCATCGACTGCACGACGATCGGCGCCCCGCCGCCCACGGCGACGTCTCCGACCTTGACTTGGGTGGTCCGGTGCCGGGGCGCCGGGCCCGCGATGTCTGAATCGATGGTGTTCTCGAGCTTGTTCATGGGGTCCAAATATCAGGTTTTGGTGACGTTCAGCAATGCATCGCGCGGCGCCGCAGCCGTTTGGCTGGGACGGTTAACCAGAAAAAGCCCAGCAATTACAAGGACCGCGGCGGCCCCGAATGTCAGGCTCAAGGTGTCGTGCATGATGAAATAGCTACCCACCACGCCAAACAAAGGGGTGATGAAGGTAAAAGCAGACAATTTGCTGGCCGAATAGGCCTTCACCAGCGCGAACCAAAGCGTGAACGTGGTTCCCACCACCCAGATCGCCTGGAAGGCCATCAGGGCGAGGGACAGCGGCGCCGGCGTGTGGGTGATGGACTCGCCGAACAGCCAGGCCGCCAGGCCCAGGATCGGGATCGAGGTTGCAACCTGGTAGCCCAGCGCCTTCTCCGGCGCGGCGAAGCGCAGCCGCGTGCCCTTGGCGACCAGGGTCGTTGCCGCCCACAGCGCGGCACCGCCGACGATCATGAGGTCGCCGAGCAGCACCTTGGCATCGACATCCGGCTGCGGCACGCCGATGGCGAGCGCGACACCGGCAAAGCTCACCGCGAGCCCCAGCCATTGCGTGCCGCCGAGCCGTTCGCCGAGCACCTGGTAAGAGCCGAGCGCGACGAAGAACGGCGCGGTGTAAAGAAACACCACGGCCCGGGACGCCGGCGTGAGGCGCAGGCCCTGGAAGATCAGCACGAACTCGATGCCGAACATCAGCCCGGCGATCAGGCCGGGCTTCCAGGTCCCGTCCTTCTCGAAGAATTTGACGCCACGTAAGCTGCCGATGATGAACAGCACCGGCAGCGCGCCCATCGAGCGGATCATCGCCTGGAGCATCGGCGGGATGTCCGGCAGCACCAGCTTCACCGCGATCTGGTTGAAGCCCCAGGTCAGGCACAGCATCAGCATCAGGGCGATGGCGCCGGCACTGAGAGGGCGACCGGCGGACGGTATGGCTTGAGGTGAGGACATTTCTTCCCGAATACCGGCTTCGCGCCGTTGTTGCTTTATGCAGTTTTCTGACAATGGGCGCAGATGCCCGTGATCTCGACCACGGACAATTTGGGGGCAAAGCCCGAGCTGCGCGCGGCGGCGTTGATATCCTTGGCGAAGGACGCTGACGGGATCTCGCCGACCAGACCGCAGCGCTCGCAGATCAGGAACGCCACCGCCGAGGTCGCATCGTGGTCGTGGGCGGCGCAGGCGAGATAGGCGTTGCGGCTTTCGATGCGGTGCACGAGGCCGTTCGCCATCAAGAAATCGAGAGCACGGTAGACTGTGATCGGCGCCGGCCGCGGCATCGACTTGGCGAGTTCGTCGATCACCTCATAGGCGCCGAGCGGCCGGTGGCTGGAGAGCAGCGCCCCGAGCACTTGGCGGCGAATCGGCGTGAATTTCTGCGCGCGCTGCTCGCAGACCTCCTCGGCATGCGCCAGCGCGTCCGCAGTGCAGCGGCCGTGATCGTGGTCGGGCGCGGGAAATGCCGGCTTTGCGAGGGTCATTTGGCCTGCCTTCTAGCATTTCGGCGAGGGAACCCAAAGCACGACCGGCGAACGGCGGTCAGCCATGCTCTTGCTGCGGGACAGCGTCCCGTTACCCCGCCATGAAAAAATCATAAGCTTGCTTATAGTATCCCAAGCTTATAGGAGACCAAGCTCATGAGCCGCGGGCCCGTGGACCAGAACTTCCTGTTTACGCTCGCCGAGCTCTATCGCCTGCTGCGTGTCTACGCCGACAAGGAGGCGTCGCGCTTCGGCATCACCCGCGCGCAATGGGCGGTGCTGGCCAAGGTCGAGCGCAGCGAGGGCATGAAGCAGTCGGAGCTCGCCGAGCTCCTCGAGGTGCAGCCGATCACGCTGACGCGCCTGATCGACAAGCTCTGCGACAATGACTGGATCGAGCGCCGCAATGACGCCTCGGACCGGCGCGTCAAGCGCCTCTACCTGAGGAAGGCCGGCCGGCAATTGCTCGGCAAGATGAGCGGGCTCAGGTCCGAAATCACCGCCAACGCGCTCGACGGCATCAATCCGGCGGACGCTCACCGTCTCCTCACCCAACTCGAAGCAATCAAGGAAAACGTGCGTACCGCGATCCAGACATCCGGAGCGGAACAAGCGCGTAAGGAGCAGCGCTATGGCTGATCAAGTCATCAAGTTCCCGCCCGAGCAGAAGAGCGACAGCGGCAAGCCCACCAAGAAGGCCGGCACCGACCCGCGCCGCCGCCTGATCGCCGGCCTGCGCCGTTATCGCCGCTTCCTGCTCCTGGTCGTGCTGCCGATCGTCGTCGCCATTGCCGGCTTGGCCTTCTATCTGAATGGCGGCCGCTATGTCGGCACCGACGACGCCTATGTCGGCGCGCAGAAGGTGCTTGTGACGCCCGACATCTCCGGCAAGATCGAGAAGGTCGTCGTGAGGGAAGGTCAGCTCGTCAAGCAGGGCGATGAGCTGTTCGAGATCGATCCCGTGCCGTTCCGCCTCGCGGTGGACGAGGCCAGGGCGCAGCTCGCGCAGGCGCAGTCGACCTACGACAATCTCCGCGCCAACATCAAGATCTACGGCGACATGCTTAATCTCGCCCAGCAGGGCGTCGACCTCAAGCAGCGCGACGTCGAGCGCAAGCAGGCGCTGGTCAAGAACAGCTACGGCTCACAGCTCGACCTCGACAACGCGGCGAACGCGCTGGTCACATCAGGCTCGATCGCGCAGTACGTCAAGCAGCAGATCTCGACGGCCAAGACGCAGCTGCTCGGCGATACCGATCTGCCGCTGGAGAAATTCCCGCCCTACGCGCAGGCCAAGTCCAAGCTCGACAACGCCGAGCGCAATCTCGATCACGCCGTGGTGCGGGCGCCGATGGGCGGCGTCGCGACGCAGGTCGAGCAGATCCAGCTCGGCCGCTATGTCAGCGCCGGCACGCCGGTGTTCTCCATCATCGACATCGCCCATCCCTGGGTCGACGCCAATCCGAAGGAAAGCGACCTCACCTACGTCACCGAAGGACAGCCTGTTACCCTCGAGGTCGACGCGTTCCCGAACCACGTCTTCAAGGGCAAGATCGGCTCGCTCTCGCCCGGCACCGGCGCGCAATTCGCGATCCTGCCGCCGCAGAACGCCACCGGCAATTTCGTCAAGGTGGTGCAGCGCGTGCCGATCCGCATCTATTTCGACGAGACCGACAAATACGTGCGGAAGCTGAAAGCCGGCATGAGCGTCTACGCCACCATCGACACCGGCCATCGGCGCTCGCTCGCCGGCCTGCTCGGCCTGTCGGCGACCGCGGGCCAGGACAAAGACTAAGCCAAAGACCAAGAACAAGGACTGATCCGATGTCCGGCCCCAATGCCAGCCTGATGGTCCCCGGCCTGCGCCGGAACATGGTGACGATCTGCGCCATGACCGCGACCATCATGCAGGCGCTGGACACCACCATCGCCAACGTCGCCCTGCCCTACATGCAGGGCACGCTGTCGGCCTCGCAAGACCAGATCAACTGGGTCCTGACCTCCTACATCGTCGCCGCCGCGATCATGACGGCGCCGGTGGGCTGGATCGCCAACCGCTTCGGCCGCAAGCGCATCTTCATCATCTGCTCGGCCGGCTTCACCTTCGCGTCCGTGCTGTGCGGCCTCGCACAGGACATCAACCAGATGGTGCTGTTCCGCCTGCTGCAGGGCGTGTTCGGCGCGGCGCTGGTGCCGCTGTCGCAGTCGGTGATGCTCGACTATTACACGCTCCAGGAACGCGCCAAGGCGATGTCGATCTGGGGCATGGGCGTGATGATGGGCCCGATCATGGGTCCCTCGCTGGGAGCCTGGCTCACCGAGACCTATTCCTGGCACTGGGTGTTCTTCGTCAATCTGCCGTTCGGCGCCATCACCGTGCTCGGGCTGATCATCTTCATGGACGAGACCAGGAAGGATATCAGCCTCAAATTCGACTGGTTCGGCTTCGCCGCGCTGGCGGTCGCGATCGGCTCGCTTCAACTCGCGCTCGACCGTGGCGAGCAACTGGGCTGGCTCGAATCCAACGAGATCGTCGCGGAGTTCATCGTCTCCGCCGTCGCGTTCTACTTCTTCATCGCGCACTCCTTCACGACCTCGACGCCATTCATCCGCTTCGCGCTGTTCAAGGATCGTAATTTCGTCACCGGCTGCATGTTCATGGTCGTGATGGGGCTGGTGCTGTTCTCGACCATGGCGCTGGCCTCGCCCTACATGCAGAACGTGATCGGCTACCCCATCATCACCGCCGGCCTGCTGCTGGCGAGCCGCGGCTTCGGCACCTTCTTCGCCATGATGCTGGTCGGCCGCATGATGCGATATTTCGAGGCGCGCACCCTGATCATCTCAGGCCTGACGCTGACCGCGGGCTCGCTGTTCCAGATGACCGGCTGGACCGACCTCACCCAGGTGCCGGAGATCGTGACCGTGAGCGTCATCCAGGGCTTTGGCTTCGGCCTCGTCTTCGTGCCGCTCTCGACGGTGGCGTTCCTGACGCTGTCGAACGAGCTGCGTACCGACGGCACCGCGATGCTGACCCTGATGCGCAACGTCGCGAGTTCGGTCGGCATTTCCGTCGTCATCGCCCAGCTGACGCAGGGAACGCGCCGGACCTATGCGATCCTCTCCGAGCACATCAACCCGTTCAACCACGCGCTCCAGATGCCCGACGTCAGCGGCCTCATCAATCTCTCCACCGATGCCGGCCGCGCCATGGCCGACAGGATGGTCAGCGTGCAGGCGCAGATCATCGCCTTCGCGCACGACTATATGCTGGTGATGGTCTTCATCCTCTGCACCATCCCGCTCGCTTTGTTGATCGGCTCGACCAAGGCCACGCTGCGCAAGCAGGCCGCGGGGCCGGAACATGCGGTGATGGAGTAGGTGGCTCTGCGGAGCGCGCTACGCTGTCGTTGGGAGTTGAGCCGGAGCATCAATCTCCGCCGTCGTCCCGGCGAAGGCCGGGACCCATACCGCGTGATCTCTCGGGCTGCGGAAGGTGGAAGTACCGAACGACTAGTCTTCGCCAAACCACTCCCTGTGGTTATGGGTCCCGGCCCCCGTGCGCAATTGCGCACTAGGCCGGGACGACACCGAATCTGTGGGGCGAGTTACCCCAACAATTCCTCGCACCCCAAATCCTCGACCGCGATCATCACCCGCTCCAGATTGTTCCACCAGATCAACGGCGGGATGTTGATGCTCCACTGCCAGACCGGCCTGGTGATGTGCCAGAGCACCGACCAGCGGTAGTCGCGATCGAGCGCACCGCGCGTGTAGCCGGTGATGCCGCTCTCAATCAGCGTGTCGTGGTAGAGATTGAGCAGCGAGCGTTCGAGCGCCTGCCGGCGTTCCGGATACCAATGCATGGCCATCATATAGGCGAGGTCGTTGGTCGGAACGTTGATACTCCACAGATCGAAATCGAAGATGCGCACGGTGTCTGCGACGCCGGCGCGCGGCAGCATGAAATTCCAGATATGGGCGTCGCCATGGGTGATGCTGAGGTGCCGGCGTGAATGGTAGCGCTGGGACAGGCGGTCCGACTGATCGATGAGACGACGATAGAGGATGCGCCGCTCCTCGCTGAGGCGATCCCCGAGCAGGTCGGCGAAGCGGTCATAATGGCCCGCAAACGTCTCCATGTGTTGCGCGCTGTCCTCGGTGCTCGCCCAGGTGCCGGCGGTGTCGCCAAGTCCGGGATGGTCCCACCACGCCGCGTGCCAGCGTGCGAGGGTCGTAACGATCGCAACCGCCTGATCGCGCGATGGCGGCAGCGGCCAAGCCGTCGCGATTTCGTGGCTGTCGGTGAGGTCCTCGAGCAGAAGATGCCAAGTAAGGCTGCTCTCGTCGAAATGTCCGTCGAAGCAGCGGGGCGCGAGTCCCGGCGGCATTTTCGGTGCGAGCTGGGTGTAGAAGGCCACTTCGTGCCGGCCGCCATTTGCCAGCGTCTGCGCGAATGCGGAATTGGCAGTCTTCAGGATCAGCGATTGCGGGGCACCGGCGGATTCTCCGACATAGCGCAGGCCAAGGCGGATGATGTGTGACACGACGGTGTCACGCTGATGCAGCACCTTCACCTCGCGGACGGCGCCAGCGTCCAGCACGCCGCCCCTGCGTAGCGCGGCCGTCAGTTGGGCGGGCTCAACGACCGCCGGCAGTTGTGGAGGTGTCATAGCCACGATGCCCCTGCCCCGCGCCATCCTGCACGATCACAATCCCGGGCACCAGCGGGGACCTGGCGCCCGGCTTTAGGCCGCAGCCGTCGAGTCGCGCACGGTCCGGACCACGACCGACCGCAGCTGTTCGAGATTGGACGCCATGCCGGCGATCGCCTGCCTGACCTCCCCGGCGCGCTCGTTCACGGAGGCGGCGTCGCGGCTGACATTGCCGATCTTGGCCGAGACCTCCTTCGCGGCGGACGCCGATTCGGAAATCGACCGCGCGATCTCCCGCGTCGCGGCGTCCTGCTGCTCCATCGCGGCAGCAACCGAGGTCGCCACGCCGTCGATCTCGACGATGTGGCCCCCCATGGTCTCGACGGCATCGACCGCGGCCTGCGTCGAGGCCTGGATCTCGGCAATCAGCCGCCCGATCTCCTCGGTGGACTTGGCGGTCTGGTCGGACAGGGATTTCACTTCGGCGGCGACCACCGCGAAGCCGCGGCCGGCCTCGCCGGCACGCGCCGCCTCGATCGTGGCGTTGAGCGCCAGCAGGTTGGTCTGGCCGGCGATGCCGCCGATGAGGTCGGAGACCTCGGCAATCTTCTTCACCGATCCCGCCAACGCCTGAATGGTCGAACGCGCCTGCTCGCGGCCGGCAACGGCCGATCTGGTGACCGTGCTGGTCCGCGCGACCTGGCCCGCGATCTCGCGGATCGAAGCGCTCAGTTCTTCGGCCGCGGCCGAAACGGTCTGGGAGCTGCCGAGTGCCTGGGTGGAGGCGGCGGCCACCGCCTGCGACTCCGAGGACAGCGATCGCGCGATCTCGGACAGGCTGGAGACGGCCCGCTCGACGCCCTGGCTCGCCGCACTCGCGGTGTCGACCGAGCGCCCGGTCTCGCGCTCGACGGTCTCGGCCATCTGGTGCAGGGCGCCGCGCTTGGCGAGCGCGGCCTCCTGCTCCTTCTGCAACTGCTCCTCGCGCAGCCGCGTATTCTCGATCGCGGCCTGCTTGAACACCAGAAGCGCGCCCGCCATCGAGCCGACCTCGTCCTGGCGGTGGGCAAACGGAATGTCGGCGGCGATATCGCCGGTCGCGAGCTTTTGCATCGTATCCGTCATGCGCACGATCGGGCGCACCACGCCGAGGGCAACGCCGAGCAGCCCGGCGGCAATGAAGGCCAGGACGGCGGCGGTCACGCCGAGGAGGATATAGAGGATCGAGCTGTCGCGCTCCGCGGCCAGCTTCTCCATGTCGGCATTCTGCTTGTTGGCGCTCTCGACGATGCTGTCGATGACGGCGCGATGCGCGGTGTAGGCGTCCTTGAGCTGCGCGTAGGCGCGTTCGGCGGCAGCCATGTCCTTGGCCTTGAGAGCCGGCAGGAGCTGGTCCGACAGGAGCTTCCAGAACTTCTGCACCTCGGCATCGGACTTCGACACCAGTGCCGTCTTCAGGTCGGCCGAGAGGCTGGAAGCGATCCAGAATGCCTTGCGCTCGTCGTAATCCTTGCGGAGCTGGACCAGGCGCTCGCCATGGGCCGCCAGCTGGTCCGGCTCGCGCATGGCGAGGGTCGCCTCGAGATAGGCCTCGATGACATATTCCGGGGGCGGCAGGACGTCCGCGATGAGGTCGTTGCCGAGCTTGATGTCGGAATAGAGCGGCCCGCCGACCTTGAGCTCGCGCAGGGCGTAGAGGCTGGTGGAAACGACCGCCGTGAAGCCGATGGCGAGCACGATCCCGAATGCAATGACCGCAGAAGAAAGGGAGAGACGAATTTTCATGGAACAATCCAATGCCGCTGGTCGAAATCCGAATGGACCCTAAACAATTGCGGTAAACACGGGATTGCTTCGCGCGGAAATTGTATCCCGCGGACACCGGAAAATTACGGGAATTGAACGTCGAACGGCCGGTTTTGAGGCGGCGAGACCGACTCACGGCGCGAAGAGAGCGAAGTGAAACGACTCAGGCCCGATGCAGCGCAGCAGCCAGCTCGGTTGCGCTGGATGAGAAACGCGTGCCGGCTGTCGATATCGCCGGCACGCTTTGGCTTCAGACGTCGAAGAACACCGTCTCGTCGTCGCCCTGCAAACGCAGGTCGAGGCGATAGACGGCCTTGCCGGCCTCGCGCGTCGCGATCAGCGTGGCGCGGCGCTCGACGGGCACCAGCGCCAGCACGGGATCGGCGACGTTGCCGGCCTCGTCGCTGAAATAGATCCGGGTGTAGAGATGCCGCAGCATGCCGCGGCCGAACACCGCAAGGAGGATATGCGGCGCCTGCGGCTTGCCGTCGGGATCGGGCACCGCGCCCGGCTTGACGGTGTCGAAGGCATAATTGCCGTCCTTGTCGGTACCGCAGCGGGCGAAGCCGCGGAAGCTGGCATTCGGCAGCGCGCGCTTGTCCTGCGGATCGGAGAAGCGGCCTTGGGCATCCGCCTGCCAGATCTCCAGCATGCAATCCGGCACGGCGACGCCGTCGCCGTCGAACACGCGGCCCTCGATGCGGACACGATCGCCCGTGACGTCGGGCGTCAGCGTCGAGTTGGTGAACGCGTCGTTCCACGCATAGTCACCGGTCGGCGTCAGCCCGTATTTGAAGAACGGACCGACCGTCTGCGATGGCGTGATCCCGTTGTCCTTCACGTTGTCCTGCACTTAATGGTTCTCCATTGGCGTGGCGTTCTTGCCGCGCAGCACGATGTTGAAGCGGTAGCACAGCGCCCATTCGGGCTGGGTGTTCTCGAGATCGAACGACGAGACCATCCGCGCGCGTGCCTTCTCGTCCGGCACCGAATTGAAGATCGGATCGAACGGGAACAGCGGATCGGCCGGAAAGTACATCTGCGTCACCAGCCGCGTGACGAAGGAGTGACCGAACACCGAGAGATGGATGTGCGCGGGACGCCAGGCGTTGTGGTGATTGCCCCAGGGATAGGCGCCGGGCTTGATGGTGACGAAGCGGTAGTAGCCGGCGGCATCGCTCTGGGTGCGGCCTGCGCCGGTGAAGTTCGGATCGAGCGGCGCCGGATGCTGGTCGCGGACATGGACGTAGCGGCCGCAGGAATTGGCCTGCCAGATCTCGACCAGAGAGTTCGGCACGCCGCGGCCGTCCTCGTCGAGCACATGGCCGTGCACGATGATGCGCTCGCCGATCGGCTCGCCGCTGTGCTGGGTGGTGAGATCGTTGTCGCCCTCGCGCACGGTTTCGTGGCCGTAGACCGGGCCGGTCAATTCCGACAGCGTGTGGCGCATCGGGATCAAGGGCTTGTTCGGGGCACGCTTGACCGAGCTTTTATACTCGGGCGACAGCGGCAGCGGATGCGCCTTGTTGCTGTCGACGGGATAGATGAATGTCATTGGCGAACTCCTCCCCGGCCATTTTAGTCCGGCCGGTCAACGCTTCCGCCAATCATTATAGGATATAACTAATTGTGGGAAGCGAGTTTGGCAGCCTCTCTGGGCCAGCGCATGGCACAGACGCGCCCTATTTGATCGGCGGACGCGGCAGCACGGCTTCACCGGCCTCGAGCCGGTAGGTGTGGTCGAGCGAATACCAGGGCGTCGCGACGTCGGGCGCGGCCGGATGCGGCGTATCGTGGCGCAGGAACTTGCCGATCAGCGCCTGCGTCACCCCGAACTGCACGTCGCTGTCGATATGCGGGTCGGCGGGGTCGTAGACCTGCGAGATCAGCACCTTGAATCCGGGCTTGAAGATCAGGGCGTGCAGATGCGCGGGGCGATAGGGGTGCCGGCTCTGCGCCTTCAGCAGGCGGCCGACCACACCATTGGTCGGAATGGGATAGCCCACCATCATCACCGAACGGAAGGCGAAGCGTCCGTCCTGGTCGGTCGTGAACTTGCCGCGCAGGTTCATGTCCGCCTGCTCGGGGTCCTGGTTCTCGTAGAGGCCGACCGGCGAGGCGTGCCAGACATCGACCTCCGCGCCAGCGACAGGACGGTCGTCCTTGTCCACGACGCGGCCGCTGACGAACAGCGGCGCACCCGGGGTCTCGGAGCGGACGATCGATCCGCCATTCTCGACCCGCGGCGAATTCAACCGCCAGAACGGTCCGAGCAGCGACTGGTCGGTTTCCGTATTGCCCTGATCGCCATTGTTGAGCAGGCACACCAGCGGCGAGACGCCGAGCGAGCCCGCCATCAGCACGACTTCGTTGTGCGTGTCGGTCGTCAGCCTGCCGAGCTCGGCCACGATCGCGGTGGCGTCGCGGAACTCCGCCTCGGTCAGGCTGATATCGCGCACGAATGCGTGCAGGTGCTTGACCAGTGAGACCATGATCTGGCGAAGCCGCGGATCGGACGTCCGCTCCATCACCGCCAGTGCCGCGGCCGTGACGTCCTGCTCGCGCTCGATGATCATGGAACAGTCCCTTCCCTCGTCATTCCGGGGCGATGCGAAGCATCGAACCCGGAATCTCGAGATCCCGGGTTCGGTGCAAGCGCACCGCCCCGGGATGACGGTCCACTGCGTGGACCGTCAATTCAGCTTCTCGATCGCCACGGCAACGCCCTGACCGACGCCGACGCACATGGTGGCGAGCGCGAGCTTGCCGCCGCGCTTCTCCATGCCGTGCACGGCGGTGAGCGCCAGGCGGGCGCCGCTCATGCCGAGGGGATGGCCGAGCGCGATGGCGCCGCCATGCGGATTGACGAAATCGGCATCGTCGGCAACGCCGAGCTGGCGCATGCAGGCGATGCCCTGCGAGGCGAAGGCCTCGTTGAGCTCGATCAGGTCGAAATCGCTGATCTTCTTGCCGAGCCGCTCCATCAGCTTGCGGGTCGCCGGCACGGGCCCAATGCCCATGATGCGCGGCGGCACGCCGGCCGAGGCGAGGCCGAGGATGCGGGCGCGCGGCGTCAGGCCGTGCTTCTTCACGGCGGCTTCGGAGGCCAGGATCATCGCGGCGGCACCGTCATTGACGCCGGAGGCGTTGCCGGCGGTCACCGTACCGGGATTGCGCACGATCGGCTTCAGCTTGGCGAGGCCCTCCAGCGTGGTCTCGGGGCGCGGATGCTCGTCCTTGTCGACCGTGATCGGACCGGCCTTGCCGCCGGGAATGGTGATCGGCGTGATCTCTTCGGCAAAATAGCCGGCTGCGATCGCGGCGCCCGCGCGCTGCTGCGAGCGGATGGCGAAGGCGTCCTGGTCGGCGCGCGAGACCTGGAACTCCTCGGCGACGTTCTCGCCGGTCTCGGGCATCGCATCGACGCCGTACTGCGCCTTCAGCAACGGGTTGATGAAACGCCAGCCGATGGTGGTGTCGAAGATCTCGGCCGAGCGAGAGAAAGCTTCCTGCGCCTTGCCCATCACGAACGGCGCGCGGGTCATGGATTCAACACCGCCGGCAATCGCAAGCTCGATCTCGCCGGAGCGGATGGCGCGGCCGGCCGCCCCGACCGCATCGAGGCCGGAGGCGCAGAGCCGGTTCAGGGTCTGGCCGGGAACCGAGTCCGGGAGGCCTGCGAGCAGCAGCGCCATGCGCGCGACGTTGCGGTTGTCCTCGCCGGCCTGGTTGGCGCAGCCGAAGAAGACTTCGTCCACCTGTGCCCAATCGAGATTGGGATGCTTGGCCATCAGCGCCTTGATCGGGGCCGCAGCGAGGTCGTCGGCGCGCACCTTGGCGAGTGACCCGCCGAAACGGCCGATCGGGGTCCGCACGGCATCGCAGATAAAGACGTCACGCATCGTTGTTCTCCCTGAATGCCGCGATCCGGCCCAAATTCTTCAATGTCGGCGGAGTTTTAGGAGGGCGCCCGCGGCAGGTCAATTGACGGTTTCGCGGGTGATGCATGTGAAACCCCAGCCGTCATTCCGGGGCGCCCGAAGGGCGAGCCCGGAATCCATAACCACCAATCGGGATTATGGATTCCGGGCCTGCGCCTGTCGGCGCATCCCGGAATGACGATGAGAATGTGGCAGCTCCTCGCCCAGTGCGGACAACGTGGAAAACCTCCCCTCCCCGGCCAAAGCGATAGGAGCGCGGGACGAAATTTTGTAGGTTGCGCCGCCCATGACGATGCAACAGCCCATTCCCGCGCCAGACCCTGAACCCACGCCCGCGCCGCAGGCGGAAGCCGCCGCGCGGGTCACGCCGATGATGGAACAGTACCTTGAAATAAAGGCGGCGCATCAGGGCCTGCTGCTGTTCTACCGGATGGGCGACTTCTACGAGCTGTTCTTCGAGGACGCCGAGATCGCCTCGAAGACGCTCGGCATCGTGCTGACCAAGCGCGGCAAGCACCAGGGCGCGGACATCCCGATGTGCGGCGTGCCGGTCGAACGCTCCGAGGATTATCTCCACCGCCTGATCTCGGCCGGCCACCGGGTCGCAGTCTGTGAGCAGACCGAGGATCCCGCCGCCGCGAAAGCGCGCGGCAACAAGAGCGTGGTGCGCCGCGGCGTGGTGCGCCTGGTCACGCCGGGCACGCTGACCGAGGACACGCTGCTCGATGCGCGCGCCAACAATTACCTGCTGGCGATCGCGCGCGCCCGCTCGTCTTCCGGAGGCGATCGCTTCGGGCTTGCCTGGATCGACATCTCGACCGCCGAATTCATGGTGACGGAATGTTCGGGCGGCGAGCTCGCCGCGACGCTGGCGCGGATCAATCCGAACGAGGCGATCGTCACCGACGCGCTCTACAACGACAACGAGCTCGGGCAGACCCTGCGCGAACTGCCGGCGGTGACGCCGCTGACCCGCGACGTCTTCGACGGCGCCACCGCCGAGAAGCGGCTGTGCGACTATTTTGCGGTCGCGACCATGGATGGGCTCGCGCAGCTGACCCGGCTCGAAGCCACGGCCGCGGCTGCCGCCGTCACCTATGTCGACCGCACCCAAGTCGGCAAGCACCCGCCGCTGTCGCCGCCCGCGCGCGAAGCCTCGGGCGCGACCATGGCGATCGATCCCGCTACGCGCGCCAATCTCGAGCTGACGCGGACGCTCGCCGGCGAGCGCCGCGGCTCGCTGCTGGATGCGATCGACTGCACCGTGACCTCGGCGGGGTCGCGCCTGCTGGCGCAGCGTCTGGCGGCGCCGCTGACGGATGCGCCGGCGATCGCGCGGCGGCTCGATGCGGTCGGCGCCTTCGTTGCCGATTCCGCCGCGCGCGAAGACATCCGCAGCATCCTGCGCGGCGCGCCCGACATGTCGCGGGCGCTGGCCCGTCTCTCGGTCGGCCGCGGCGGACCGCGCGACCTCGCCGGCCTGCGCGATGGCATCATCGCCGCCGACCAGGTGCTGGCGCGGCTCGGCGAACTCGACCAGCCGCCACAGGAGATCGCAGCGGTGATGGCGGCGCTGACGCGACCATCGCGCGAGCTCGCGGCCGAGTTTGCGACGGCGCTCGACGAGCAACTGCCGCTGATCAAGCGCGACGGCGGCTTCGTTCGCCAGGGCTATGAGCCCGCGCTCGACGAAGCCCGGAACCTGCGCGACGCCTCGCGCCTCGTGGTCGCCTCGATGCAGGCGCGCTACGCCGACGACACCGGCGTCAAGGGCCTCAAGATCCGCCACAACAACGTGCTCGGCTATTTCGTCGAGGTGACCGCGCAGCACGGCGACAAGCTGATGTCGGCGCCGCTCAACGCCACCTTCATCCATCGCCAGACACTGGCGGGCCAGGTGCGCTTCACGACGTCGGAGCTCGGGGAGATCGAGGCCAAGATCGCCAATGCCGGCGACCGCGCGCTCGGGCTCGAGCTCGAGATTTTCGAGCGGCTCTGCGCCAAGGCGCTGGAGATCAGCGACGACTTGCGAGCCGCGGCGCAGGGTTTCGCGCTGCTCGACGTTGCAACGTCGCTGGCGAAGCTCGCCGTCGACGAGAACTATGTGCGGCCGGAGGTGGATTCATCGCTCGGTTTCGCCATCGAGGCCGGCCGCCATCCCGTCGTCGAGCAGGCGCTCAAGCGCAACGGCGAGCCGTTCATCGCCAATGCCTGCGACCTGTCGCCAAGCCCTGCGCAAAAGTCCGGCCAGCTCTGGCTGCTGACCGGTCCCAACATGGCCGGCAAGTCGACCTTCCTGCGCCAGAATGCGCTGATCGCCCTGCTCGCGCAGATCGGCAGCTTCGTGCCGGCCACGCGCGCCCGCATCGGCATCATCGACCGCCTGTTCTCGCGCGTCGGCGCCGCCGACGATCTCGCCCGCGGCCGTTCCACCTTCATGGTGGAGATGGTCGAGACCGCGGCGATCCTGAACCAGGCCGGCGAGCGGGCGCTCGTCATCCTCGACGAGATCGGCCGCGGCACCGCGACCTTCGACGGTCTCTCGATCGCCTGGGCCGCGATCGAGCATCTGCACGAGAGCAACCGCTGCCGCACGCTGTTCGCCACGCATTATCACGAGCTGACCGCGCTCTCGGCCAAGCTGCCGCGAATGTTCAACGCCACGGTGCGGGTGAAGGAATGGCAGGGCAACGTCGTGTTCCTGCACGAGGTGCTGCCGGGCTCGGCCGACCGCTCCTACGGCATCCAGGTAGCGAAACTCGCCGGCCTGCCGCCGGCCGTGATCACGCGCGCCAAATCGGTGCTGGCGAAGCTCGAGGCGCAGGACCGCGGCCAGACCGCGCGGGCCCTCGCCGACGATCTGCCGTTGTTCGCCGTGCCCTCACGCGCCGCCGCAGAGGCCGCGCCGCCGAGCGAGGCGGAGCTGCTGATGGACGCGGTGAAGGCGTTGCATCCCGACGAGATGTCGCCGCGCGAGGCGCTCGATGCGCTGTATGCGTTGAAAGCCACGCTGCCGAAGCAATGACGGTGCCGTAGGGTGGGTTAGCCGAAGGCGTAACCCACCGCTTCTGTCACCGCAGCCGTAGCCCGGATGAGCGAAGCGATATCCGGGACACCTGATCCCGCATGTCGCTTCGCTCATGCGGGCTACGATACTTTTGTCGCAGCGAGAAGCTGGTGGGTTACGCTGCGCTAACCCACCCTACGCATCCGAACGTTTGGCCTACGCCCGCGCCGCGATCGCCGCCGCTTCCGCCGCGGCACGCTGCATGCTGGTCGACATCTCGTTCGTGACCGTGCTCTGCTCCTCGACGGCCGCGGCGGTCGATGTCACGTATTCGCTGACATTGTTGATCGCCTGCTTGATCGAGCCGAGCGCGCTGACGACGTCGCCGGAGATGCCGTTGAGACTGCCGATCTCCTGGCCGATCTTGTCGGTCGCCTGCTTGGCCTGGTTGGCGAGGCTCTTCACCTCGGAGGCGACCACGGCAAAGCCGCGGCCGGCTTCGCCGGCGCGGGCGGATTCGATCGTTGCGTTGAGCGCGAGCAGGTTGATCTGCCCGGTGATGCTGTTGATCATCTCGACGATGCCACTCATCGCCTGCGCGGCCTCGGTGAGGCGCTGAGCCTGGGCGTCGGCGGCGGCGACCTGATCCACCGCGCTCAACGCGGTTTCGCGCGACTTGGTCATCGCTTCGGAAATTTCCCGCACCGAGGCATTGAGCTCCTCCGAACCCGCGGCGACCGATTCCATCATGCCGCGAACCCGTTCATTGCCCATGCGGACAAGCACCTGCTTGGTGGTGTCGGTGGCATATTTCACGACCTTGAACGGCTTGCCGTTGAGATCGAGGATCGGATTGTAGGACGCCTGGATATAGACTTCCTTGCCGCCCTTGCCGATGCGCTTGTATTCGGCCGCCTGGTACTGGCCGCGGTTGAGCGCGGCCCAGAAGTCACGATAGGCCGCGCTATCACGCTCGGACGGCTCGACGAACATGCCGTGATGCTTGCCCTTGATCTCGGCCAGCGAATAGCCGAGCGCGCCGAGGAAATTGCCGTTGGCGGTGATGATCGTGCCGTCCATGTTGAACTCGATCACCGCTTGCGCCTTGTCGATCGCCGCGATCTGACCGGCGAGATCGGCGTTCTTCAGCTTCTCCGCGGTGACGTCGGTTGCGAACTTGACGACGCCGAACGGCTTGCCGTTCTCGTCGAGCAGGGGATTGTAGGAGGCGAGAATCCAGACCTCGCGCCCGCCCTTGCCGATGCGCTTGAACTCGCCGGCCTGGTATTCGCCGCGGTTGAGCTTGGCCCAGAATTCGCGATAGGCGCCGCCGTCACGCTCGGACTGAGCCACGAACAGGCTGTGGTGCTTGCCCTCGATCTCGGCCAGCGAATAGCCGAGCGCCTTGCAGAAATTCTCGTTGGCCGTGACGACGGTGCCGTCGAGCTTGAACTCGATCACGGCCTGGGCGCGGCTGATGGCGGACACCTTGGAGGCTTCCGTCATGGCGCGAATCTTCTTGGCGGTGATGTCGGTCGCGATCTTCACGACCTTGACCGGCTTGCCGTCGCCGCCGAGCACGGGGTTGTACGACGCCTCGATCCAGATCTCGCGGCCGCCCTTTGCGATCCGCTTGAACTCGGTCGCCTGGAACTGGCCGCTATTCAGCGCGGCCCAGAACGCCTTGTAGGCGGCGCTATCGCGCTGATCGGCCGGCACGAACATCGAGTGGTGCTTGCCCTTGATCTCCTCCAGCCCATAACCCAGCGCTTTCAGGAAGTTTTCATTCGCGGTGAGAATGGTGCCGTCCATCGCGAACTCGATCACCGCCTGCGAACGGCTGATGGCGTCGAGCTGCGCCTGGGCATTGCCTTGGGGATTACGACCAAACATCAAAACATCTCCAGAATGGATCGCATGGTGCCGCAGCGCAGCACGCCTCAGACAGGCGAGCCGACGCTCTCGGACAGACCGGGCGTTCGAGTATGACTAGCTGTGAACTATGTGGGTTCGTTCACGCGTACAGGGGACCCACTTCGATGCCGATTTCCGCCCAAACGCGGAAGCGACAGCCGACAAGTATCTTTACGGTGAATGCACCAAATTTAGATTAATGCACCTATCGGAATCGGGCGGCCCATCTCAGAAGAAATACGGAGTACTGGAGCCGAGAATGGCCGGCGGAAGGAGCGGAGAAACGCGAATTAGCAACGATCGAATCGATACTTAGCAACGTCGGGACATGACGGGATGCGGTCCCGCGCCCGCATTTCCGCGAGACTACTGTCCAGGATGCTGACCCATCAACGCAACGCCTTCCGTCGCCCGTTCCACCACAGCTCGCGGCCGTCAGCGGCCCGCCCCGGCAAACGGCTCGATCAGCTTCAAGGTGGCGGCGAGGCGGATGCTGCGCTTGCCGGCGAGCGCGGTCGCTTCCATTTCGGCGCCCTTGTCATCGCAGTGGCCGGAGAAGCCGATGCCCACCTCATAGCCACCGAACAAGGGATGCTCGCTCTTCGCCGGCGTGTGTTCCTGATTGACGAATTCGCCTTTCCAGCGCCCGTTCGCCGAAGAATAGGCGCCGAGATAATAGAAGAAGGCATCGCCGCCGAGGATGCGGCCGTAGCGCAGCAACATCACGCCGGTATGGCCACCGGCAATTCCATCCAGCATCCGGATGTCGATCGAATAGAGTCCGCTGACGATGCCGCCCTCGCCGACCGCACCGGGCGGGGGAACGTCATCGTCGCTGAGCGGCGTCATCACGGCGCGAAACACCGAGGCGTCCTCGACCACTTCTCCCTCGAAGCGGCAGAGCTTGCCCTGCTGTCGACCGCGAATGCTGATTGTGACGGCGTCGGAACTGACCAGCGACCTGTGCTGCAGCGACCGGCTGTGGCGCTTCGTCCGGAGCCTGGCGACGATTTCGCCGTCTACAATCTCGTAGGTGCCGAAGTGGGCGAAGGCCGTGTTGCCGCCAAGCATTTTCCCGGCATGGGCGTACAGAACGCTGCGGCCGGAGCCGTCGTTGATATCGTATTCGACCTTGTACAATCCCTCCATCACACGCCCGATCTTGCTCTGTTCCTATCTTAGCGGGTCAGCCAGCCCCCGTAACTATCTATCCTGACCCAGGGCTGAGGTCCCAGGCGTAGCGTACCTCGCCTTGCGAAGCGCGGCGCGGCTAATGCACCGCCCTTTTCCGTCGCCCCATCCGCCACAGCGTCAGGTTCCAGCCGATGCAGGTGGCGAGTGCACAACTCAAGCCGACCGCCAAGCCGAACTGCGTGACGGCGACGTTCAGCACCGCGATCGCCATGCCGAATCCGAGCAGGCCCCAGGCGGAGTTGGCGAGCACGGCGGCGGTCGGTGGACCGCCGATGCGTGGATGCAGGATCAGCATGATACTGGAGAACACCACCGGATACAGCGCGATGATACCGCTGATGCGGGGGCCGACCCAGCCCGACGTCGAAACCACGATGGCGACGAGGATCGCGACCAGCGCAGCACGCATGGGGACGTCGTACCAGCGCCGTGTCACCAGCGGCATCTTCGCGTGGCGATAGCCTGCAAGCAGCGGAATGCAGATGCCGAATGCGATCAGATTGGCGGCAAGCCCGGCGGTGAGCGACCAGTCGAACTGGCGGATGATCGAGGCCAGCACGATCCACACCGCGACGGCGCTGCCGCAACTCACCGTGAGATTGTGCCGCTGCGACAGCACGACATAGGTGAGGCACATGAAGATGGTCGCCGCATTCACCGGCAGGCTCGCCAGCGCGCCCTGCGCGATGAAGCCGGCGTCATGGTCGATGGCAAGAAAGACGTAGGACGGACCGGCCGAGACCGGCAGGGTCGCGATCAGTGCGCCGATCACGGGACCCGATCGCTCGGTGATGATCGAGGCCGTCACGACGAACGCCGCCGCGATCGCCATGCGCAGGAGGAGGAAGAGGATGAAGTGGAGGTCGGGGGACATTCTGTCTGTCATTCCGGGGCGCGCGAAGCGCGAGCCCGGAATCCATAACCACAGGCCGTAGTGGTTTAAGAGCTGGAGCAACGACCGTCCGAAATCACGACGGCCTGGGGTTATGGGTTCCCGCCTACGCGGGAACGACACCATCTGTGGAGTAGCGGCTTTCGCTACTCACATCCGCTGCATCGACACCGACACCTTCGGGCCGTTCTTGATGGTCTGGTAGACCACGCAATAGCGCTCGGTGAGCTTGAGCAGGAGATCGAGCTTGTCCTGCGGCGCCGGCGTGTCGACCTCGAAGCGGAGACGGATCTCGGCGAAGCCGACCGGCGTCTCCTTGTCGACGCCGAGCGTGCCGCGGAAATCGAGATCGCCCTCGGCATAGACGTTGCCGGTCTTGAGCGGCACCTCGATCGCGGTCGCGACCGATTTCAGCGTGACGCCGGCGCAGGCGACCAGCGCCTCGAGCAGCATGTCGCCGGAGCAGAGTTCGAGGCCGGAGCCGCCGGTGGCCGGATGCAGGCCGGCAAGCGCGATGGCGCGGCCGGTCTCGACCTTGCAGGCGATGCCATCGCTGTCGGTCGAGCCCTTCGCCTTCAACGTGATCAGCGCGGTCTTGGGATCGGTCTTGTAGCGTTCCTTGATCGGGGCCTGCATCTGGCGCAGTTGGGCAGCGTCCATCTTCGTTCTCTCCCGGAAAAATCGCCTCTCGATGTACCGGCTTGGGGAGAGATTGTCACCACCACATGGCCTGACCGGGACCCAGGGTTGCGTCACGGTCGGGCACGCTGCGGTCGAGCGAACGGTCGAGTGACGTCAGCACACTTCGCTTGAAGTTCTCGAACAGCGGCGAATTGCGGTCGCGCGGCCGCCCGAGATTGATCTCGATCTGGTCGAACAAGCGCCCCGGCCGCGGCCGCATCACCAGCACGCGATCGGCCAGCACCACGGCCTCGTCGACGTCATGTGTGACGAGGATCAAGGTCGGGCGCGTGTCGGCCCAGAGATCGAGCAGATGATCCTGGAGATCCCTGCGGGTGAAAGCGTCGAGCGCGGAGAACGGCTCGTCGAGCAAGAGCACCTCGGGCTGCGGCACCAGCGCGCGGGCGATCGCGACGCGCTGCGCCTGCCCGCCGGAGAGCTCGCGCGGCCAGGCCTGCGCCTTGTCGGCGAGCCCGACGCGCGCGAGCGCGCGCGCCACCTTCTCGCGCCGCTCGGCCGCGGGCAGATCGGCAAGGCCAAAGCCGATATTGTCGGCGACGCTGAGCCAGGGCAAAAGCCGCGGCTCCTGGAAGATGATGCCGATCTTGGCATGGGGCGAACTGATCGCCTCGTCGTCGAGCGTTACCGTGCCCGAGGAGGCGCGGTCGAGGCCGGCGATGGCGCGCAGCAGCGTGGACTTGCCGCAGCCGGAGCCGCCGATGATGGCGACGATCTCGCCCTGCCTGATCTCGGCGGAGAAGCGCGCCAGCGCCTCGACGCCGTTGGGATAGGTCTTGCCGACCCGGTCGAGCGCCAGCATCGCGTTACGCTCCCCCGGCGCGCCCGAAGGCGTCCTGCCAGCGCAGGAAGGGCGCGGACCCGACCTCGATCAGCCAGTCCGTGAGCTTGCCGAGGATGGCGAAGATCACGATGGCGGCGAGAATCTGCGCGGGCTTGCCGAGCTGCTGGCCGTCGAGCAGGAGATAGCCGAGGCCTTCGGAGGCGCCGATCAATTCGGCCGCCACCACGAACATCCAGCCGAGACCGAGGCCGACGCGCAAGGAGACGACATAGGCCGGCAGCACTGCGGGCAGCAGGATGCGGCGGATCATCGCCGGGCCGGACAGGCGGAAGGTGCGGCCGACCTCGACGATCTTGCGATCGACCGAGAGGATCGCGCCCATGACGCCGAGATAGACCGGGAAGAACACGCCGACCGCGATCAGCGCGATCTTCGAGGTCTCGAAGATGCCGAGCCAGAGGATGAACAGCGGCACCCAGGCCAGCGAGGGTATCGCGCGCAGCGCCTGCACGGTCGGATCGAGCAGCCGGCGCGCCAGCGACCAATAGCCTGAGATCGCCCCGAGCACCGTGCCGGCGACGACGCCGAACGCGAAGCCGAGGCCGACGCGCCACAGCGTCGCGGCGATGTGACGGACGAGTTCGCCGGAGCGGGCGAGATCAGCGATGGTGACAAAGACGCGCGAGGGCGGCGGCACCAGCCGGCCGTTGGACCAGCCAGACCACACCACGAGCTCCCAGCCGAGCGCGAGCGCAAGCGGCAACAGCACACCCAGCACCGGCCGCGCGTAACGCGCGACGCGCGAGGGCGCGGCGGCGCTCTCGGCCGTATCAGAAGATCGTTGCAAGGCAGGCGCGTCGGTGATCATGGCCGGTAGGAAGCGTGTCTGGTCAGGGAATGCAACACTACTATTGCCGCGCTTTCTTGCGTCGTCCCCGCGAAGGCGGGGACCCATAACCACAGGGAGACGTGGTTACGGGGACTCGGAGTTACCGCTTTCGCGCCAAACCACTCCCTGTGGTTATGGGTCCCGGGTTCGCTTCGCGCCCCGGGACGACGGCGGAGTATGTTGCTTGCGCGTGCCTCTTCCGCGCCAAACTAATTCGTCGGCAGCGGGACCTGGTCGTCGATCAGCGCATCCAGCGTCGCCTTCACGTCGACCTTGGCGTCGACGACGCCTGCCTGCTGCAACGCCAGGCCCGCGGCGAGGATCGACTCGCGCTGGGGCGCACCGGTGCGGCTATGCGTCAGCTCGGTGCGTTCCTTGAGCTGCTTGTCGACGACGGCCTCGGGAAGCTTGGTCACGGCGATGAAGGTCTTCTTGAGATCGTCGTAGTTCGCCAACGAATATTTGCGCGCCTCTTCGTAAGTTGCGAGCACGCGGCGGGCGATGTCCGGATAGTCCTTCAGGAACTGCTCGCGCACATTGAGGATGCCCCAGGTGTTGGCGTCGGCCTTGCGGTAGAACAGCTTGGCGCCTTCCTCCACCTCGGCCTGCGCCATCATCGGATCGAGCCCGGCCCAGGCATCGACATCGCCGCGGATCAGCGCGGTCTTGCCGTCGGCGTGCTGGAGCAGCACCGGCGTGATGTCCTTCTCGGTGAGGCCGGCACCAAGCAGCGCGCGCACCAGGAAGATGTGCGGATCGGTGCCGCGCGTCACCGCGACGCGCTTGCCCTTGAGATCCGCAACGCTTGCGATCTTGGACTCCTTGCCCGTCACCAGCGCGGTCCATTCGGGACGCGAATAGACGTAGATCGACTTGATCGGGTTGCCGTTGATCTTCGCCACCAGCGCCGCCGAGCCCGCGGTCGAGCCGAAATCGATCGAGCCGGCATTGAGGAATTCGAGCGCCTTGTTGGAGCCGGCCGACTGCACCCAGGTGATGGTGATGCCGTCCTTGGCGAACTCCTTCTCCAGCAGCCCCTTCTGCTTCAGGACCAGCGACACCGGGTTGTAGGTCGCCCAGTCGATGCGGATTTCCTTGAGCGGATCGGCCGCCCGCGCGGCGGGGGTCATGGCGAGCGCCATTGCTGCCGCCAACAGAATGCGTCGTGTCACCTTGGTCATGCCCGGCCTCCTCAAAAACTTCATTGTTTTTCAATGAGTTATATCTAGAGGTCAACGAGAAAATCCCACCCTTGAAGGCGGGTCGCCCGAGAACAACTTTGCCCGATGCCGGGCTTTTCAAGCATGGAACGACTATTGCCAGCGAATGGCGGGTGACAGCGCCTGTCACCTCTTATATCCGATGAGGCATGGACAGCGTCACGACACAGCACAAGCAAGAGGTGGACGATCGCTTCGACACCGCGCGGATTACCGCCGCGGTCGATGCGCTTGCCGAAAAGCACCACGGACGCGAGGACGCGTTCCGCACCGCCATGGCGCAATTGCTCAAGGCCGAGCTGATCGCGGCGCGCGCCGCCGCACAGGCGATCCTGCTGAAGGACCGCCATGGCCGTCGCTGCGCCGAGCGGCTGTGCCATGTGCAGGACGAGATCATCCGCATCCTCTATTCGGCGGCGACCCGCCATCTCTACCGCTCGCCGATCCCGAGCGGCGCCGAGCGCATGGCGGTGGTGGCGACGGGCGGCTATGGCCGCGGCCTGATGGCACCGGAATCGGACATCGATCTGCTCTTCATCCTGCCCTACAAGCAGACGGCCTGGGGCGAGCAGGTCGCCGAGGCGATCCTCTATTGCCTCTGGGACATGGGGCTGAAGGTCGGACACGCCACGCGCTCGGTCGACGAATCGATCCGGCAGGCGCGCGGCGACATGACGATCCGCACCGCGATCCTGGAGACGCGCTTCCTGACCGGCGACCAGCCGCTCTATGACGAGCTGGTCGAACGCTTCGACAAGGAAGTGGTGCAGGGCACCGCGTCCGAATTCGTCACTGCAAAGCTCGCCGAGCGCGAGGAGCGGCACCGCCGCGGCGGCCAGTCGCGCTACCTGGTCGAACCCAACGTCAAGGACGGCAAGGGCGCCTTGCGCGACCTGCACACGCTGTTCTGGATCGCCAAATACGTCTACCGCGTCCGCGATACCGACGAGCTGGTCGAGCGCGGCGTGTTCGACGCGCAGGAATATCGCAGCTTCCGCCGCTGCGCCGATTTCCTCTGGTCGGTGCGCTGCAATCTGCATTTCTACTGCGGCCGCGCCGAGGAGCGCCTCTCCTTCGACCTCCAGCGCGAGATCGCGATCCGGCTCGGCTACACCTCGCATCCCGGCATGCAGGACGTCGAGCGGTTCATGAAGCACTACTTCCTGGTCGCCAAGGAAGTCGGCAATCTCACCGCCATTCTCTGCGCCAAGCTCGAGGACCAGCAGGCCAAGCCCGCGCCGGTCTTGAGCCGAATGATGGCGCGGCTGCGCCCGACTCCGGTCAAGCGACGCGTCCCCGACAGCGACGACTTCATCGTCGACAACAACCGCATCAACGTCGCCGCGCCCGACGTCTTCAAGCACGATCCGGTCAACCTGATCCGCATCTTCCGCCTGGCGCAGAAGAACAACCTCGCCTTCCACCCGGATGCGATGCGCGACGTGACGCGCTCGCTCGGCCTGATCAACGCCCAGCTTCGCGAGAACCCCGAAGCCAACCGCCTGTTCATGGAGATCCTGACCTCCGACAACGCCGAGATCGTGCTGCGGCGCATGAACGAGACCGGCGTGCTCGGCCATTTCATCCGCGCCTTCGGCAAGATCGTCTCGATGATGCAGTTCAACATGTATCATCACTACACCGTCGACGAGCATCTGATCCGCTGCATCGGCTTCCTCCAGGACATCGAGCGGGGCGGCATCGAGGAGTTCGCGCTGGCGAGCGACCTGATGCGCAAGTCCCGGCCCGAGCACCGCTCCGTGATCTACATCGCCACGCTCTTGCACGACGTCGCCAAGGGCCGGCCGGAGGATCACTCGATCGCAGGCGCCAAGGTCGCGCGGCGGCTGTGCCCGCGGCTCGGCTTCAGCGCGGCCGACACCGAGCTCGTGGCCTGGCTGATCGAGGAGCATCTGACCATGTCCACGGTCGCGCAGTCGCGCGACCTGTCGGATCGCAAGACCATCGAGAATTTCGCCGCCGTGGTGCAGTCGGTCGAGCAGATGAAGCTGCTGACGATCCTCACCACCGCCGACATCCGCGGCGTCGGTCCCGGCGTCTGGAACGGCTGGAAGGCGCAGCTGTTGCGCTCGCTTTATTATGAGACCGAGCCGGTGCTGACCGGCGGCTTCTCGGAGGTCGATCGGGGAAAACGCCTCGTGGCCGCACATGCCGAATTCCGCATGGCCTTCGCCGAATGGCCGGCGGACGAGCTCGATGCCTATATCGCCCGGCACTACCCGGCCTACTGGCTCAAGGTCGAGCTGCCGCGCAAGATCCGCCACGCCCGCTTCGTCCGCTCCAGCGAGCAGGCCGGCCACAAGCTCGCGATCAATGTCGGCTTCGACGAAGTGCGCGGCGTCACCGAGCTGACCATCTTCGCCGCCGACCATCCCTGGCTGCTGTCGATCATCGCGGGCGCCTGCGCCTCCGCCGGCGCCAACATCGTCGACGCCCAGATCTACACCACGACCGACGGCCGCGCGCTCGACACGATCTCGATCTCCCGGGAATACGACCGCGACGAGGACGAGGGACGGCGTGCCACCCGGATCGGCGAGATGATCGAGGACGTGCTCGAAGGCAAGCTGCGCCTGCCCGAGGTGGTGGCGCGGCGCACCGTGCGCAGCAAGGCGCGGCCCTTCGTGATCGAGCCGGAAGTGACCATCAACAACCAGTGGTCCGACCGCTACACCGTGATCGAGGTGTCCGGTCTCGACCGGCCCGGCCTGCTCTACGAGCTCACCACCGCGATCTCGAAGCTCAACCTCAACATCGCCTCCGCCCACGTCGCGACCTTCGGCGAGCGCGCGCGCGACGTGTTCTACGTCACCGACCTGCTCGGCGCGCAGATCAACGCGCCGACCCGGCAGTCCGCGATCAAGAGCGCGCTGACCCATGTGATGGCCGCCGACAAGGCGGTTCAACCGGCGGCGTGAGGTCGGTCGCGCCCCTCTCTCCCCTCGTCATTCCGGGGCGCGCGTAGCGCGAACCCGGAATCCATTCATCCGCGGAGTCGGTGGCGCGATGGATTCCGGGCTCGCCGCTGCGCGGCGCCCCGGAATGACGAGGAGAGAGAGGTTGCGCGCGCTAAGCCTTCAAACCTCCACCCCCTCATGCCGCAGCAGCCAGCGCTTGCGCTCCAGCCCACCGCCGTATTTCACCAGCGAGCCGTCGGCGCCGATCAGGCGATGACAGGGCAGCACGACGCTGATCGGGTTGGAGCCGTTGGCATGGCCGACGGCGCGAATGGCCTTGGGCATGTCGATCCCAGCGGCGAGCGCGCCGTAACTCATCGTGGTGCCGGCGGGGATCTTGGCAAGCGCGGTCCAGACCTTTTGCTGGAACGGTGTGCCGGCGATGCGCCATGCGATGGCTGAAAGCCTTCCGAGATCGCCGGCGAAGTAATCCGACAGCGCGGCCTTCATCGCTGCCGGCGCGGAGCGCTCGCTCAAATCCACCGCGCCGTAATGCAGGCGCAGCAGCTCGCGCATGCGGTGCTCGTAGTCGTCCCAGTCGAGCGCGCGCAGGGCGCCCTCGGCATCAGTGACGAGCAGAGCGGTTCCGATCGGCGTTGCCAGGCGATCGAGGCCGAAACTCTCGGGCGGAGATGTTGATCGACCGGCCATTGCGACACCATCAATTCGGAACAGGCATCGCAATTGCCATGCCGGACGTGCTACCGTCCACCCGAAAGCTGACGCTGGGGGAGCTCAACTTGATCCTGATCGCCAATATACTGGTGGCGCTGGTCGCCGCACTGCACGCCTACTTTCTGATCCTGGAGATGTTCCTCTGGGACAAGCCGCAGGGCTTGAAGGTCTTTCGCAATACGCCGGAGAAGGCCGCGATCACGAAGGTGATGGCTGCCAATCAGGGCCTCTATAACGGCTTCCTCGCCGCCGGCCTGATCTGGGGCTTGCTTCACGGCAACCCGGCCTTCGCATTCCAGATCAAGGCGTTCTTCCTGCTCTGCGTGATCGTGGCCGGCGCCTATGGCGCGGCGACCGTCAGCACGCGCATCCTGATCGTGCAGGCGCTGCCGGCGGCCATCGCGCTGGTGGCATTGTTCCTGGCCTAAGACTGCTGGTTAATATCCCTGGCCTGAGACGCTACGGCGCAGCGCCGCGATCCTTGCGCGGCGGCGAACGTTCCTCCACACTCCTCGGCAGCGATGGCGACCGTTGCAATCAACGGAAAAAGACCGTCGGCCGGAAATTCCGTCAGGAGGAACAACCCAACATGAGCAATCGCAGAGCCTTCATAACTGCCACGGCGGCGCTCGCCTTCGCGTTCTCCGCCAGCCAAGCCCTCGCCCAGAAGAAGTATGACACCGGCGCGAGCGACACCGAGATCAAGATCGGCCAGACCGTGCCGTTCTCCGGCGCCTATTCCGTCTATGCCAATATCGGCAAGACCCAGGCCGCCTACTTCAAGATGATCAACGATCAGGGCGGCATCAACGGCCGCAAGATCAATTTGATCCAGTACGACGATGCCTATTCGCCGCCGAAGACGGTCGAGCAGGTGCGCAAGCTGGTCGAAGGCGACGAAGTGCTGTTCACCTTCCAGATCATCGGTACGGCCGCGAACGCCGCCGTGCAGAAATATCTCAACAGCAAGAAGATCCCGCAGCTGCTGGCCTCGACCGGCGCCGCACGCTTCAACGATCCGCAGAACTATCCCTGGACCATCGCCTACAATCCCAACTACGTGTCCGAGGGACGCATCTACGCCAAGTACATTCTCGCCAATCACCCCAACGCCAAGATCGGCGTGCTCTACCAGAACGACGACATGGGCCGCGACTATCTCGCCGGCCTCAAGAGCGGCCTCGGCGACAAGGCCGCCGGCATGATCGTCGGCGAGGTGTCCTACGAGGTCACCGACCCGACCGTCGATTCGCAGGTGGTCAAGCTGAAGTCGCTCGGCGCCGATCTCTTCTACGATGCCTCGACGCCGAAGTTCGCGGCGCAGGCCATCAAGAAGGTGGCCGAGCTCGGCTGGACGCCGGTGCACATCCTCGACATCAATGCGAGTCCGATCTCGGCGACGCTGAAGCCGGCCGGCCTCGACATTTCCAAGGGCATCATCTCGACCCAATACGGCAAGGAGCCGAGTGACCCGCAGTGGAAGGACGATCCGGGCGTGAAGGCCTTCTTCGCCTTCATGGACAAGTATTTCCCCGAAGGCGACAAGCTCAACACGGTCAACACCTATGCTTATTCGGTCGCCGAGTTGCTGACGCAGGTGCTGAAACAGTGCGGCGACGACCTGTCGCGTGAGAACGTGATGAAGCAGGTCGCCAACATCAAGGACTTCACCCCGAGCTTCGCGCTGCCCGGCATCAAGATCAACACCGGACCGAACGACTACCGCGTCAACAAGCAGATGCAGATGATGAAGTTCAACGGCGAGCGCTGGGAGCTGTTCGGCCCGATCATCGAGGACAACGGCCCGGCAGGCTAGCGACACAAACGGTTTCGTAGGGTGGGTTAGCCGAGCAGATGCGCGAAGCGAATCTGCTCGGCGTAACCCATCACTGGCTCTATCCGCGGTGACAGAAGTGGTTGGTTACGCCTAGCGGACTGCGCTTCGCGCAGCCGCCAAGCTAACCCACCCTACGAACTGCGGTGCGCGCCCCACCTTGCGTTGCAGTTACCCCTCCTCCACTATCGCCCTCAGCGGTGACGTCCGGTGTGCAAGAGCGCACGGGATCGATCATCGGCAATAACAAGCTGAGGAAATTGCGAATGAGGAATGGAATGCTGCATCTGGCCACGGCAACGGCGCTGACTCTGGCGCTGTCGGTCTCTGCGGCCAATGCCCAGAAGAAATACGATCCGGGCGCCAGCGACACCGAGATCAAGGTCGGCCAGACTGTGCCGTTCTCGGGACCGGCGTCGGCCTATGCGTCGATCGGCAAGACCCAGGCCGCCTATTTCAAGATGATCAACGACCAGGGCGGCATCAACGGCCGCAAGATCAATCTGATTCAATACGACGATGCCTATTCGCCGCCGAAAGCAGTGGAGCAGGTGCGCAAGCTGGTCGAGAGCGACGAGGTGCTGCTGACGTTCCAGATCATCGGCACGCCCTCGAACGCGGCCGTGCAGAAATATCTCAACTCCAAGAAGGTGCCGCAGCTGTTCGCGGCCACCGGCGCCTCGAAGTTCACGGACCCCAAGAACTTCCCGTGGACCATGGGCTACAACCCGAACTATTTCGTCGAAGGCCGCATCTATGGCCAATACATCCTGAAGGAGCATCCGAACGCCAAGATCGGCGTGCTCTTTCAGAACGACGACCTCGGCAAGGACTATCTGAACGGCATCAAGGCCGGCCTCGGCGACAAGGCCGCCAAGATGATCGTGACCGAAGCGTCCTACGAGGTCTCCGACCCGACCATCGATTCGCAGATCCTCAAGATCAAGGATGCCGGCGCCGACCTGTTCTTCAGCGCCACCACGCCGAAGCAGGCCGCGCAGGCGATCAAGAAGATCGCCGAGATCGGCTGGCATCCGGTGCAGATCGTCGACATCAACGCCACCTCGGTCGGCGCGGTGATGAAGCCCGCCGGTCTCGACGCCGCCAAGGGCGTGATCAGCGTCAACTACGGCAAGGATCCGCTCGATCCGACCTGGAAGGATGATGCCGGCATGAAGAAATATTTCGACTTCATGGCGAAGTACTATCCGGACGGCGACAAGGATTCGAACTTCAACGTGTATGGCTATGGCACCGCCCAGCTTCTTGCCCATGTGCTGCAGCAGTGCGGCGACAACCTGACGCGCGAGAACGTCATGAAGCAGGCCGCGTCGCTGAAGGACGTGGTCGGTGACACCGCCTTGCCCGGCATCAAGGCCAACACCTCGCCGACCGACTACCGCGTCAACAAGCAGCTTCAGATGATGAAGTTCAATGGCGAGCGCTGGGAGCTGTTCGGCCCGATCCTGGAGGATGCGGGTCCGGCGGGTTAGTGGTTGAAAACAACTGCCTCAACGACGTCATGCCCGGGCTTGTCCCGGGCATCCACGTTCTTGGGGCGACAAAGGAAGTCGTGGATGGCCGGGTCAAGCCCGGCCATGACGATGGAGAGAGATTCGCCCGACGGCGTTCACGCCGGCACCTCCCCAAAATTCTTCCCCACCGGCAGCACCGCGTGCCGGATCAGCCGCGAATCCTCTACGGCGGCCTGACGGTGCTTCACCGCCTCGCGGTAGACGGGATCGCGGATCATCTCGACGAAGGCGGCGACGCTTGGGTATTCGGCGATGAAGCAGTGGTCCCAGCGCTCCTCCTGCGGGCCGATCAGCATCAGCTCGAACCTGCCCTGCCAGACGATGCGGCCGCCGAGGCGTTCGAACACCGGGCCGCTCTCGCGGCCATAGGCCGCATAGGCCTCCGCGCCGCTCACCTTGCGGCCGTCCGGATAGGCGGCGTCCTTGCGCAAGCGCACCAGATTGAGCATGTGGATCGGGCCCGGGCGGTCGTTGTCCCGGAATTGCGCAAAAATCTCCTTGGTCGGATCGATGTGGCCCATAGGTACTCCCTCGCGTGTTCCCTCTTGTTTTGTGGCGGCGATCCTAGCTTCACCGTCCGATGAGCGGAACTGCGGCCGGCGAATGCCGCACCTCCTAATCGCGCGTTAACGTCTGGGTAACCGGGCCTTAAACAGCGACCGCTAGCGTGCGGCGGGGCGGACTGACCGGGCGTTTGCGTATGGCGTGGGGAAAGAAAAAGGGTGGGCGGAAGGAGCCGCTGTTCGGCTTGCCCGCGGCGCTCGCCGACCTGCGCCTGACCGCGGCCGACCGCGTCCCGGGCGGCGAGGACAAGCCGAAGAAGTCCACGAAATCATCCGCCAAGAGCAAAGCTGAGGATTCCACCGACGAGCCGCCGCGCGAGCGGAAGGCATCGGCCGGCCGCAGCGGCGCCAAGCGCCGGTCGAAGTCGCGCATCGGCGCCAGCATTGGCCGCCTGGTCTATTGGGGCGCGGTGCTGGGCCTGTGGGGCGCGATCGCCGTGATCGGCGTCGTGGTCTGGGTCGGCGCCCATCTGCCGCCGATCCAGTCGCTGGAGATTCCCAAGCGTCCACCGACGATCCAGATCGTCGGCATCGACGGCAGCATGCTGGCGCAGCGCGGCGAGATGGCCGGCGCCAATATCGCGCTGAAGGATCTGCCGCCATACCTGCCCAAGGCCTTCATCGCCATCGAGGACCGCCGCTTCTATTCGCATTTCGGCATCGATCCCGTCGGCATCCTGCGCGCGCTCGTCACCAACGTGCTCCATCGCGGCGTGTCGCAGGGCGGCTCGACGCTGACGCAGCAGCTCGCGAAGAACCTGTTCCTGACCCAGGAGCGCACCATGCAGCGCAAGCTGCAGGAGGCGGAGCTCGCGATCTGGCTGGAGCGCAAGCATTCCAAGAACGAGATCCTGGAGCTCTATCTCAACCGCGTCTATTTCGGCTCGGGCGCCTACGGCGTCGAGGCCGCCGCGCAGCGCTATTTCGGCAAGTCGGCGAAGAACGTGACCATCGCAGAAGCCGCGATGCTGGCCGGCCTCGTCAAATCGCCCTCGCGGCTTGCGCCGAACCGGAACCCGGAAGGCGCGGAAGCGCGCGCGCAGATCGTGCTCACGGCGATGGCGGATGCAAAGTTCATCACCGACGCGCAGGCGCAGGCCTCGATCGGCCATCCCTCCTACAACGTGAAGCCGGTCGGTGCCGGCACGGTCAATTACGTCGCCGACTGGATCGGCGAGGTGCTGGACGACCTCGTCGGCCAGATCGACGAGAGCATCAAGGTCGAGACCACGATCGATCCGAAGCTGCAGGGCGTGGCGGAAGCCGCCATCATCGACGAGCTCGCGGCCAAGAGCGTGAAGTTCAATGTCAGCCAGGGCGCGCTGGTGGCGATGACGCCCGACGGCGCCGTGCGCGCCTTGGTCGGCGGGCGGAACTATTCCGAGAGCCAGTACAACCGCGCGGTCACCGCCAAGCGCCAGCCGGGCTCCTCGTTCAAGCCGTTCGTGTACCTGACCGCGCTCGAGCAGGGCCTGACGCCCGATACCATGCGACAGGACGCGCCGATCGAGGTCAAGGGCTGGAGACCTGAGAACTACACCCATGAATATTTCGGGGCGGTGACGCTGACCCAGGCGCTGGCGATGTCGCTTAACACGGTCGCGATCCGCCTCGGCCTCGAGGTCGGGCCGAAGAACGTGGTGCGCACCGCGCACCGGCTCGGCATCTCCTCCAAGCTGGAGCCCAACGCCTCGATCGCGCTCGGCACCTCCGAGGTCTCGGTCGTCGAGCTGGTCGGCGCCTATGCGCCGTTCGCCAATGGCGGCTTCACGGTGACGCCGCATGTCGTCACGCGGATCAGGACGCTCAGTGGCAAGCTGCTCTACATGCGCCAGGCGGACGAGCGCAACCAGGTGATCGACCCGCGCTATGTCGGCATGATGAACACGATGATGCGGGAGACGCTGATATCAGGCACCGCCAAGAAGGCGGAGATCCCGGGCTGGCCGGCGGCCGGCAAGACCGGCACCAGCCAGGATTACCGCGACGCCTGGTTCATCGGCTACACCGCCAACCTCGTCACCGGCGTCTGGCTCGGCAATGACGACAACTCGCCGACCAAGAAGGCCACCGGCGGCGGCCTGCCGGTGGAAGTCTGGTCGCGCTTCATGCGCACCGCGCACGAGGGCGTGCAGGTGGCGAACCTACCAAGTTCGCCGGGTGGCTGGGGTCTGTCGAACCTCGCGCAGGCGGCATCGCAAGTGTCGCCGCCGACGGCGGCCGCGCCCGGACCCGCACCGGCGAACAATGGCGGCTATCGCCCGCCCCCCACGCGCGCCAATGCGCGGCCGGAAGCCGCCGCAGGACTCGATGGCTGGCTGATGGACCGGCTGTTTGGCGGGAACCGATAGCTTCGTCGTGAGGTCGCCATGCCTCAAAACAAAAACTGCGAAAACAACCCCATGCACAGTAGCCGGTGATTGCCGGCGCGATGCGCGGCGGATTGGAAAAAGCGCTTGATGCAGAGAGGCAAATCAGGCTTGCCGCGCAATCTTCTCTGCGCAGGACAAGAATCTCGCAAATCGCTCTTGATGCCGCCCCGCTCTCTGCTGTCATTCCCCGCGAAGGCGGGGAGTTGTTAGGCTCTCGCCCACCTTCGGTGTCGTCCCGGCGAAGGCCGGGACCCATACCGCGCGATCTATCGATTATGCGCGGTGCTTGCCCCAACGAAGCGGAGTAACTAACAGCCATCGCCAAACTTCTCCCTGTGGTTATGGGTCCCGGCCTTCGCCGGGACGACGGAAGAGTGAGGCGAACAGCGGCCCTAGTCCTCGACCCCGTACCGGTGCAGGTCATTGCCGTGCGTGTCGAGCCACTTCTTGGCGCGCTCCATCGAGGGGCACACCTTGCCGCACACACGCCAGAACCGCGCCGAGTGGTTCATCTCGACGAGATGGGCGACCTCATGCGCGGCGAGATAGTCGAGCACGAAGGGCGGCGCGAGGATCAGGCGCCACGAGAACGACAGCGAGCCCGCCGAGGTGCAGGAGCCCCAGCGGCTGGACTGGTCGCGGATCGACAGGCGCTTGACCCTGACGCCGAGCTCGCCGGCATAGGCTTCGGCCGAACGCTGGAGATCGTGGCGCGCCTCGCGCTTGAGGAAGTCATGGACGCGGCGGTCGGCATGTTCGACCCCGCCGGCGACGCAGAGAATGCGTTCGCCGCTGTCGCGCACCTCGGTCCACACCGTGCCGCGCGCACCGGCGCGATGAACGATACGATGGGAAACGCCGCGAAGCGGTATCACTGTGCCAGGCTGGAACGGCGCGGCCTTCGGCAAACGCCCGAGACGTGCCGCTATCCATGCACCGTGACGCTGCGCGAAGTCCTTGGCTTCCGCGAGCGTGCCGCGCGGCGGCATGGTGAGGATGGCTTCGCGATCGCTCGGATGAATTCTGAGCGTGTAACGGCGCGCGCGTCTGTGCCGACGCAGCCGAATCGCAAAAAACTGCGATCCATGGGTGATGACGAGGGTCTTTGGCTCGTGGGGCCGCCGATAGAGGAGTGCGCGAGTGGCCATGTCTGTGAGTCCGGGGAGCAGGAGTTCGCCCGGATTCTGCCATAACCGCCGCCAGGGAAAGCGCTCGGCGCAAAAACAAATCATTTGCCCAATATACAGGGGTCTGGCGTCCGGGAGACCCTACAGACTGGGGTTGGAACCCGCTTTTTTCGCCCCCGCTGGATGCATGCGACACCCCCAAGGGGTGAGGGGGGACTCACTCCTATAAGGCTACCTAAATACCGCGAATCTGGACGGCAACAGGCCCTGCCGGAACCTCCGGCAGCAGCCGAATTTTCGACGGGAAAGCCGAAATACGCGCCCAGAGCCGTCCCGATCGAATCGGAACGGCTCTGGATTCCAATTTTGACGCGTTTTCTTCACGCGAACCGGTCGCCACTTCGCTCGAAAACGCTCTATTCGGCTGCGAGAGCCTGCAACGAGCTCGGATTCGCTGCGGAGACCATGAAGTCGTGAATCCGTGGCACGATTTCCGACTTGAAACGCGAGCCGTTGAACACGCCGTAATGTCCGACGCCCTTCTGAACGTAATGAACGCGGCGATGATCGGGGATCGAGCTGCACAATGTGTGCGTAGCTTCGGTCTGACCGAGACCGGAGATGTCGTCGTTCTCGCCTTCGACCGTCATCAACGCCACACGCTTGACCTTGGAGGGATCGACGCGGGTTCCACGATGGGTCATCTCGCCCTTCGGCAGCGCGTGTTTCACGAACACGGTGTCGACCGTCTGCAGGTAATACTCGGCGGAGAGGTCCATCACCGCGAGATATTCGTCATAGAACTCACGATGCTTGTCGACGAGATCGCCGTCGCCCTTCACCAGATGGGCGAAGAGCTGCTTGTGGGCATCCATGTGCCGGTCGAGATTCATGCTGATGAAGCCGTTGAGCTGCAAGAATCCCGGATAGACGTCGCGCATCATGCCTGGATGCGGGAACGGCACCTTGGTGATGACGTGGTTGCGGAACCAGTCGATGCCGCGCTGCTGGGCGAGGTCGTTCACGCCGGTCGGATTGCGGCGGGTGTCGATCGGGCCGCCCATCAGCGTCATCGAGGTCGGCACGAACGGATTGCGCTGCGCCTCCATGATCGAGACGGCGGCGACGACGGGCACCGAGGGCTGGCACACCGCCATGACATGGGTGTTGCCGCCGAGAACGTGCAGCATCTCGATGACGTAGTCGATGTAGTCGTCGAGATCGAAGCGGCCCTCGCTGAGCGGCACCATGCGGGCATCGGCCCAGTCAGTGATGTAGACCTCATGCGCGGGCAGGAAGGCCTCGACCGTGCCGCGCAGCAGCGTCGCATAGTGGCCGGACATCGGGGCTACGATCAGCACGCGCGGCTGCGGGCTGCGCAGCGGACGGGTGAACTTGCGATCGAAATAGAGCAGCCGGCAGAACGGCTTTTCCCAGACCGAACGGATCTCGACGGGGACGCGGATGCCGTTGACCTCGGTGTCGTTGAGGCCCCATTCCGGCTTGCCGTAGCGGCGCGTGGTGCGCTCGAACAATTCGCAGGCCGCGGCGACCGACTTGCCGACCTCGGTGCGCGCCCAGGGATTGAGGGGATTCTGAAACAGGAGCTTGGTCGCGTCGGTGACGGCACGTGCCGGATTGAGAGAGGCGTGCGCCATCTCGTACATCCAGTACATCGGCGTCGTCAGAACCGGACTGCCTTCTGCAGCCAGGGGCGGCGCGCCGCCAAACTCACCAATAGGCATCGCTATATCCCTCTTCGCATCGCAGCATACTGCCGAATGCGTAATATTGCGTCAATGCATCGTCCCCGTACATCTACGTAGCGAAGACGGTTAAATCAGCCTGAATCCACGGGAAAGTGAAACTATTCGCCGGCGGACAGCAGCGAGCCGTGCTTCCTGGCGCTGCGCAAAAGGGCAAGGAATGCCCCAAAAGATGCAACCAGAAGGCCCGCATTGATGGCCAGCGCCTCCAGCATCAGGTCGGTGCGGAAGGTGTTCTCGATCAGCAGCGCGCGCATCCCCTCGAACACATAGGTCGGCGGCAGCGCCCAGGCGACGACTTGCAGCCAGGCCGGCAGCACGCTGACGGGATAGTAGATGCAGGCGAGCGGCATGATCGCGAACATCAGGGTCCAGACGATGCTCTCGGCGCCGAGACCGTTTCGCAGCACGAGCCCCGAGACGAAGATGCCGACCGACCAGCTGGTGAAGATCAGATTGCAGAAGAACGCGATCAGCGGCAGGCCGAGGCTGTAGACGTTGAAGTGAAACAGGAACAGCGCGAGCAGCGTCATCGGGATCACGCCGATCGCGAGCCGGATCAGGCTCATGATCATCAGCGACAGCAGAAACTCGATCGGCCTCAAGGGGCTCATCATGAGGTTGCCGAGGTTGCGCGCCCACATCTCCTCCAGGAAGGAGATGGAGAAGCCGAGCTGTCCCCGGAACAGGATGTCCCAGAGGATGACGGCGCCGATCAGCGTGCCGCCCGCGCGCGCGAAGAAATTGGCGTTCTGCGCGATGTAGAGCTGGAGGAAGCCCCAGGTGATGACCTGGAGCGCCGGCCAGTAGAGCAGCTCGAGCAGCCGCGGCCAGGACGACATCAACAGGTACCAATAGCGCAGGATCATCGCGCCGATGCGCTGCATGGAGATGCCGCGGTGAAGGGAGATCTCGCTCATCGGCGCACCACGTAGCCCGGATGGAGCGAAGCGCAATCCGGGAATTGTGCCACAAGCGACGGGGGTCCCGGATTACGCTGCGCTCCATCCGGGCTACGATCACGACTAGAACACAAGAGCTCGCTCATGGCTGCACCGCGTAGCCCGGATGAGCGAAGCGACATCCGGGACTTTGCTGGCGGCGTTCCCGGGTATCGCTCCGCTCACCCGGGCTACGGCCGAAACACAGGGGCTCACTCATCGCGCCGCCTCCTGAGCTCCGTTCACCCGGCCGCGGGCGACGTCCAGAAACACCTCCTCCAGCGTGGTGCGGTTGTAGCGGGCCATGATGGCCTCGGGCGTGTCGTCGTCCTCGATGCGGCCGCGCTTCATGATGATGACGCGGTCGCAGAGACGCTCGACCTCGAGCATGTTGTGCGAGGCCAAGAGGATGGTGGCGTTGTTCTCCTTGCGATAGCGCTCCAGATGGGCTCGCACCCAATCGGCGGTGTCAGGGTCGAGCGAGGCGGTCGGCTCGTCCAGCAGCAGCAGCTCGGGCTGGTTGATCAGCGCCTTCGCCAGCGCGACGCGGGTCTTCTGGCCGGCGGAGAGCTTGCCGTTGGCGCGGTCGATGAATTCGGTGAGGTCGAGATCGTCGGCGAGCCTGGCGATGCGGCCCGCGAGATTCTTCACCGCATAGAGCTTGCCGAAGATGGTGAGGTTCTGGCGCACCGTGAGCCGCATCGGCATGTCGACATAGGGGCTCTCGAAATTCATCCGGCCCAGCACCGAAGCGCTCTCCTCGGGCATCCTGTGACCGAGCACCTGCACGCGGCCGGAGGTCGGCAGCACCAGGCCCATGATCATCGCGATGGTCGTGGTCTTGCCGGCGCCGTTGCCGCCCAAGAGCCCGGTGATGCTGCCGCGCGGCAGCGAAAACGAGATGTCGTCGACGGCGCGGGTCTGCTTGTAGACCTTGACGAGGTGATCGACCGCAATTGCCGCAGAGGAGCTGCGCTCCGCGACAGTCGGCGGACTTGAAGCTTTGTCGTTCCCGGTCATGCTGGGCCGTTCTTCTGCTATTGCAGCTGACAGCGCAAGACTTGTAATCCGGGTGGTTCCACCAGCCGCGCGTTTGTGACAAGAAGGCACCGCCACATTGGCCGACATGACCGAAATTGCCGCTTCCGACTTTCGTCCCGCGCAGCGGCATATCCGCCTGGACACCATCCTGCGGCTGCGCTGGCTCGCGGTGCTGGGCCAGCTCGCCGCGATCTTCATCGTGGCGCAGGGGCTGGAGTTCAATGTCGAGATCGTCCCCTGCGTCAGCATCATCGCCCTGTCGGCCGCGCTCAATCTGGGGCTCCAGGCCGTCTCCAATCCGCTGCAGCGGCTGGAGCCGATGCAGGCGGCCGGACTGCTCGCGCTGAACATCGTGGAGCTGGCCGGACTCTTGTTCTTCACCGGCGGGCTCCAGAACCCGTTCTCGTTCCTGTTCCTCGCGCCGGTGCTGATCTCGGCGACCGCGCTGCCGGCCCGTTTCACCTTCGGGCTTGGCGTGCTGGCGGTCGCCTGCGCCTCGGTGCTGTTCTTCTACCACCTGCCGTTGCCGTGGGATTCCGACGATCCGCTGGTGCTGCCGCCGATCTATCTCGTCGGCGTCTGGCTCTCGATCGTGCTCGCGATCGGGGTCACCAGCCTCTACTCGTTCCAGGTGACCGAGGAGGCGCGCAAGCTTGCGGATGCGCTGGCCGCGACCGAGCTGGTGCTGACGCGCGAGCAGCATCTGACCCAGCTCGACGGCCTCGCCGCCGCCGCCGCACACGAGCTCGGCACGCCGCTCGCGACGATATTCCTGATCTCGCGCGAGCTGGAAAAGACGGTGAAGGACCCGGGCTTTGCCGCCGATCTGAAAACCCTGCGCGAGCAGACCCAGCGTTGCCGCGACATCCTCAGCAAGATCACCCAGCTCTCCTCCACCGGTGCGCCGTTCGACCGCATGAAGCTGTCGGAGCTGATCGAGGAGGTGGTGGCCCCGCATCGCGATTTCGGCGTCGACATCAAGGTGAGGATCGCGGTGGCCGCCTTCGCCGAGCCGGTCGGCTCGCGCAACCCGGCGATCCTCTACGGCGTCGGCAACATCGTCGAGAACGCAGTCGATTTCGCCCGCACCACCGCCGAGGTGAACGCCTGGTGGAACAAGGACACGATCGAGCTCCTGATCTCCGACGACGGCCCCGGCATTCCGCCCGATATCCTCAACCGGATCGGCGAGCCCTATCTGTCGCGGCGGCGCACCCAGGATGATGCCGGCGGCGAACGGCGCGGGCTCGGATTGGGCGTGTTCATCGCGCGCACCCTGCTCGAACGCACCGGCGCCAAGGTCTCGTTTACCAACCGGATCTTCCCGGAACACGGAGCGGTGGTCCAGATCACGTGGCCGCGACAGCGTTTTGAGGCTATCGAGACGCTTGAAGAAACAATAGGATAGGGCGCGACCTTGCGTCGCACAGAGGGCCCGATCGACCATTGGCGGCCTTGGCGCCGGCCGATTGCGAGGCCATATGTGGACGCGCAGGAGAGAGGACCAAACCTTGAACGCAATCGCCGAACTGAACGAACAGACCGACCGCTCGCTTCTCATCGTGGAGGACGACAAGCCGTTTCTGGAGCGGCTGTCGCGCGCCATGGAGACCCGCGGGTTTGCGGTGACGTCGTGTGACACCGTCTCGGACGGTCTTGCGCAGATCGGCAAGGCGGCGCCGGCCTTCGCGGTGGTCGACTTGCGCCTCGGCGACGGCAACGGCCTCGACGTGGTCTCGGCGCTGAAGAAGAAGCGCCCGGATGCACGCGCGATCGTGCTGACCGGCTATGGCAACATCGCCACCGCGGTGACCGCGGTGAAGATGGGCGCGATCGATTATCTCTCCAAGCCCGCGGATGCCGACGACGTCGTCGCCGCGCTGCTGTCGACCAGCGCAGAGAAATCCGAGCTGCCGACCAACCCGATGTCCGCCGACCGCGTCCGCTGGGAACACATCCAGCGCATCTACGAGATGTGCAACCGCAATGTCTCGGAAACGGCGCGGCGGCTGAACATGCACCGCCGCACGTTGCAGCGGATTTTGGCCAAGCGCGCGCCAAGGTAATGGTGTCGTAGGGTGGGCAAAGGCGCGTAGCGCCGTGCCCACCAACTCTGTTTCAAATTCTGATCGGCTTGGATGGTGGGCACGCTTCGCTTTGCCCACCCTACGGCGTCTGCGTAGCCCGGATGGAGCGCAGCGTAATCCGGGGCTGTCGCGCCTGGATGGGATTGTCCCGGATTGCGCTTCGCTCCATCCGGGCTACGAAACTACGCTAACCCACCCTACGCATTCATTCCCAGAAATCCGCGTGCCCCTGCGGATCGACCAGCCGGTTGATCCGCAGCGCTGCCGCCATCGCAAAGCGCACCGTCATCTGCTTGCGCGTGGCGGCCGCGATCTTGTGCTCGGGCGCCTCGCAATGCAGATGCGCGCCGTAGGCGTCGGCGATGATCAGGCCGGTGTCTTGCGGAAAGATCTCGCACGGCAGGTCCTGCGTGAAGGCGAAGAACAGCCGGTCGCAATGGGCGCGGTACTCGTGCCATTTCTGATCGGCGCGCAGATCCTCAACCGACGACTTGATCTCGACGATCCAGATCTCGCCGCGCTCGTTCAGCGCCACCAGATCGGCGCGCCGGCCCGAGGGCAGCGGCAATTCGCTGATGCAGGAGAAACCAAGCGAGCGCAGCAGCCGCGCCGTGCCGCGCGCGATCGCGAGCGCCGTCTCCGACTGGCGGCGGTCTGGCGGCGGAACGAGGGCGATGTTGCGGGCGCTGTTGTCCATGGGGCGAGTTTAGCCGATTCCGTTCTCAGTGTCGTCCCGGCGCAGGCCGGGACCCATACCCACAGGGAGACGTTTGACGAAGACTTGTGGTGGGCCGTTCCGCGCTACGAATACCGCGCTCCATTGATAGATCACGCGGTATGGGTCCCGGCCTTCGCCGGGACGACGGTGGCGCGGGAACCTCCCCCTGCCCTCGCACTTATCACGCAGCCGCCGCACCTCGGCGGAGCATCGAGGCTGCTCGCGCATGATCGACGATCTCTGGTACAAGAACGGCGTGATCTACTGCCTCTCGGTCGGCACCTACATGGATGCCGACGGCGACGGCGTTGGTGATTTCAAGGGCCTGCTGCGGCGGCTCGACTATCTGCGGCCTCGGCATCACCACGATCTGGCTGATGCCGTTCCAGACTTCGCCGGGCCGCGACGACGGCTACGACATCGCCGATTATTACAGCGTCGATTCCCGCTACGGCACGCTCGGCGACTTCGTCGAGTTCGCCCATGGCTGCAAGCAGCGCGGCATCCGCATCATCATCGACCTCGTCGTCAACCACACCTCGGACCAGCATCACTGGTTCAAGGAAGCGCGGCGCGACAGGAATTCGCCCTATCGCGACTGGTATGTCTGGTCCGACACGAAGCCGGCCAATGCCAACAAGGGCATGGTGTTTCCCGGCGTGCAGAAATCGACCTGGACGCGCGACAAGGACGCCGGCGCCTGGTATTTCCATCGCTTCTACGATTTCCAGCCCGACCTCAACACCTCGAACCCGCACGTGCAGGCCGAGATCCTGAAGATCATGGGGTTCTGGATCCAGCTCGGCGTCTCCGGCTTCCGCATGGACGCCGTCCCCTTCGTGATCGCGACCAAGGGCGCCAGGTTGAAGAAGCCGGTCGAGCAATACGACATGCTGCGCGCGTTCCGCGAGTTCCTGCAATGGCGTCAGGGCGACGCCATCATCCTCGCCGAGGCCAATGTGCTGCCGGAAACCGACATGGACTATTTCGGCCGCGACGGCGACCGCATGCACATGATGTTCAACTTCCACGTCAACCAGCATCTGTTCTATGCGCTGGCATCCGGCGACTCGCGTCCGCTGGCGAAGGCGCTGAAGGCGACCAAGCCGCGGCCGGCCTCGGCGCAATGGGGCCTGTTCCTGCGCAATCACGACGAGCTCGATCTCGGGCGATTGACCCCGGCGCAGCGCGACACCGTGTTCAAAAGCTTCGGCCCCGACAAGGACATGCAGCTCTACGACCGCGGCATCCGCCGCCGCCTCGCGCCGATGCTGGGCGGCGACCGCAGGCGGCTCGAGCTTGCCTACAGCCTGATGTGCACGCTGCCGGGGACGCCCGTGATCCGCTATGGCGACGAGATCGGGATGGGCGACGATCTCTCACTGCCGGAGCGCAATTGCGCGCGCACGCCGATGCAATGGTCGACCGAGCCGCATGGCGGCTTCACCAAGAACGACAAGCCGGCGTGTCCCGTCATCGACAAGGGCCCTTACGGCTTTCCGCACGTCAACGTCGCCAAGCAGCGGCGCGATGCCAATTCCATGCTGAACTGGACCGAACGCATCGTCCGCATGCGCAAGGAGGTGCCGGAGATCGGCTGGGGCGATTTCGCCATCATTGCGACGCGCGATCCCGCCGTCTTCATCATGCGCTACGACTGGCGCAACAATTCCGTGCTGTTCGTGCACAATCTCGATGAGAAGCCGCGCGAGATCGCGTTTTCAACGGGGTTGCCCGATGATGCCGGCGCGCACCTGATCAATCTGCTCGCGGAAGACCACAGCCACGCCGACAAGCGCGGCCAGCACCGCGTCGTGCTGGAGCCCTATGGCTATCGCTGGTACCGGGTCGGCGGGCTGGACTATCTCTTGAAGCGCAGTGATATCGACGAGACCACGGTGCGAGGGAAGAGGCATCCGGGGTAAGCCACACACAACGCCGTCGTCCCGGCGAAGGCCGGGACCCATAACCCCAGGGAAGAGTGTGGCGCGAACTGATAACTCCGAGTCTTCGCAAAACCGCGCCCTGTGGCTATGGGTCCCGGGCTCGCGCTTCGCGCGCCCCGGGACGACGATTAGGCGGGCGGCACGACCACCACCCCCTCATTGCCGCGCAAATCCAACACCCCTTCCAGCCGCTCGCCCTCACGATCGAGGAACGTCGACAGCAGGATCTCGCTGCCGAAGCGGATCGCGCTGGTGGTGACGGCGATCGGGTCGGGACCGAGATTGAGTGCCACGATCACCGCCCTGCCCTCGGCCTCGCGGCGGTAGATCAAGAGATCGCCCTGCGCCGCGATCGGATGATAGCTGCCCGCCAACAGGGGCGAGCTGCTCTTTCGCAGCACGATGAGCCGCTTGTACAGGCTGAGGATCGAGCGCGTATCGGCTTCGAGATTGACGACGTTCTCGTGGATATGATCCTCGGGCAGCGGCAGCCACGGCCGGACGTCCGAGAAGCCGGCGAAGTTCGAGGAATCCCACTGCATCGGCGTGCGGCAGCCGTCACGGCCGACGCCGATGCCGGACACGTTCTTCTCGAAGGGATCGCGGACATCCTCGGGCGCAATCGCGAGCTGATGCATGCCGATCTCGTCGCCGTAATAGAGCGTCGGCGTGCCGCGCAGCGTCAGCAGCAGCATGGCAGCGACGCGGGCCTGCTCCGGCCCGACGCGGCTTGCGACGCGCGGACGGTCGTGATTGCCGAGCACCCAGTTCGGCCAGGCGCCTTTCGGCAGCGCCTTCTCGTAATCGTCGATGATCTTCTCGATCGAGCGCGCGCTCCAGAAGGTCGAGAGCAGCGCGAAGTTGAACGGCATCTGCGCGCCGGTGAGATCGTTGCCGTAATAGGCCATCAGCCGGTGCAGCGGCAGATAGATCTCGCCGATCAGCACGCGGGCGCGATACGCATCGGTGACGCGCCGCATCTCGGCGATGACGTCATGCACCTCCGGCTGGTCGGTGGAATATTGCGTCATGATCTTCTCGTGCGCCGGCCGGCCCTCGACATAATGCGGGTTCGGCGGATTGTCGCGGAACTCGGCGTCCTTGATCAGGTGCCAGATCACGTCGACGCGAAAGCCGTCGACGCCCTTCTCAAGCCAGAACCGCATCACGTCGTAGATCGCGGCGCGGACATCCGGGTTGCGCCAGTTGAGGTCCGGCTGCTGGGCGAGGAAGGCGTGGTAGTAATATTGACCTGTCGTCTCGTCGAACTGCCACGCGCTGCCGCCGAACTCGGACACCCAGTTGTTCGGCACGCCGCCATCGGGCGCCGGATCGCGCCAGACGTACCAGTCACGCCTGGGATTGTCGCGCGAGGACCGGCTCTCGACAAACCAGGGATGCTGGTCCGAGGTGTGGTTGGGCACGAGGTCGAGGACCAGCTTCAGACCGTTCTCGTGCGCGGCAGTGAGCAGCGCGTCGAAATCCGCCATCGTGCCGAACAGCGGATCGATGCCGGTATGGTCGGAGATGTCGTAGCCGAAATCGGCCATCGGCGAAGAGAAGATCGGCGACAGCCAGATCGCGTCGACGCCGAGCGACTTCACATAAGGCAGCCGCTGCAAGATGCCGGCGAGATCGCCGACGCCGTCACCGTCGCTGTCCTGAAACGAGCGCGGATAGACCTGATAGAAGATGCCGTCGCGCCACCAATTCACCTCGCCCTGTGCCATGTCGGAGAACCCACCCGAAAACTGCCTCGCGCGAGAGAACGCGGAAGCAACGCCCCCGGTTCAAACCAGCAGGCGAATTGGGACGGCCGTGTGACGGCCGAGGCGGCCGTTCCGGGGCTGGGCCACGAATCTTTTGCTTGGCGGCATGGCAAAAATCGGCATTGTGGCGCCATGACCGAGCAAAATGACACCCAAGGATCCTCGCAAGAGTCCTCGCAAGCCAAGGCCGGCGCGATCATCGTCCCCGTGACGCTGTTCGAGCAGAACTGCACCATCATCTGGAACGAGCCCGGCAAGAAGGCCGTGGTGATCGATCCAGGCGGGGACGTGCCGAAGATTTTGGACGCGATCAAGCAGACCGGCGTCACCGTGGAGAAGATCTGGCTGACCCACGGCCATATCGACCATGTCGGCGGTGCCGCCGAATTGCGCGATGCGCTGAAGGTGCCGATCGAGGGACCGCATGCGGCCGACAAGTTCCTGCTCGACAATGTGGTGGAGAGCGGCGCGCGCTTCGGCATGACCGGCGTGCGCAATTTCGCGCCGGACCGCTGGTTGGAGGAGGGCGACACCGTGTCGATCGGCGGCTTGCAGTTCGACATTCTGCACTGCCCCGGCCATTCGCCCGGCAGCGTGGTGTTCTTCAACAAGGAATTACGATTTGCCCATGTCGGCGACGTGCTGTTCGCAGGCTCGGTCGGCCGCACCGACCTGCCCGGCGGCAGTCACGCGACGCTGATCGACTCGATTCTGACCAAGCTGCTGCCGCTCGGCGATGACGTCGGCTTCATCTGCGGCCACGGCGCCGGCTCGAGCATCGGCCAGGAGCGGATGACCAATCCGTTCATCACCGGCGAGATGTGAGCACTTATTCCGCGGCGTCTGCGAGGGCCGCGGGTTCACTCAGGTTACGGTCGCCCCAGTCGCGGATCGCGGCGACCACAGGCACGAAACTCTTACCCTTGCGGGTGAGGCGATACTCGACCTTCGGCGGCACCTCGCCGAAATCCTTGCGGTCGATCAGGCCGCTTTGCGTCAGCGCCTTCAATTCGCGGCTGAGCACGCGCGGGGTGATCTCCGCGCTGCCGGCCGTGCCGCGCAACAGGCCGGTCCTGATCTCGCCATAGCGACGTGGACCGTTCTTGAGGTCCCAGACGATGCGCAGCTTGTACTTGCCGCTGATCAACTTCTGAAAGGCCGCGATCGGGCAGGTGCGCGCCGGAATGACCTTTGCCATGTCGTCTCCTCCATGCGCAGCCGGACCATTCTTTTTTGACGCGTTTTCTTTACGCGAACCGGCATCCACTTCGCTCGAAAACGCTATGCGACAAGGATAGGAGCGACGGCGAAAAAGTCCATACTATCAATTTTGTCCATACTTGCAGGATCGCGCGCAAGGCGCAGATGATGACGCACATGACGAACAGGGAGCGTCACATGAAGCACTTCATGATCCGATACGAATTCAGGAACGGCACCACGGAGGCCTGGCACCAGGAGATCAGCCGTTTCATCAAGGCGATCGACGGCGATCCGGAGCTCAAGGGACGGATCGGTTATCGTGTCCTCAAGAACCGCGACGACGGCAACTACTTCCACCTCGCCAGCGTCACCGACGATGCCGCGCAAAAAGCGCTGCAATCGCGCGACTTCTTTAGGGCCTATCAGGAGATGACGCGACAGGTCGCCGGCGGCGAGGTGACGGTGGCGCCGATCGAGTGGGTCGATCAGACGGCGTTGCCTTTGCAGGAGTGACGCGACGGCGTCGCCACGAATTCCGCTGTCGTCCCGGCCTAGTGCGCAATTGCGCACTAGGCCGGGACGACGAGTGACAGTTACTTCATCAACCCCGCGGCGGTCAGCGCGCGCGTGATGATCTGGCCGAGGTCGAAGCCACGGGCGTCCTCGCGCTTCGGCTCGACCGGTTCGGCAACAGCAGCGCGGATCGAGCGGGCCAGATGCGGCGCGGGCGTCAGCGCCGGCTTCGGCGTTGCAGGCTTTGCCTCCGCCTTCTTCTTCGCCGCGTCCGGAATCCAGCCGGTCAGGCCGAAGAACTTTGCGATGTGATAGGACGAGGAGATGCCGGCCTCGATCAGGAACGCGCCTTCGACGCCATAGCGCTGGTCGTTGTCGGCTAACCCAAGCGGCGTGCCATGCGCCATGTCGGTGATGGCGTAGGACTCGACCAGCGTCTCGCCGTCCTTGTTCCACCAGGCCTGGCGCGGATAGCCGTCGACATTGGTCTCGGCCATCGGCACGTCTGGCAGGTCGTGCAGATCGAGCCACTGCTTGACGATCTCGTTGGCATTGCCGGGATTGACGGTGCGGTCGGCACTGCCGTGCCACACCGACATCTTCGGCCAGGGGCCGCGATAATCGGAAGCGTTGCGCACGAGATCGCCGAGCTCGCGCGCGGGACGCGCCGGCGAATGGAACATGCCGTCAAGCGCCTCGCGCAAATTCGAGGCGATGCCATAGGGCAGGCCTGCGATCACCGCGCCGGCCGCGAAGACGTCCGGATAGGTCGCGAGCATCACCGACGTCATGCCGCCGCCGGCGGAGAGGCCGGTGATGAAGACGCGCCTGGGATCGATGCGGCGGGTCTTGACCATATGCGCGATCATCTCGCGGATCGAGCGCGCCTCGCCGCTGTCGCGCGCAGTGTCTTCCGGATTGAACCAGTTGAAGCAGGTGTTGCCGTTGTTGGCGCGCTGCTGCTCGGGCATCAACAGCGCGAAGCCGTAGTGCCGTGCGAGCGTCGACCAGCCCGCGCCGAGATCGTAAGCAGCTGCGGTCTGTCCGCAGCCATGCAGCACCACGACGAGCGCGCGCGGCATCTGCAACTGCGCCGGCGCGAATGCGAACATGCGAAGATTGCCGGGATTGTCGCCGAAGTCCGTGACTTCCTCCAACGGACTGGACGCATCCGCGCTGCGGCCGAAGTCGGCAAAGCGCAGACCGTCCATCTTGGGCAGACGTCTCAAGAGATCGACATTTCTGGTTAACGACACGGCAACTCCTGGTGGGCGACTTCCAACGTCAACCCAAACCAGATAGTTGCTGCAGTGCAAAATGAAAAGTGTGTGTGCTGTCAATTACCGGAAATTCATGGAGAATCCGCACACATTCACCGCAATGCCTCAACTTCGTGCAGATGCGCGGCGCATCCACGCCAGAAATGCGGCGCAGATCATGATTAATGTCACAAACAGCGCGAGCGAGACGAGAAATCCTGCGCGCGGTGATTGCAGAGCTTCGAGCGCGAAGAACAATGCGCCGATCGCGGCCACTCCGGCCGCATTTCCGATCTGCGCAATGGTGCCGTACATGCCGGACGCCGAGCCTGCGGCGACGGGCTTCACGGTCGAGAGCACCGCGCCGGACAGCGGCGCCATCACCAGGCCCTGACCGTAGCCGAAGATGATCATGGTGAGCGCAAGCCCGGTCGGCGTCGGCGCGTCGACATAGACTGCGACAAGCGCAAGCGCGGCGAGACCGGCGATCTGAAGCGCGCATCCCTCGATCAACACCTTGGTGCCGCGATGGCGCGCCCGCGCGCCGCTGTGCCGCGAGGCCACGACGAAGGCGAGCGCGAGCGGAACGAAGGCCATGCCGGCTTCGAGCGGTGGGATCTTCAGGCCGCGCTGCATGAACAGCGTCATGACGAGGTAGAACGAGAGATTGGCAAGGAAGAAAAAGAACGCGGCGCCGAGACCGCGCAGGAACGCCGCATCCGCCAGCAGCGTGAGGTCAATCAGCGGCACGCCGCCGGCGCGCCCGACCGCGTGCTCAAGCTTCAGGAACGCCGCGAGGATCACAGCGCCGATCGCCATCACCGCCCACAGCCACGGCGCCCAGCCGACATCGTGACCGAACAGCAGCGGCCCGATCAGGCACAATAGCCCTGCGAACAGCACCACACTGCCCTTGATGTCGAGCCTGGTGCCGGCCCGGCGCGGCACCGACGGCATGATGCGCCAGGCGGCAACCGCGATGACGAGGCCGGAAGGAACGTTGACGAAGAACACCGAGCGCCAGCCGGTGTCGGCGAGATCGAGCGTGACGAGAAGCCCGCCGAGCAGGAAGCCCGCGGCGCCCGCAAGCCCGAGCACGATGCCGTAGACGGCGAAGGCGCGGTTGCGCTGGCCGTCGGTGAACAACAGATGCAGCGTCGCCAGCACCTGCGGCACCATCAGCGCGGCGGTGGCGCCCTGCGCCAGTCGCGCGATGATCAGCTCCGCGCCTGATTGCGCCAACCCGCACCACAGCGAGGTCAGGGTGAAGCCGAGCACGCCGCCCAGGAACACGTTCTTGGTGCCGTGGATGTCGCCGAGGCGGCCGCCGGTGACGACCAGCGTGGCATAGGCGATCAGATAGATCGCGATGACGGATTCGATCTGCGCCGGCGTTGCGTGCAGATCGACGGCGATGGTCGGAATGGCGACGTTGACCACGAAGGCGTCGACGCCGAACATGAACTGGGCGGCGACGACGATGGCGAGCACCCACCAGCGGCGCGACGAATCGATCTGCTTTGTGACGGTTTGATGCATCGGCGCGCGGCCCTTCGGGAATTTATTACGCGCGATGCTCCCAGATCGGCGTCATCCGCGCGATTACCTCCGAGGTAGGACTTGCCGCCTTCTTGCTGCTTTGGCCCGATTGCTGCATATCGGTTCCCGCTGGTCCCGTGGGGTTCGGAAGTCTTCCGATGTACGACTACGACATGGTGGTGATCGGCTCGGGCCCGTCGGGGCGCCGGGCCGCGGTGCAATGCGCCAAGCTCGGCAAGGCCGTGCTGGTGGTGGAGAAGGGCCGGCGGGTCGGCGGCGTCTCCGTCCACACCGGCACCATTCCCTCCAAGACCCTGCGCGAGACCGTGCTCAATTTGTCCGGCTGGCGCGAGCGCGGCTTCTACGGCCGCTCCTACCGGGTGAAGCAGGACATCGCGGCAAGCGACCTGATGACCCGGTTGCAGAAGACGCTCGACCACGAGGTCGAGGTTCTCGAGCATCAGTTCAGCCGCAACCTGGTACGCACCGCCAACGGCGAGGCGCGCTTCGTCGCGCCGCATCAGGTCGAGATCACGAGCGCGATCGGCGAGGTCAAGGTGGTGTCGGCCGCCTTCATCCTGATCGCCTGCGGCACGCGCCCGTTCCGGCCCGACTACGTGCCGTTCGACGGCGCCACCGTGCTCGACAGCGACGAGATCATCGAGCTGCCAAAGCTGCCGCGCAGCCTCGCCGTGATCGGCGCCGGCGTGATCGGCGTCGAATATGCCACCATCTTCAGCGCACTCGACGTGCCCGTGACCCTGATCGAGCCGCGGCCGACCTTCCTCGATTTCATCGACAAGGAATTGATCGACGAGTTCATGCACGAGCTGCGCGACCGCAACGTCGCGCTGCGGCTCGGCGCCAAGGTCAACGCGATCGAGAAGAATACGCAGGGCAACATCGTCACGCATTTGTCGGACGGGCGGCACGTCACCACGGAAATGCTGCTGTTCGCCGCCGGCCGGGTCGGCGCCACCGACCGGCTCAACCTCGAGGCCGCCGGCATCGCGGTCGACCATCGCGGGCGCATCACGGTCGATCCTGTTACCTTGCAGACCAGCGTGCCGCACATCTACGCGGCCGGCGACGTCATCGGCTTTCCGAGCCTGGCCTCGACCTCGATGGAGCAGGGCCGCGTCGCGGCCTGCCACGCGCTCGGCATGGAGCCGTTGGCGCCGCCGGAGTTCTTTCCCTACGGCATCTATTCGGTGCCGGAGATCTCGACCGCCGGCCTCACCGAAGAAGAGGTGCGCACGCGCGGCATCCCCTACGAGGTCGGCATCGCCCGCTTCCGCGAGACCTCGCGCGGCCACATCATGGGGCTGAACAGCGGCATGATGAAGATGATCTTCTCTACCAAGACGCGCCGCCTGCTCGGCGTGCACATCCTCGGCGAAGGCGCCACCGAGCTGATCCATATCGGCCAGGCCGTGCTGAACCTCAAAGGCGGCATCGACTATTTCATCCAGAACACATTCAACTACCCGACGCTGGCGGAGGCATACAAGATCGCCGGCCTCGATGCGTGGAACAGGATGACAAGGTAGCGGCGATCTTCACCTCACCCCGCTTCTCGTCATGCCCGGGCTTGTCCCGGGCATCCACGTTCTTCGTGCCGCGACGAAGTCGTGGATGGCCGGGACAAGCCCGGCCATGACGGCGTGAAAGCGCCTGTACGCAAGCGGGGAGAGGGAGAAGAGGCATCTCGCCTCACTTCATCGCATGCCTGCATTCCGCCGCGCGGGACATCGCGCGATTGCGTTCGTGCCGTCAGGCACGTAGCCTCACCGTCTCAACAAACAGAAAATTCAGCCGGAGAGAACGCCATGGCGCGCCTGAAGTTCGGAGCCTTTCTTGCCCCGCATCACCCGATCGGGGAGCATCCGATGCTCCAGTTCCGGCGCGATCTCGACTTCGTCGAGCAGCTGGATAGCCTCGGCTATGACGAGTTCTGGTGCGGCGAGCATCATTCCTCCGGCTGGGAGATGATCGCCTCGCCGGAGATGTTTTTGGCCGCGGCCGGCGAGCGCACCAAGCGGATCAGGCTCGGCACCGGCGTGGTGTCGCTGCCCTATCACCATCCTTTCAACGTCGCCCAGCGCATGGTGCAGCTCGACCACATGACCGGCGGCCGCGCCATCTTCGGCTCCGGTCCCGGTGCGCTCGCCTCCGACGCGCACACGCTCGGCATCGACCCGATGACGCAACGCGACCGTCAGGACGAGGCGATCGGCGTGATCCGTCGCCTGTTCAACGGCGAACGCGTCACCGCCAGGAGCGACTGGTTCACCATGAACGACGCCGCGCTTCAGCTCCTGCCCTTGCAGGAAGAAATGCCGTTCGTGGTGGCCTCGCAGATCTCGCCCTCCGGGATGACGCTCGCCGGCAAATACGGCATCGGCATCATCTCGCTGGGCTCGATGACGACACAGGGCCTGATGTCGCTTCAGCAGCAATGGCAGTTCGCCGAGGATGCCGCGAAGAAGCACGGCACCAAGGTCAACCGTGCCGATTGGCGCGTGCTCCTGACCTGGCATGTCGCCGAGACCCGCGAGCAGGCCCGCCGCGAGGCCGGCGCCGGGCTCATGCGCTGGCACAACGAATATAATGTCGGCACGTTGCAGCGGCCGGGCCTCACCGCGTTCGCCTCGCCCGACGAGGCCGTGGACAAGACCGCCTTCGTCGAAGGCGCCGCCTCCGTCATTGGCACGCCCGACGACCTCGTGAAAATGATCAAGAACGTGATGCAGGTCTCCGGTGGCGTCGGCGCCGTGATCGGCTTCGTGCACGACTGGGCCAACCCGGAGAACACGCGCCGAAGCTGGGACCTGGTCGCGCGATACGTGGTGCCGGAGATCAACGGCTATATCGATGGTCTCCGCAGGTCGCAAAAATTCGTGATCGAGAATCGCGCGATCTTCGAGCGCGCGGGCCAGGCCGTGATGGCCAAGATCATGGAGAACGAGAAGGCTGCCGAAGCGCTGAAGGTCACCGGTCCCGGCCGCGTCGCCATTCCCGCCGTCAACGCCCCGGATTTGCAGAAGGAAGCGGCGAAGCGGTAGGCCGCACTTGTCGTCCCGGCGAAAGCCGGGACGACGATAGTGTGCCGGGCGACTTGCACACAGGACGACTGGCACGTCATCGTATCAGTATTGTGCTATGTTGGCAGCGAGCCAACCGGAGCAATCGTCATGTCGATGCAGAATGTGGCCCCCGCGCTCGGCTTCACCGCGCCCAGGCGTAACGAGCTGACGCACATCCCCGGCGACGAGGGCTGGCCGATCATCGGCAAGACCTTCCAGGTGCTGGCCGACCCCAAGGGGCATATCGAGGCGAACGGCGCCAAATACGGCCCGGTCTACCGCACCCATGTTTTCGGCGAGACCAATGTCGTGCTGCTCGGACCCGAAGCGAACGAGCTCGTGATGTTCGACCAGCAAAAGCTGTTCTCGTCGACGCACGGCTGGAACAAGGTGCTCGGCCTGTTGTTTCCGCGCGGATTGATGCTGCTCGATTTCGACGAGCACCGGCTGCACCGCAAGGCGCTGTCGGTCGCGTTCAAGTCCGGGCCGATGAAATCCTATCTCGGCGATCTCGACCGCGGCATCTCCGCGCGCGTCGCGCAGTGGAAGGCCGGGCCCGGCGAGATGCAGCTTTATCCGGCGATGAAGCAGCTCACGCTCGATCTCGCCGCCGCGTCCTTCCTCGGCGCCGACATCGGGCCGGAAGTCGACGAGATCAACCGCGCCTTCGTCGACATGGTCGCGGCCGCCGTCGCTCCGATCCGCCGTCCCCTGCCCGGCACGCAGATGGCGCGCGGTGTCGCGGGCCGCAAGCGCATCGTCGCCTATTTCCGCCAGCAGATTCCACTCCGCCGCGGCAATCACGGCGGCGATGATCTGTTCTCGCAGCTCTGCCGCGCCACCCATGAGGACGGTGCCCTGCTGTCCGAGCAGGACATCATCGACCACATGAGCTTTTTGATGATGGCCGCGCACGACACGCTGACCTCGTCGCTGACCTCCTTCATCGGCGAGCTTGCCGCCAACCCGGACTGGCAGGACAGGCTGCGCGCGGAGGTTCTTGCGCTCGGGCTCGCTCCGGGTGCACCCAGCAGCTTCGACGATCTCGAAAAGATGCCGCTATCCGAAATGGCGTTCAAGGAAGCGCTGCGGATCAAGCCGCCGGTGCCGTCGATGCCGCGCCGCGCGATGCGCGATTTCACCTTCAAGGGGTTCAGGATTCCCGCCGGCACCGCCGTCGGCGTCAATCCGCTCTATACGCATCACATGAAGGACATCTGGCCGGAGCCGGACCGCTTCGATCCGCTGCGCTTCACCGAGGAGGCCCAGCGCAACCGCCACCGCTTCGCCTGGGTGCCGTTCGGCGGCGGCGCGCATATGTGTCTCGGCCTGCACTTCGCCTATATGCAGGCCAAATGCTTCGCGCGCCACTTCCTGCAGAACATCGAGGTGTCGCTGGAGCCGGGCTACAAGCCGGACTGGCAGATGTGGCCGATCCCGAAGCCGCGGGATGGGTTGAAGGTAAGAGTACGGGCGGTTTAGCCGCCCTCACCGTCATTGCGAGCGAAGCGAAGCAATCCAGACTCTTTCCGCGGAAGGATTCTGGATTGCTTCGTCGCAAGGGCTCCTCGCAATGACGGAAACCAAATTACGTGCCGCTTACGCCCCCTGATCGAACGCCTTGCGCAGCGCCACGTAGCCCTGCTGCTGCTGGCTCCAGTTGCGGCCGCCGGTCATGGCGCCGTCGATGACGAGGTCGTGGCCGTTGATGAAGCTGGATTCGTCGCTCGCCAGGAACACCGCGGCCTGGGCGATGTCGTCGGGGATGCCGGCGCGCGGAATTGGCTGCGCGGTCTTGTAGACCTCGCGCATCACCGCCGGCGTCTTCTCCGCGGCATCGGTCGGCAGCCCCAGCGCCTTGCCGAAAATGCCGGTCGCGATCGCGCCGGGTGAGATCGAGTTGACGCGAACGTTGGATTCGCCGAGCTCCATCGCCACGCATTTGGTGAGATGGATCACCGCCGCCTTGGCCGCGCCGTAAACCACCGACGAGGAGAAGCCGGCGAGCCGGCCAGCGATGCTGCCATTGTTGATGATGCTGCCGGACCCCTGCTTCTTCATGTAGGGCGCGGCGTGCTTCATGCCGAGCATGACGCTGCGCACCAGCGTCGCCATCGCCGCGTCGAAGCGCTCGACCTCGAGACCTTCGATGCCGCCGGTCTGCGCCGGCCCGCCGGCATTGTTGAACAGGCAGTCGATGCGGCCGAATTTGTCCACCGCGAGCGCGATCAGCGCCTGCATCTGCGCTTCGACCGTCACATCGGTCTGGCGGAAGACACAAGTTGCCCCGAGCTGCTTCGCCAGCGCCTCGCCTTCCGGTATGCGCCGCCCCGCGATCACAATTTTGGCACCTTCGGCAACGAAGACTTCAGCGGTCCGCAATCCGATCCCGCTCGTCGCGCCCGTGATCACCGCGACCTTTCCGTCCAGCCTGCCCATGGAATGTCCCTGTTTTCGAACCCATTGACGCCAAATGGCGGATACCGATCGACCACGGCGCCGCGACGGACAGCGCCGCGACGGTCACTATTCCTGCCGGCTCCGAACAAGGCAAGCTTTGCTTGCGCCGGGGAGATGCGCAACAATCGCAACGAACGCACATCGCAACCGGGCGGCGCATGGAGAAGCTGATCGACGAATTCCGCAAGGGCTGGCAGGGCGCGGCGCCACCGTCGCTCGGCTTGAGCATTGCCTTTGCGGTGGCCTGCCTGATGGTCGCGACGCTGGCGCGCTGGGGTCTCGCGCAGGTGCGGCCCGACGTCTACTTCACCCCGTACTTTCCGGCCGTGTTCTTTGCCGCCGCGTTCGGAGGCCTCCGGATCGGCGTCGTGACGGCGATCGTCGGCGGCGTGCTCGGCGTCGTCGTGAATTTCAGCGATGCGATTGCCGATCACGCGCGTTTTGCCCTGCTGGCGCTCTACTGGGCCGTGAGCGCGCTGACGATCTGGGGGGTCGAGCACTATCGCACCATGCTGGTGGAGCAGCGCCGGATCTCCAAGCGCCTGATCGAGGAAGAAGACTATCGCAAGCTGCTGGTCGACGAGCTCCAGCACCGGCTGAAGAACAAGCTCTCGACAGTGCACGCCGTGATTCACCAGGTGCTGCATGACCAGCCGCAGGTCTGGGCCCGGGTCGATCCGCGGCTGCGATCGCTGGCCGCAACCGACGATCTGATCTCGCGGATCGACAGGGCTGGCTGCGACATCCGCGATCTCCTGATCTCGGAGCTCGGCCCCTACGGCCACGTCCGCTTCACCCTCAACGGCGACCGGCTGTTCCTGCCGCCGAAGCTCGCGGTGACGCTGTCATTGATGTTTCACGAGCTCGCCACCAATGCGGGCAAATACGGCGCATTCTCCGCGCCGCGCGGTCTGCTGCAGGTGTCGTGGACCGTCGCCGACGATCGCCTGACCGTCACCTGGGACGAAACCGAGGGGCCGACCGTAGACAAGGTGTCCGAGCCCGGCTTCGGCACCAAGCTGCTGAAATCGGCACTTTCGGCCTTCGACGGCAGGACCGAGATCTCGTATCTGAAGACCGGGCTGCATTGCATCATGCAATGCCGCATCCCGCGAAGCGAATAGCCGCTCGGCAAAGCGAAGGCAGCCTCTCGCGCTCCGCTCGCAGTTTCGCTGGGCGCATTGACCCTCTGTTAATGACGATGGGCGTCGCGCGTCGCATCGTCGCAAGACACTCCCGTATTTCTCCGGGCCCCTTAACCAAACTTAAGAGGGAACCACGCAAGATCGCGTCCATTGCAGGCGCGCTGAAACAACAAGATTCATGACTTCTATGAACGACAACAGATATTCCGGCGCGAGCGAGGCCGAACTCGGATTTCTCAAGGAAATCGTTAGAATGCTGCCGGCCGGCCTGACCGTGCAGGACGCCGATGGCGAGCTTCTGCTGGTGAACGATGCCGCAGCGGCGCAGCTCGGCATGGACGGCAGCCGCCCCTCGCCCGATCTGGCGCCGCGCCGGGAAGCCTGCCTGAAGGCGCTGAGCGCCGGCCAGGCGGTCGTCACCGAGGAAGCCCTGCACGACGGCGCCGCGCGCCAGGTGCTGCTGACGACCCATCGTCCGGTTCGCCTCGCCGGACGCGAGCTCCTGATCTCCGCCTCCTCCGACATCACCGAGCAAAAGAATTTCGAGGACCAGCTGTTCCGCTCGGCCTATTTCGACGAGCTGACCGGATTGCCCTCGCGGCGCGTGATCGAACACCGCGCCAACAACCTGCTCGCGCGCGATCACGGCGGCGAGCGCTTCGCGCTCGCCTTTCTCGACGTCGACAATTTCAAGCACATCAATGACTATTACGGCCACGCCGTCGGCGACGCGCTGCTGGCCGAGCTGGCGAAGCGGCTCGGGCGCGACCTGCGCGATTCCGACATGCTGTCGCGCATCTCCGGCGACGAATTCCTGCTGCTGCTGTCGCCGATCCAGAGCCAGGAGGAAGTCGCCGAATTCATGCAGGCGACGCTGGAGCGGCTGACCGCGCCGTTCTTCATCGACCATTCGGAGGTCTTCGCCTCGACCTCGGTCGGCATCAGCCTCTATCCCGACCACGGAAGCAGCTTCGAGACGCTGCGTCAGAACGCCGACATCGCGATGTACCGCATCAAGAACGACGGCAAGGGATCGGCCGCCTTCTTCGACGCCAGCATGGAGCGCGAGGCGCTGGCGCGGACCAAGATCGAGCAGTCGCTGCGGCTCGCCATCCTCGAGAAGCGCTTCTGCTGCGCGTTCCAGTCCAAGGTCGATATCCGCACGCAGGCGGTGAAGGGCATCGAGGCCCTGGTGCGGCTGCGCGACGACGAAGGCGTGATCCAGGCGCCGGGCTCGTTCATCAACCTTGCCGGCGAGCTCGGACTGATCGACGAGCTGACCCATCTCGTGCTCGCCGAGATCGTCAAGTCGATCGACCTGATCAACGAGACGTTCGGCGCGGAAGCCTCCATCAGCATCAACGTCGCCGCCAGGCAGGCCGGCAATCCCGAGTTCATGCGCAGCTTCGCGCAGGCGCTGGACAACACCGGCTTTCCCCAGCGCTTCATGATCGAGCTGACGGAAGAGGCCTTCGTCGCCAAAAGCCATTTCCAGTCGGAAATCCTGCCGATGTTCCGCAAGCTCGGCGTCGGCATCTCGATCGACGATTTCGGCACCGGCTATTCCTCGCTCTCGGCGCTCGCCGACATCACCGCCGACGAGATCAAGATCGACCGCTCCTTCATCACCGACATCCATAAGCGGCCGCGCAGCCAGGGCATCCTGCGCGCGATCGAATCCTTGAGCGAAGCGCTCGGCATGACCGTGATCGCCGAGGGCCTCGAATCCTACGAGGAGCTCGCCTACCTCCAGGCCGCAAGCAAGATCCGCTACGCGCAGGGCTATTATTTCTCGCGGCCGATCTTCCTGGAGGAGCTGAAGCTCGCAACACCCGTCTCCAGCGAGTCCCGCGCCAGCGTGGCCAGCCGCCCGATGCAGCAGAACCGGCAGGGCTATTCGCGGGCGAACGGGTATCGAAGGTAGGCTCTACTATCTGGATGTCGTCCCGGCGAAGGCCGGGACCCATACTCCGAGGGCGTAGTCGTGAGGCGGGCTGGTAACCACTTGTCATCGCCAAACCACTCTCTGTGGCTATGGGTCCCGGCCCCCCGTGCGCAATTGCGCACTAGGCCGGGACGACGGCAAGTTCGGAGCCAGCCCCGTTTTCGCCCTTTGAAATTGCTGCCCTTTTGGTAATAAACAGGCGGGCTTCCCGCGAGGCACGCCATGTCCGGTCCCTCTTCCGTCGTCAGCGATCCCGCCTATATCCGCGCACGCGCCATGGAGACGCTGTTCGAGCGGCTGGAGCATCTGTGCGAGGGTGCCATCGCAATCGATCGCAGCGGACGCGTGGTCTATGTCAACGAGAAATACGTCACCGCGATGGGCCTCTCGCATGAATCCGAGGCGCTCGGCCGCCCCATCGAGGAGGTCATCCCCAACAGCCTGATGCGAAGGGTCGTGGAAACGGGTGAACCGATCATCCTCGACATCATGGAGCTCGGCGGCGAGCAACTCGTCGTGACCCGCATGCCGATCGAGGACGAGAAAGGGAATATCATCGGTGCGATCGGCTTCGTGCTTTACGACCGCCTCGAGGGCTTGAAGCCACTGCTCGGTCGCGTCGCCCAGCTCGAAAACGATTTGCGGCTGGCGCGGCGGCAATTGTCGCATGCGCGTGCCGCCCGGTTCACGTTCGACGACTATGTCGGTGCAACCGCAGGCATCGCACAGGCCAAGACGCTTGCAGCGCGCGCCGCGCGCCAGAGCGTCACCGTTCTGCTCACCGGGGAGACCGGCACCGGCAAGGAAATGATGGCGCAGGCCATCCACAACGCGTCCGCCCGCGCCGAAAAGCCGTTCGTCAGCGTCAACGTCGCAGCGATCCCGGATACGCTGATCGAATCGGAGTTCTTCGGCGCCGCGCCGGGCGCCTATACCGGCGCGGACCGCAAGGGTCGCGACGGAAAATTCCGGATCGCCGACGGCGGCACGCTGTTCCTCGACGAAATCGGCGAGATGCCGCTGCAATTGCAGGCCAAGCTGCTGCGCGTGCTGCAGGAGCGCGAGATCGAGCCACTCGGCTCCGACAAGGTCACCAGGGTCGACGTGCGCGTGATTGCGGCCACCAATGTCGACCTGCACAAGCGGGTCAGCGAGGGGACATTCCGGGCGGATCTCTACTACCGGCTCAACGTGCTCTCGATCGTGCTGCCACCCCTGCGCCACTGCCTGGACGACCTGCCCGAGATCTGTGGACGGCTGCTCGACGACATCAGCGCATCCGGCGACTACCTCAATGCCAGGATCACGCCGAGCGGCCTGGCTGCGCTTGCGCGCTATGGCTGGCCCGGCAATGTCCGCGAACTGCGCAACATCCTGGAACGCGCGCTGATCCTGAGCGATTCGGGGCGCCTCACCAGCGACGACTTCGATCGCATTCTCCCCGTTGGCGCGGAGACGGCGCCCACCGCACCATCGCGGCCGGCCGGCCTCGTCCTGCCCTATGCGGAAGCCGAGGCCGAGTTCGAGAAGCACACGCTCGAACAGGCGCTCGCCGCCAGCAACGGCCAGATCTCGGAAGCGGCCAAGATGCTCCAGATCTCGCGCGCGACCTTCTACAAGAAGCTCGCGAAGTTCGGCCTCGCCTCGGGAGCCGCATCCGTCTGAATTGCGAGACATCGCGTGTCCGGAGTCTCGGATTCCTGACACGGCGCGGTGCCGTTCCTTCCCGGAGCCGCCGCTGAATCTGCTGGGTTTTCAGCCATTTTGCGCAAACCTGTGGCATCTGGCGCGGAGCTTGCTCTTCGCTCTGCACAATGACGCGTGCTGCACATGCGCATTCGCAACCAGGGAGGACGCAAGATGAGTGAAGCGATCTCAGTCCATCAGCTTGAGGCGAGACAGCCCTCGCACGTGACGGTCGCCACCGCGAGCCTGATCGGCACGGCCATCGAGTGGTACGACTTCTTCCTCTACGGCACCGCCGCGGCGCTGATCTTCAACAAGCTGTTTTTCCCGACCTTCGACCCCATGATGGGAACGCTGCTGGCGTTCGCGACCTACGCGCTCGGCTTCATCGCGCGCCCGCTCGGCGGCGTCGTGTTCGGTCACTACGGCGACAAGATCGGCCGCAAGACCATGCTCTATCTGACCCTGCTGATCATGGGCGCCGCGACCGCGGCGATCGGCTTCCTGCCGACCTACGAGACCGCCGGCATCTGGGCCGCGGTTCTGCTGGTGACCTGCCGGCTGATCCAGGGCTTTGGTCTCGGCGGCGAATGGGGCGGCGCGGTGCTGATGGCGGTCGAGCATGCGCCGGCGGACAAGAAGGGATTTTACGGCAGCTGGCCGCAGCTCGGGGCGCCGCTCGGCCTCGTGCTCGGCACGCTGGTGTTCTCGGTGGTGTCCGCGATGCTGACCGACGCACAGCTTCTTTCCTGGGGCTGGCGCATCCCGTTCCTGTTCTCGATCGCGCTGGTGCTGGTCGGCCTTTGGATCCGCTTCACCATCGCGGAATCGCCGGAGTTCCAGAAGGTCAAGGACACCAAGCAAGAGGTCAAGATGCCGATCGTCGAGGCGATCCGCATGTACCCCAAGAACATCCTGCTCGCGATGGGCGCGCGCTTTGCCGAAAACGGCTTCTTCTACATCTACGCGACCTTCGTGCTGGCCTATGCGACGCAATCGCTCGGCATGAACAAGCAGGACATGCTCAACGGCGTGCTGATCGGCGCGGCGATCGAGACCTTCACCATTCCCGCCTTCGGCGCGCTCTCGGACCGGCTCGGGCGGCGGCCGATCTACATCTTCGGCGCGGTATTCTCCGCGCTGATGTCGTTCCCGCTGTTCATGCTGCTTTCGACCAAGAACCCGCAATATGCCTGGATCGCGATCGTGCTGGGCCTCGCCATCGGCCACGCCGCGATGTACGGCCCGCAGGCGAGCTTCCTGTCGGAGCTGTTCGGCACCAAGGTGCGCTATAGCGGCGTCTCGCTCGGCTACAACCTCGCCTCGATCTTCGCCGGCGCGCTGTCGCCGCTGATCGCGACGGGATTGATGACGGCGTACGCGCCGGCAACCTGGCCGATCTCGCTCTACATGATCGCGCTGGCGATCATCACCATCGTCTCGGTCTATTTCGCCACCGAAACACGCAAGATAGTGCAGTCCTGAATGGGCTGAGTGCGGCACCCCGCGACGCTGGAGCGGCTGGTCGCCAGCCGCTCCACGCGATACGAATAAGGCCAAGCGAGAAGAACGGGCATGCGGTCCGCAACAGACATGGGAGGGAATGCCATGAGCCAGCATCCTGCCTTGCCCTACCTGCGCAACGCCGAGAAGGGCAAAGTCGTCACCGCGGCGGAAGCCGTCATGCTGATCCGCGACGGCGACACCGTCGCGACCGGCGGCTTCGTCGGCATCGGCTTTGCCGAGGAGATCGCGGTGGCGCTGGAGGAGTTCTATCTCTCCAACGAGGGTGACGCGCCCTACACTCAAGGCAAGCCGCACAATCTGACGCTGGTCTATGCCGCAGGCCAGGGCGACGGCAAGCATCGCGGCGTCAACCATTTCGCCCATGAAGGCCTGGTTCGGCGGGTGATCGGCGGGCACTGGGGCCTTGCGCCCAAATTGCAGCAGCTTGCGATCGCCAACCAGATCGAGGCCTATAATCTGCCGCAGGGCGTCATCACGCATCTGTTCCGCGACATCGCGGCGCACCGGCCCGGGCACATCACCCGCGTCGGCATGGGCACCTTCGTCGACCCCCGCAATGGCGGCGGCAAGCTGAATGCGCGCACCACCGAGGACATGGTCGAGCTGATCAAGATCGGCGGCGAAGAATGCCTGCTCTACAGGACGTTTCCGATTCAGGTCGGGATCATTCGCGCCACGACCGGCGATCCCGACGGCAACCTCACCATGGAGAAGGAGGCGCTGACGCTGGAAGCGCTGGCGATCGCCATGGCGGCGCATAATTCCGGCGGGATCGTCATCGCCCAGGTCGAGCGCGTTGCCGAGAGCGGCAGCCTCAATCCGCGCCAGGTCAAGATTCCCGGCATCCTCGTCGATTGTGTCGTCGTGGCGAAGCCGGAGAACCATTGGCAGACTTTCGGCACGCAATACAATGCGGCCTTCTCGAGCGAGATCCGCGTCCGCGCCGCGTCCCTGCCGGTGATGCCGGTCAGCGAGCGCAAGATCATCGCCCGGCGCGCCGCCCTCGAGCTCAAGGCCAACAGCGTCGTCAATCTCGGCATCGGCATGCCCGAAGGAATCGCCTCGGTCGCGAACGAAGAGCGGATCATCGACCTCATCACGCTGACGGCGGAGCCCGGCGTGATCGGCGGCATCCCGGCGAGCGGCATCGATTTCGGCGCCGCGATCAACACCCAGGCGGTGATCGACCAGCCGTATCAATTCGACTTCTACGACGGCGGCGGCCTGGATGCCGCCTTCCTCGGGCTCGCCCAGGCCGATCGCGCCGGCAACCTCAATGTCAGCAAGTTCGGACCGAAACTCGCCGGTGCCGGCGGCTTCATCAACATCAGCCAGAACGCCAAGGAGGTCGTCTTCGTCGGCACGTTCGGCGCCGGCAAGCAGCGCATCGCGGTGAACGACGGGAGGCTCGCCATCCTCGACGAGGCGAGGTCGCGTAAATTCGTCGACAGCGTCGAGCACGTCACCTTCAGCGGCCCCTTCGCCGCGGCACGGGGGCAGCGCGTGCTCTATGTCACCGAGCGCTGCGTCTTCGCGTTGCGGCCCGACGGGATCGAACTCATGGAAATAGCGCCCGGCATCGACATCGAGCGCGATATCCTGCGCCTGATGGATTTCAAGCCATTGATCCCGCGCGACCCCGTCCTGATGGACGCCCGCATCTTCCGCGACGGCCCCATGGACCTGCGCGAGCGGCTGCTGACCATTCCACTCGACCAGCGCTTCACCCTGGACGAGCAGCAGAACCTGTTCTTCGTCAACCTGGAGCGCTATCCGTTGCGCAGCAAGACCGAGATCGACGCGATCGCGGCCCTCGTCGAGGCGAGGCTCGCCCCGCTCGGCCGCCGGGTCTACGCCATCGTCAATTACGACAACTTCTCGATCCTGCCGGAGCTGATGGACGACTATTCGGCCATGGTGCGCAGTCTCGTCGACCGCTTCTATTCCGGTGTGTCGCGCTACACCACGTCGGGCTTCCTGCGCATCAAGCTCGGCGAAGCCCTGGAGAAGCGCGGCGTCGCGCCGCACATCTTCGAGAGCGCGGAAGAGGCGCAGTCGGACTGGCGGCAGATCGAGTCGGCCGCCAGCCCCGCCGCGTCCGGCGACACGCGCATGACACGGCAGGCCTAAAAATGATGCATGTTGATGTGCCGGCGCAGTCCGCCGGAAGGTTGAATTGCAATGTTCGTAACGTTGTGCAAATCGCTGTTACCGAGAAATTTTGAATCAGGAGGGACCATCGTGCGTCGATCACTCATCATAACAACAACCATCCTCGCCCTCGCCGCGGGCACCTCCGTACAGGCCGACGACCTCAAGGTCGCACTCATCTACGGCAAGACCGGTCCGCTCGAGGCCTACGCCAAGCAGACCGAGACCGGCCTGCAAATGGGCTTCGAATACGCCACCAAGGGCACGATGACGCTCGACGGCCGCAAGATCGTCGTCATCACCAAGGACGACCAGGGCAAGCCGGACCTCTCCAAGGCCGCGCTCGCGGAAGCCTATCAGGACGACAAGGCTGATATCGCGATCGGCACGACCTCGTCGGCCGCAGCGCTCGCCATTCTCCCCGTCGCCGAGGAGAACAAGAAGATCCTGATCGTCGAGCCGGCGGTCGCGGACCAGATTACCGGCGAGAAGTGGAATCGCTACATCTTCCGTACCGCGCGCAACTCCTCGCAGGACGCGATCTCGAACGCGGTCGCGATCGGCAAGCAGGGCGTCACCGTTGCAACGCTGGCGCAGGACTATGCCTTCGGCCGCGACGGCGTCGCCGCCTTCAAGGAAGCGCTCGCCAAGACCGGCGCGACGCTCGCCGCCGAAGAATATGCCCCGACCTCGACCACCGACTTCACCGCGGTCGGCCAGCGCCTGTTCGACGCGCTGAAGGACAAGCCGGGCCGCAAGGTGATCTGGGTGATCTGGGCCGGCGCCGGCAATCCGCTGGCCAAGCTCCAGGACATGGATCCGAAGCGCTATGGCATCGAGCTCTCCACCGGCGGCAACATCCTGCCGGCGCTCGCCGCCTATAAGGGCCTGCCCGGCATGGAGGGCGCGACCTATTACTTCTACGAGATCCCGAAGAACCCGGTGAACGACTGGCTGGTCGCCGAGCACCAGAAGCGCTTCAACGCACCGCCGGACTTCTTCACCGCGGGCGGTTTCGCCGCCGCGATGTCCGTCGTCGCCGCCGTCACCAAGGCGAAGTCGACCGACACCGAGAAGCTGATCACCGCGATGGAAGGCCTGGAGTTCGACACGCCGAAGGGCAAGATGGTGTTCCGGAAAGAGGACCATCAGGCGCTCCAGAGCATGTATCACTTCAAGGTCAAGGTCGATCCGAACGTCGCCTGGGCCGTGCTCGAGCCGGTGCGCGAGCTGAAGCTCGAGGACATGGACGTCCCCGTCCGCAACAAGCGCTGAGCTGTTTGACTTCACCTCCCCCGCTTGCGGGGGAGGCCGGGTGGGGGCTCTTTCCTCTTGGAGGTTCTCGCCCGCGGAGACACCCTCTCCCCAATCCTCCCCCGCAAGCGGGGGAGGGAGCGCAGCGTGATCGCGGATACATCTCCATTCTATTCGCCAAACTCGGCCGAGACATCGAATGCCGCTGACTCTCGAAACCCGCGACCTCACCATCCGCTTTGGCGGCCACGTCGCGGTCAACAACGTCTCCTGCACGTTCCGCCCGGGCGAGCTCACCGCCATCGTCGGGCCGAACGGCGCCGGCAAGACCACCTATTTCAACCTGATCTCGGGCCAGCTGCGCGCCTCACACGGCAGCATCCTGTTCGACGGTACCGACATCACCCAGCATTCCGCGCCGCTGCGCACCCGTGCGGGCCTCGGGCGCGCCTTCCAGCTCACCAATCTCTTTCCGAATCTGTCGGTCGAGGAAAACGTCCGCCTCGCAGTGCAGGCGGCTGATAGCACCCATTACGACATGCTGCGGCCGTGGATGGTCCGCCGCGACCTGATCGCGCGCGCCGACGCCATCCTCGACCAGGTCGCGCTCGGTAGCCGCCGCGGCGTGGCCGCGACCGCGCTGTCGCATGGCGACCAGCGCAAGCTCGAGGTCGCGCTGATGATCGCGCTGGAGCCGAAGGTGTTCATGTTCGACGAGCCGACCGCGGGCATGAGCATCGACGAGGTGCCTGTCGTGCTCAACCTGATCGCACAGCTCAAGCAGGACAGGAGCAAGATCATTCTGCTCGTCGAGCACAAGATGGACGTGGTGCGCTCGCTCGCCGACCGCATCATCGTGCTGCATAACGGCCAGCTCGTCGCCGACGGGCCGCCGGCCGAGGTGATCGCCTCGCCGATCGTGCAGGAGGCCTATCTCGGCGTCGCTCCGAAGAGTGCAGCATGACCGATCTGCTCAAACTCTCCGGCGTGCACACCCATATCGGCCGCTACCACATTCTCCAGGGCATCGATCTTACGGTCCCGCAGGGACAGACCACGATGCTGCTCGGCCGCAACGGCGCCGGCAAGACCACGACGCTGCGCACCATCATGGGCCTCTGGCAGGCCTCGAAGGGCGAGATCAGCCTCGCCGGGATGCGCATCGAGAGCCGCGCCACGCCCGACATCGCCCGGCTCGGCGTCGGCTACGTGCCCGAGAGCATGGCGGTGTTCTCCGATCTCACGGTGAAGGAGAACCTCGTGCTGGCGGCGCGCGACGGGCCGCTCGACGACGCCCAGCTCGACTGGATCTTCGGCTTCTTTCCGGCCCTGCGCCGGTTCTGGCTGTCGCGCGCGGGAAGCCTCTCGGGCGGACAGAAGCAGATGCTGTCGATCGCGCGCGCCATCATCGAGCCGCGCAAGCTGCTCTTGATCGACGAGCCGACCAAGGGGCTGGCGCCTGCCATCGTCATGGCGCTGATCGAGTGCCTGAAGGAGATCAAGCGCAAGGGCGCGACGATCCTCCTGGTCGAGCAGAATTTCTTTGCCGCGCGCGAGCTCGGCGACAACGTGCTGGTCATGGACAACGGCACCATCGTCCATCGCGGCGAGATGGCGGCGCTCGCCGCCGACGTGCCGCTGCAGGAACGGCTGCTCGGCCTGAGCCTGGAGGCGCATCAGTGACAGAATTTGCCGCAAACGATCCGCTGCCGAAGCCGAAGCGCGACATCGCGCCGATCCTGCTGCCGGTCGCGCTCGCCCTCCTGGTGATCCCGCTGGTCGGCTCGCCCAGCACCTGGCTGACGCTGACCGCCGCGAGCCTCGCCATGGGCATGATGATCTTCATCATGGCCTCCGGGCTGACGCTGGTGTTCGGCCTGATGGACGTGCTCAATTTTGGCCACGGCGCCTTCATCGCCGTCGGCGCCTATGTCGCAACCCTGGTGCTGGCACCGTTCGCGGCTTCCATTCAGGCCGATTCGCTCTGGACGAACCTCGCGGTGCTGGCGCCGGCCGCGCTGCTGTCGATGGCGGTGTCCGGCGCGCTCGGCCTGATCGTCGAGCGCGTGCTGATCCTGCCGGTCTACGGCCAGCACCTGAAGCAGATCCTGATGACGACCGGCGGCCTGATCGTTGCCGAGCAGGCGCTCTATGCGCTGTGGGGGCCGCAGATCATCCCGATGCCGCTGCCCACTTCGCTGCGCGGCTCCTTCATCTTCGGCGACGTCGCGATCGCCAAGTACCGCGTGCTGGCGACGCTGATCGGCCTTGCCGTCTTCATCGCGATCCAGCTCGTGCTCAACCGTACCAAGCTCGGCCTGCTGATCCGCGCCGGCGTCGAGAACCGCGAGATGGTCGAGGCGCTCGGCTATCGCATTCGCCGCCTGTTCCTCGGCGTGTTCATGACGGGCTCCGCGCTCGCCGGCCTCGGCGGCGTGATGTGGGCGCTCTACCGCGAGCAGGTCCACGCCTCCATGAGCGACGACCTCACCGTGCTGATCTTCATCGTCGTCATCATTGGCGGGCTCGGGTCGATCGGCGGCTGCTTCATCGGCGCGATCCTGGTCGCGATGGTCGCCAATTACGGCGGCTTCCTGGTGCCGAAACTCGCCCTCGTGTCCAACATCCTGCTGATGGTCGCCGTCCTGATGTGGCGGCCGCGCGGCCTCTATGCGGTGACCAGCCGATGATGATCCTCTCCGGCGATCCGCCGCGCAGCCGCGTGCTCACGCTCGTCCTCGTCCTCATCATCCTGGCGCTGGCGGCGACGCCGTTCCTGTTTCCCGGCGCCAGGGCGCTGAACGTCGCGGCCAAGATCTGCGTCTTCGCCGCGCTGGTCGCCTCCTACGACCTCCTGCTCGGCTATACCGGTTCGGTGTCGTTCGCCCACACCATGTTCTACGGCATCGGCAGCTACGCGATCGCGATCGCGCTGTACGGGATGGGTCCGAATTGGGCCGCGGTCGCAACCGGCATCGTCGTCGGCCTGCCGCTTGCGGCGCTGCTCGCGCTCGCGATCGGACTGTTCTCGCTGCGCGTCGCGGCGATCTTCTTCGCCATGATCACGCTGGCGGTCGCCTCTGCCTTCCAGGTACTGGCTTCGCAGCTGTCCTGGCTGACCGGCGGCGAGGATGGCCGCAGCTTCCAGCTGCCCGAACTGCTGCGCCCCGGCACGGTGCTGATCTCCAGGAACCTGTTCGGCTTCGAGGTCAACGGCCGCATCCTCACCTACTACCTCGTGTTCGCCATATCGGCCGTGATGATCCTCGCCCTGCTGCGTGTGGTGAACTCGCCGTTCGGCCGTGTGCTGCAGGCGATTCGCGAGAACCGTTTCCGCGCCGAAGCGCTCGGCTTCCGCACCGTGTTCCACCTGACCTACGCCAACTGCCTCGCGGCCCTCGTCGCCGCCAGCGCCGGGATCCTGAATGCGCTGTGGCTGCGCTATGCCGGCCCCGACACCTCGCTCAGCTTCTCGATCATGCTCGACATCCTGCTGATGGTGGTGATCGGCGGCATGGGCACGATCTACGGCGCGATCATCGGCGCCACCATCTTCATCCTCGCGCAGAACTACCTGCAATCACTGATGGGAGTCGCCTCCAAGGCGGCGTCGGAAGCCGGGCTGCCGCTGCTGCCGGGACTTTTGCATCCCGACCGCTGGCTGCTGTGGCTCGGGCTGCTGTTCATTGCCAGCGTCTATTTCTTCCCGACCGGCGTGGTCGGACGGCTGCGCAATCGCGGCGGTGACAAGAGCGCGGGCACCTCGCATTAAGCCGCCGCTAACGATGCAGCGCAGCGATTGTTGCGCGCATCGCGCAACCGCGGAGCGATTCCCGCCCCGCTGCATGCGGCCGGGACGGCACAACCGCATTAATGCTTAGGTAACTGGCTTTCCTAAGGTTTACGCCATTTGTGCGGTGTATTCGTGTTCCTCCAGGGAGGGGGAATGCGCCAGGTCTTTTCCACGGTAGCAGCCGGAATGTCCTTAGCCGCGAAGAACGGCTGGGCGGCCTTGGCGCGGCGTGGTCCTGTCCTGTGGCTGACCCTGTGCGGCGCGCTGCTGGTGGCAGGGATCTTCGCCGTGACCGCCATGGCCGTCGGCGAATTCCGCGAGCGAACCCTCGCCAACCGCGAGCGCGAGCTGGAAAACACCGTGCAGCTGATCGCGCGGCATTTCGATCAGCAATTCGAGGATTCCGACGTCGTCGCCGCCGATCTGATCGGGCAGATGAACCTGCCGGGGATCACCTCGCCCGCGATGTTCCGCGAGCGCATGTCCGGCTCTGCCACAAACCAGATGCTGCGCAGCAAGATCAGCTCGGTCTCCTATCTCGGCGACATCGCGATCTACGATGTTGACGGCGAACTGATCAACTGGTCGCGGGCCCAGCCGCTGCCCAAGATCAACATCTCATCGCGAGCCTACTTCCAGACGTTCAAATCCGATCCGATGGCCGAATCGGTCATCCTGGAATCCGTCCGCAGCTTCATCATCGGCAAATGGACCACGGTCGTCGCACGACGGCTGAGCCTGCCGGACGGCACGTTCGTCGGCGCGATGGTCCGGCGGATCGATCCTGACAGCTACCAGAACTATTTCGCATCGGTGGCGCTCGCCGAAGGCACTGCCATCTCGCTGTTCGATCGCGAAGGCAAGATGCTGGCGCGCTATCCGCATGTCGAGGAGCTGATCGGCAGGAGCTTCAAGACTGCGCCGCTGATGCACAAGGTGCTGACCAAGGGCGGCCAGCAAACGCTTCGCGTCAGGAGCCCGGTCGACGGCGAGGAGCGGCTCGGCTCGGCCGTGTCGCTGAAGCATTTCCCGCTGGTCATCGTTGCCACCAACACCACGGACGCGGCGCTTGCCGACTGGCGGCAGCAGACCGGCTTCATGGTCACGACCGCCGCGCTATCGGCCGCCGTGATCACGCTGATCCTCTTTCTGATCATCCGCCAGATCAACCGGCAGAACCGCGAAGCCCAGGCGCGGATCGAATCGGAGCGGCTGCGGCTCGACACGGCCTTGAACAACATGTCGCAAGGGCTGATCCTGTACGATGCCGCCGGATACATCGTCACCTGCAACCGCCAATACGCCGACATGTTCGGCCTCTCCCACGACGTCATCAAGCCCGGCTGTCACATCCGCGAGGCGATGTACCATCGCAAGGAACGTGACGCGTTTGACGGCGATGTCGAGGAATTTTGCGCCGACGTCGTGAGGATCGTCGCCGAAGGCACGGTCTCCACGCGAACTCATCAGCTGGCCAACGGCCGCGCCTTCCAGGTCATCAACACGCCGCTCGCGCAGGGCGGATGGGTCGCCACGATCGAGGACATCACCGAGCGCCGCGGCCTGGAACAGGAGCGCGATCGCAACCACACCTTCCTGCGCGAGATCATCGACCATATTCCCTCGCGCATCACCGTGAAGGACGCCCGGACGCGGCGCTACCTCCTGGCCAACCACGTGGCCGAGGAACAACTCGGCGCATTCCCCGAGACGATCGTCGGCAAGACCGCGTTCGACCTTTACCCGGCGGACGCCGCCGAGATCGTCACCCGGGACGACGACAAGCTGCTGCAATCTCCGGACGGACTGTTTCTGGATGAGCACGTCTGGACGACCCCGACCACCGGACGGCGCTACATTACCTCGACCCGGATCGGCATTCGCGACAAGTCCGGCGAGCCGCGCTACATCATCAATGTCGTCGAGGATGTCACCGAGCGGCGGCGCGCCCACGAGAAGATCGCGCATATGGCGCATTACGATGCGTTGACCGACCTGCCGAACCGCACGCTGTTCCGCGAGCAGATCGAACGCGAGTTGGCGAAGGTCGCCGACGGCGGGCAGTTTGCGCTGCTCTACATCGACGTCGACGAATTCAAGGGCATCAACGATTCGCTCGGCCATCACGTCGGCGACGAGCTGTTGAAGGCGATCGCCACCCGCCTCCGCGGCTGCCTCAAGAAGAGTGATCTGATCGCGCGGCTCGGCGGCGACGAGTTCGCGGTGATCCAGACCGCCATCCAGTCCCGTGCCGACGTGCTGTCCTTCGTGACGCGGATCTACGAGGCGATCCGGCAGCCCTATCACTGCTTCGGCCACCAGCTCTCCACCGATGCCAGCATCGGCATTGCGCTGGCGCCGCAGGACGGCAACGATCTCGACCAGCTGATCAAGAACGCCGACCTCGCGATGTACGGCGCCAAGGCCGAGGGACGCCGCACCCACCGCTTCTTCGAGCCGGAGATGGACGCGTGCGCCAAGGCGCGCCTGACCATGGAGCAGGATTTGCGTCAGGCCCTGGTGAACGGCGGCTTCGAGATCCACTATCAGCCGCTGGTCGATCTGCGCTCGGGCGAGGTCTCCGGCTGCGAGGCGCTGCTGCGCTGGCGCCATCCCGAACGCGGCGGGATCTCGCCGGCGGAGTTCATTCCGATCGCCGAGGATACCGGCCTGATCAACGAGCTCGGCGACTGGGTCCTGCGCATGGCCTGCAACGAAGCCGCGACCTGGCCGTCGCATGCGCGGGTTGCGGTCAACGTCTCGCCGGTGCAGCTCAAATGCGACACGCTGGCGCTCAGGATCGCCGGCGCGCTCGCCGCCTCCGGGCTCGATCCGCGCCGGCTCGAGCTCGAGATCACCGAGGCCGTGCTGATCCGCGACGACGAGGCGGCGCTCTCGATCCTGCACCAGCTTCGCGCGATCGGCGTGCGCATCGCGCTCGACGATTTCGGCACGGGCTACTCCTCGCTGAGCTATCTGAAGCGCTTCCCATTCGACAAGATCAAGATCGACCGCTGCTTCGTCGCCGACATCGCGGAGACGAGCGGCGCGCCGGTGATCGTGCAGGCGGTGGTGAACATCGCCGCCGCGAGCCACATGACCACGGTCGCCGAGGGCGTCGAGACCGAAGCCCAGCGCGAGCTGCTGCGCACGCTCGGCTGCACCGAGATGCAGGGCTATCTGTTCAGCGCGCCGAAGCCGGCCAGCGAGGTGCGAAAGCTGTTCGGCCCGAGCGATGCCATGCCGGTGGCGGCGGTGGCCTGAGATGGCGAGATCCGCATCGCCGTCATGGCCTTGCGGATCGCCCATGGCGCCAAGGGAGTCGGCGACCACGTCACCCTCAGCGTCGGCGTCGCCAGCCACATTCCCGGCGAAGCCGACGGCACCCCCGACCCGCTGCTGGACCTGGCCGACCAGGCGCTTTATGCGGCAAAACGGCTTGGCCGCGACAGCCTGCCGGTTCCTGGCCGCATTGCCCGCAAATCAGCCCGGCCGAACACGGCGGAAGCGGTTGCCCGCCCCTCGCCAATCGGCTAAATGAGGCCCCACTGCACCCGTAGCTCAGCTGGATAGAGCGTTGCCCTCCGAAGGCAAAGGTCACACGTTCGAATCGTGTCGGGTGCGCCAGCCTTGTGACCGTCTTTACGCCAGCGCCTAGCTGAGCATCGAGATCATCGTCTGGATCTGGTCCGAGGCGGACGTGACCAGCCCATCGTAGGATGTCTGGCCGTGCGCGGCGGCCTTCAGGATGCATTCGGCCACAGCCGCTTTCAGACCAAAGACCGATTGATGGGCCGGTACGCTCGCCATCACGGTCTCCAGCGCTTGACGCATCGTCTGAATGAGCTCGGAGCTGTATTGCATGGGCTGTCCTCCGCGGGCTCATATTAGATCGCGTGCCCATGCTTGCCACTCACAAGCCTGAGAGTCTGCAAGCCCCTGGATGAGCTGTTTCATTCCGGAGCTTCCTACACGCGTGGCCGGGAACCAATTGCTCACGATCTCGCGCTTCTCCTTGCGCGATTGTATCATCTTCCCATGAGCGAATCCGACACGGTGACTGGCGACACTTCGCCGGTGCGCAAGATCATCCATATCGACATGGATGCGTTCTATGCGTCCGTGGAACAGCGCGATAATCCGGACCTGCGTGGCAAGCCGGTCGCGGTCGGAGGCTCCGCCGAACGCGGCGTCGTCGCGGCCGCCAGCTACGAGGCCCGCAAGTTCGGCGTTCGCTCTGCCATGCCCTCGGTGACTGCGAAGCGGCAATGTCCCGATCTGATCTTCGTCAAGCCGCGCTTCGAGGTCTACAAGGCGATCTCCAGGCAGATCCGCGACATCTTTGCCGAGCACACGCCGATCATCGAGCCGTTGTCGCTCGACGAGGCCTATCTCGACGTGACTGAAAACCTGCAGGGAATCCCGCTCGCGCGCGACGTCGCGCTGCGGATCCGCGAGAAGATCAAGGCCGAGACGGGGCTCAACGCTTCGGCCGGCATCTCCTACAACAAGTTTCTGGCCAAGCTCGCCTCCGATCATCGCAAGCCCAACGGTCAGTTCGTGATCTCTCCGGAGATGGGACCCGCCTTCGTCGAGGCGCTGCCCGTCGGCAAGTTCCACGGCATTGGCCCGGCGACCAGTGCGAAGATGAATGCGCTCGGCATCTTTACCGGTCGCGACATGCGTAACCAGACGCTGGAATTCATGAACGCCAATTTCGGCAAGTCGGGCGCCTATTACTATTGGATCTCACGCGGCGTCGACGAACGTCCGGTCCGGGCCAACCGGATCCGCAAGTCCATCGGCGCGGAGAACACGTTCTCAACCGACCTCGACGAATTCGACGCGCTGGTCGCCGAGCTCAAGCCTCTCGTCGACAAGGTCTGGCGCCATTGCGAGGCAACCGGCAACCGCGGCCGCACCGTCACCTTGAAGATCAAATTTGCCGACTTCGAGATCATCACACGTAGCAGGTCCGCACCAACACCGGTTGCAGGCCGGGACGATCTGGAACGGCTGGCCTGCGGCCTGCTCGAAGTCGAGATGCCGCTGCCCAAGCGCATCAGGCTCTTGGGCGTATCGCTGTCTGCCCTCCAGGACGGGGATGATCCGGAGCCGCAGCTGACTTTCGGCATCTGAAACGGATGGACAGGGCGCTCAGCGAACGCGACCTCTTTGTCCGCGACGCGTCTCCAAACCTGTCGTAGAGGCAGCAAATGCGGCTTTTCGCGATCCGGTGACGGGATCTTTCAAACCCGCCACCAATAAACGTGTCGATCGGCCCGCACCAATCAATGCTTCATCTGCTCGAACACCACGATCACGCCGGTCGGCTCGGGCTCGTGCGCCGTCAGGCGTGTCAGGTCTGCATCGGCCCAGTCGGCGAGGCTGACGACTTCGCCGGTCTCGCGTTCTGCACCTGGCGACGGCGTGGGCTCGAGGACCTTGAGTCCGCTTTCGTCGACGAAGAAGGTGTGCTCACCGAACATGCTGTTGAGCTGGGGCACGGCGGGATGCTCGTCGGGCAGCACCTGGGCGCCGAGTTGCGTGATGGTCTGCTTCACCTGCGCGGATGTGAGCTTCATGCGCTGCTCCGTTTCTGTCGTTTCGGGTTTCATTGATTTGGGCCACAGCGGGCGTTCCCTGCGCCCTGGTTCGCCTGGCTCAAATTTCCGAACGGATGCTGCGCGCAAATGTTCCGGTGAAATGTATTTCGTGATCGCGCGTTGCATCTGCCGCGCAGACGGCACGGGATCGCCACAGGATGTCCACGATCTGCCTGTGCGCGGCCCTAATCTGCGGCTTCAACGATCCGGATGTCGCGGTCCGCACCGTCGCCGAGCAAATCATAAGCAGCCTGATAGGCCGGGCTCGCATACGCGGCCTTGGCGCGCTCGACGCTGTCGAACTCGATGAGAACGACGCGTTCCATCTGGCCGAGCTCGAAGGCCGCAGCCGGTATCCCGCGCGCGAGCACACGGCCGCCGGCCGCCTCGATCGCCGGGCGCGACAGCTTGGCATAGGCCGCCATGGCGTCGGGGTTCTTGATCGCGCGGTAGGTGGCAACCCAATAGGCTTTGGCCATTCTTCTTCTCCTGATGTCTCGTGGTCCGTTACTCGCTCCTGACCTCGCCGACCGAGAGCGCGCAGATGCGTGACAGATATGTGTAGGGCAGACCGGTCTCCTCGGCCCAGGCGTTGAACTGCGCCTGCACTTTTGCGAGATCGCCCTTCGACTTCACCTCTTCGCCGATATCGAGGCCGGCACCGCGCAGGCAGGCCACGACGTCCCTGGAGGTGACGAAACCGTCCCAGCCGACGAAGCGCAGCAGCATCTGGCCGGTGTTGCCGCCCAGCCGGCTGCCGCGCTTGGTGAGGAGATCGAGCAGGCCGATCTCCTCGGACGACGGCCACTTCGCCAGAAACTTGCCGAAGCTGCCGTGCTCCTTTGCGATCGCCTGGACGAAAGCGGCGTTGTCGCGCACCGACATGATCTTGGCGCCGTTGCGCACGATGCGCGCATCGCGCAGCAGGCCTTCCCAATAGTCTTCCGGCTGGAAGGTCAGCTTGGCCGGCTGGAAATGCAGGAAGGCCTCTTCAAAGCCGTCCCATTTCGAATCGATCACGCTCCAGGCAAAGCCCGCGCAAAACACCCGCTTGGTCATCTCGGCGAGGATGCGGTCGTCGCCGAGCTTCGCGAGGCGCTTGAGGTCGGGCTTGTCAGGCATCAGTCGGTCCAGCGCCTTGGGGCCGCCCTTGCGCTTCTCGGCGCGGGCACGGATGGTCTTGAAGGAGGTCATGCGGACACGGGCGGTTGAGGGTGCGCCACGACAGCAGAATTCGATGGTCCGGTCCAGACCTGCGACGCCGGGCGCCTTGCATACCGCGAGACGCCGCGGCATGCTCGCCCTCATTGGATTGACGCGAAGGGGCGGCCGTGCTGGTCTGCTTCTTGCTTTTTTGCCGTTTTGGAATTCCCAGACATTTTCAATCTCGCGAACGGATTTCAAATGCGCTGCCTGGTCGTGGCTGACCTGCACTACGCGCTGCCGCAGTTCGACTGGCTGGTCAGCGCGGCGCCGCAATTCGACCTCGTGATCTTCGCCGGCGATGCGCTCGACATCGGCTCGATGGTGGACTTTCGTGCGCAGATCGTGGTGGTGAAAAAATACCTCGCGCTGCTTGCCGGAAAGACCCGCGTGATCCTCTGCTCCGGCAATCACGACCTCGACGAGCGCAGTGCGGAGGGGGAGAAGATCTCGCGCTGGATCTCGGAGGTGCGGGAGCTCGGCATTGCCTGCGACGGCGACAGCCTCACCATCGGCGACACCCTGTTCACGGTGTGCCCGTGGTGGGATGGACCACTGGTCAAGCAGCGCATCGCCGACCAGCTCCGCGATGCCGCGGCGAACCGGCCGCAGCGCTGGATCTGGGCGCATCACGCGCCGCCGGCGAATTCGCCGACGAGCTGGGGCGGCAAGCGCTTCTTCGGCGATGTCGAGGTGGTGCAGTGGATCATGCAGTATCAGCCGTCGATGGTGATTTCGGGCCATGTGCACCAGTCGCCCTTCATCACGGATGGCTCGTGGTTCGACCGGCTGGGCCAGACCTGGGTGTTCAACGCGGGCCTGCAGCCGGGTCGGCCGCCGACGCATATCGTGCTGGATCTCGATGCCAACAAGGCGTTCTGGCTGGCGGCGGGCGAGGCACAGTGGATCGACCTCGACGCGCCGCTGAAGCGGCCGGCAGCCTTTGTCGAGGCACCGCCGGACTGGCTTACATTCTTGGATCAGATTGCCGATCCGAGCCTGGCGAAACCTCAAGCGGCGGCAGGTTGATCATGCTCTGAAGCACTTCGCCGACCATGGCCAGATGCGTGCCGTGGCCGGCATATTGCCGCTTGAGATCGGCAAGATAGGTATTGGCGGCGTTGAGCCGCTGCGCCAGCGTGCGCGCGAGCAGCAGCGCCACCTCCGGCTTCTGGATGAGGAATGACGCCGCGTCCTCGAACTCATAGATGACCGAATCCGAGCTGGCCCGCACCGTCGCGGTGTGCGGCAGCCCGAGCAGCACGGACATCTCGCCGAACACGGCGCCGGGCTCGGCGATGATAGCGACCACCGTGTCGCTCTTGAGCACTTCGAGCTTGCCCTCGACGAGCACGTAGAGGTGGCCGCTGCTGGTGCCACCCTCGGTGACGACCGACGTGCCGGCCTTGACCTGCCGCTCCGTTCCGCCGGTGCAATGATCCAAAACTGCGCGCATCGCCGAAGCTCCCATCGCTGGGGTACCCACGTGCGATACTAGAGCACGATCCGTGCCACGCGGCAATTCAACCTGCGTATGGCTATCGCGACAGGTGCTTGGCGAGGTGAACCGACTGCCAGTCGCCGAGCCCGGTATCCCTGAACCCGGCCTTCTTCGCCAGGCCGCGCATTTCCGCGTTGGTTCGCGCGGTCTCGCCGGCGATCATCTCGTGGCCGAGATCGATCGCGCGCGTCTCCATCGCCGTCATCATCCAGAGGCCAAGGCCCATGCGCTGGAACGCATCGGCGACCGAGATGGCAAATTCGCCGTGCCGTGCGGCCGCATCGTAGGCGTAGTGCGTTTCGCCGATGATGGTGCGCTGCCCCTCCTGCCTGAACTCGGCGAGCAGGATGAAGTGACCGGGACGGTCGGCCTTCGCCACGCATTCGGCCGCGACCACGGCGAGGTCGGCGCGCGCACCCATGAAACGCTTGTTGCGCGAGGTCGTGGACAGGCCGGTGAAATAGACCGACAGGTTCGCCACGTCGGATGCACCGGCGGTCCTGATGCAGACCATGAACTTGGCTTCGGCCGGTTCAACCGGCGCGACGACGGCCCCCGGAAGGTGCTGTAGCATGCGTGACGCTCTCGGCAGGTTGCGTGGACCGCACACCTAGCCGAGACCGTGCACGCAGCGCTTGGACATCGCTGCCAATCATGCGGCTGAAAACGAACAGCTCGTTTCCCTGTGCCGCACGTCACACACGGGAGAGTGACGGCACCTCCTCGGGCATGATGGCCTGGAGGCCGCCGAAGCGTCGCTCGCGGCCGTGGAACGCGGCGAGGGCCTCGGCGAGATCGCCCGCGTCGAATTCGGGCCACATCCGCTCGGTGAAGTGCAGCTCGGCATAGGCGCCTTCCCACAGCAGGAAGTCCGACAGCCGCTTCTCGCCCGAGGTGCGGATGATGAGATCGACGTCGCGCAAACCGGCCTCGCCGGTGACGAGCTGCGAGAACGCTTCGCGGGTGAGGCTGGTCAGTGCCGCTGCTTTCGCCGCAGCGTTGAGGATGGCATCGCGCGCGGAATAATCGACGGCGATGCGCAGGTGAAGCGTGCTGCCGCGGGCGGTGGCCGCTTCGGCCCGCGCAATCGCATTGGCGATGCCGTCGGGCAGCCGGTCGCGGCGGCCGATCACGGTGAGGCGCACGCCGTTCTTCACCAGGCTCTGCACCTCGTTGGCGAGATAGAAGCGCAGCAGGGTCATCAGCGCGGCGACCTCGGCCTTCGGCCTTCGCCAATTGTCGGTCGAGAACGCGTAGAGCGTCAGCGTGCCGATGCCCTGCTTCGGCGCGGCCTCGACGATGCGGCGGATCGTCTCGACGCCGGCCTCGTGGCCGCGCACGCGCGACAGACCGCGCCGCGTCGCCCATCGTCCGTTGCCGTCCATGATGATGCCGACATGAAGCTTCTCGTTGCGGGGCGCAAGTTCACTTTGCATTGCAAAGTCTCCGGTCAAAAAAGGACGATCAGGTCGAGACGATACCGAGGCGGCCGAGCGGTGGCGCCTCGCGGCCGGCGGCCTTGGCGGCGTCGCGCACCAGCCGCTCGAGCACGGCGAGGTAATCGAGGAAGCGGCGGCGGCCGGCCTTGGTCAGGCGGCAAGTGGTGTGCGGGCGATTGCCCTCATAGCCCTTGGTCACCTCGACGAGGCCGGCCTCCTGGAGCACGGCAAGATGCCGGCTGAGATTGCCGTCGGTCAGGCCGCAGAGCTGCTTGAGGTCGGCGAACGCCAGGCCCTTCGGATGCGCCATCAGCGAGGTCAGAAGCCCGAGCCTCGCCTTCTCGTGGATGACGCGGTCGAGCCCTTCATAGGAAAAAGGCGCGCTGTCAGTCTTCGACATCGTGGTCTCCGGACGCAAAATATAGAATGCCCGCCATCACCGACTGGCCGATCACGAAAGGCAGGCCCATGGTCCATGGTGACAGCGTGTGGGTTTGGCTCGCGAGCACCACGACCGCGAAGCCTGAAACGAAATACCAGGCGCCGGCGAGCGCGACGGTGCGCGGCAGCGAGCGGACGGAGGCGAAGATGCCGAGCGACACCAGGATCTGCCACAGACCCGGCAACAGCCACAGCGTCTCACTCGCAAACTTCCACATCACCACCGCAAGCAGCACGCCGGCAACGCCTGCGGGGAGGAACTGCTCGACCGCCTGGTGGATCATGGCGTCGGCAAGGCCGGAATGATGACGGCGTGAACGCGCGCGCATCTCGATCCCGATCACCAGGACGGAGAGCACGGCGGCGACGAACCAGCCGAAGAAGAAGCCGAGCGGCTCGCCGGTGGGGTCACCGAGCAGCCAGAATTGCAGGATCGCCGTGATCAGCGCGACGGCGCCGGTCGCGGCCATGGTCGCCGGTCCGTAGCCACGGAACGCCGTGCCGGCCGCAATCTGACTGCGGATCGCCACGATGTCGGCCAGTGCCTTGTCGAGATCGCGCATCGGCAACGCCAGAACCTCGCTCCACCCACGCTTGTCGGACGCGTTACTTTGTATTGCAAAGTATATCGCATTACAAAGTAAGCGCAAGCCCGAAGGCTGACCCGAGGAAACACGATCCGTCCGAACAACTGCCGGTTGCGTCAATGGGGACTGGCCGGATAAGATGGGTCAATGGCGTTCCGGGGGCGTGGAGATGTTCAAGTCGACTGTTGTTGCGTGCGTGCTACAGACGATCCTGGCCGGGGTGGCACATGCGGCGGGGCCTTTCGGCGCGATCCGCGTCGGCAACTGGACCGGCGGCGCCTATTCCAATGATTCGACCGGCGCATTCTCACACTGCGCTGCAAGCACACCTTACGCCAACGGCGTCACCTTGCTTGTTGGCCAGGATGCAAACAGCTCGTGGCTGGTCGGCTTTGCCAATCCGGCATTTCGCTTCAAGAAGGGCGAGAACCTCACGATCGACGTAACCTTCGACGGCCAGGCCGAGGCGCGACTCTTCGCAACGGCACTTTCCGAGGTCATGGTCTCGGCAGTTCTGCCCACCAACGTCGCCCGCGCTCTCCAGAAGGCGAGCCTGATGGTGGCGGTGGCGAGAGGTACGCCCTTTCAGTTTAGCCTGACGTCAACTGCGCCTTTGGTGGCCGCGATTACCAATTGCGTAACCAAAGTCAAAGCCGACGGCCTGGATAAGGCCGGCGATTTTACAAAGATTGCCGCCAAGCCGCAGGCCGCGCCGGACAAGCAGGCATCACCGGCAACCGGCGGCAAATCTGCTCGAACGAAGAGCGGCACCGGCTTCGTGGTCAGCGCGAACGGCCACATCGTCACCAACAACCATGTGATCGACGGCTGCGTCGGCGACATCAAGGGCAACCTCACCGGCGAGGCCTCGATGGCGCTGCGCGTGGTGTCCAGCGATGCGAACAACGATCTCGCCTTGTTGCAGGCGCCGTCGACGGCAGCTTTCAAGGACTTTGCCCGTATCCGCGACCGCTCGATCCGCTCCGGCGATTCCGTCATCGCGATCGGCTTTCCTTACCATGGAATGCTGACCTCGGACCTCACCGTGACGACCGGTATCGTGAGCTCGCTCAGCGGCTTGCGCAACGACACGCGCTTCCTGCAGATCAGTGCGCCAGTGCAGCCCGGCAACAGCGGGGGCCCGCTGTTCGACGCCACCGGGCAGATCGTGGGTGTCGTTACCGGAAAGGTCGACGCGCTCCGCATCGCCGTAGCGACCGGCAACATTCCCGAGAACATCAACTTCGCCATCAAGACCGGCGTGCTGCGCGACTTCCTCGACAACAGCGTGGTGCCCTACCAGACGGCGGAGCCGAAGAGCGAACTCAAGACCACCGACATCGCCGGCAACGCGCGGCCCTATACGATGCTGATCTCGTGCAACGGGACGGAGCAGGCTGACGCGAAGCGGTGAGGCCGTTGGGCATCGGCGGCGCCCCACCCTTCGATGTCGTCCTGGCGAAAGCCAGGACCCATTACCCCAGGGAGGAGTTTGGCGAAGTCTCGTCGTTCGGGACTACGACCGAGCGCCATCGATAGATTCCGCGGTATGGGTCCTGGCTTTCGCCAGGACGACGATGGGGAGAGACTGAGTGCTCTCTCAGCACTGATTGCACTGAGAGAGCCGTTCCCCCCTCACCCGTGGCAGCACGCATCCTTCGCCGCCTGCGGCTCGTACTGGTCGCGCAGGCGCACCCAGTCCATCGGATAGGGCAGCCCCTCCTCGTGACGGCCGAGCGGGGTGAGGTCGAGGTACTGATAGGCGGCGTTCATCATGTCGAGGCCGCGGGCGAAACAGGAATAGGTGTGGAAGATCTCGCCGGCCTCGTTGCGGTAGAACACGCTGATGCCGGGCAGCTCGGGACCGTAGAACGGCGTGGTGCCGAAATTGTACATCGGCTTGCCCGTGGCGATCTGCTCTGGCGAGAACGTCACGCCGTAATCCCGGTTGAAGTCGTTGCTTCCCGACGAAATCCAGTCGAACGTCCAGCCCATCCGCGTCTTGAAGTCCTCGAGCTTTGCGATCGGCGCCAGCGAGATCGCGACCGTCGCGGTGTCGCGCGCGGCCAGGTGCGGCACCATGCGATCAAGACCGTCGGCCCAGAATGAGCAGCTCTTGCAGGCCGCTTCCCAGTCTGGCGCAAACATCACGTGCTGGACGACGAGCTGCGGACGCCCCTTGAAGAGATCGCCGAGCGTCACCTTGCCGCCCGGTCCGTCGAACACGTAGTCCTTGTCGACCTTGACCCAGGGCAGCGCGCGGCGCTCCTCGGCGAGGCGCTCGCGCGCCGCTGTGAGCTCCTTCTCATGCGCCATAAGGGCTTTGCGAGCCGCGATCCATTGCTCGCGCGAAACGATCTGATGTTGCTGCATGGCGGTCTCCTCTGGCGGAAATCAGGCGACGAAGGCTTCGAGCTTGTCGAGGAACGAGCTCCAGCCCCGCTGATGATTGTCGCGTGCGGCCTCGTCGAAGAACTGGGCGTGATGAAAGATCATCAGCGTGCCGGCGCTGTCAGGCTTGAACGAGATCGTGACCAGCGATTCGCGCTCCGGCGTCGAGTGCCAGGCCCAGCTGAACACCAAGAGCTCGTTCGGCACGACCTCGCGATAGGTGCCGCCGGCCTCGAAATATTCGCCGTCGTCGCTGACGAAGCTGATGCGGTAGCGGCCGCCGGTGCGAACGTCGAGCTCGGCGTTCAGCGTCGCCGGCTTCATGTTCGGCGGCCCGAACCATTGCGCTAGCTGCGCGGCCTGCGTCCAGGCGGCGTAGACTTTCTCCGGCCGCGCGCGGAGCCGGCGCGTGAGCGTGAGGCTTGGACGTTCGCTTGGACGTTCGCTTGCGCGCTCGGCGTTGCGGGAATCGGTGTTGACGGCTGGGTTGGCCATGTCTCTTCCTCCACGAAGGCGGCAAGACGATCCAGATTGTCGGACCAGTACTGCGCGTAACGATTGAGCCAGTTCATCGCCTGCTCCATCGGCTGCGCGGTGAGCCGGCACGAGACCGTGCGACCGGTCTTCTCGCGCACGATCAGGCCTGCATCCGTGAGCACGTCGAGATGCTTCATGATCGCCGGCAGCGAGACCGGAAACGGTGCGGCCAGCTCGCTCACCGACAGGCTGTCCTGCTCGCCAAGGCGGGCGAGAAGCGCACGCCGCGTCGGGTCTGACAGCGCCGCAAAGGTCCGGTCCAGCGTCTCGTCCTGATACTTAACCATGTGGTTTAGTATAAACGCGGACGGACAGCCGTCAAGCAGGAACCCGCGCGCGTGAAGCTGCACGACTGCGTGATCGGGCCGACCGATGTGCAGCATGAAACGCGACCAGGACGGCGTAACGAGCCGCGCGCGCCGGCGCGGCTGGCGTGGCGCCGGGCCGTTTCATTCCAGGTCAACGAGACGACGCACGCAAGAAAAAAGCCCTGCCGAACGGCAGGGCTCCATTTCCGGTCATCGCAAGATCGCTACTCGACCTTCAGGCCGGCGAACTCGACGACCTTCTTCCACTTCTCGGTCTCGGCCTTGATCTCCTCGCCGAACGCCTCGGGGGTCTGCACCCGCGGCTCGCCGCCGAGCTCGACCAGGCGCTTGGTCATGTCCGGCTCCTTCAACAGCGTGTTGATCTCATCATTGAGCTTGGCGATGATTTCCTTCGGCGTGTTCTTCGGCGCACCCATGCCGAACAGCGCGCTCGCCTCGTAGTCCTTCACGGTCTCGCCGATCGCCGGCACGTCGGGCAATTGCGGCGAGCGCTGCGCGGTGGTGACGCCGATCGCACGCAGGCTGCCCGAACGGATGTGCTGGATGATCGAGGGCATGTTGTCGAAGATCACCTGCACCTGACCGCCGATCATGTCGGTGATCGCGAGCGCCGCGCCGCGATAGGGCACGTGCTGCATCTTGCAGCCGGTCATCGCCATGAACATCTCGCCGGACAGGTGCACCGAGGTGCCGTTGCCCGACGAGGCCATGTTGACCTTGCCAGGATTGGCCTTCACGTATTCGATGAACTCGGCGACGGTCTTGGCCGGCACATCCTTGTTGACGGTCAGCACGTTCGGCACGCGCTGGAACGAGGCGACCGGCGCGATGTCGCGCACGAAGTTGAACTTCAGATTGGTGTAGAGCGAGGCGTTGATGTAGTTGGCCGGATTGACCAGCTGCAACGTGTAGCCATCGGGCTCGGCGTTGATGACCGATTCGGTGCCGATATTGTTGCCGGCGCCCGGCTTGTTCTCGACCACGAATTGCTGGCCGAGCTTTTCCGACAGGCGCTGGCCGATCAGCCGCGCCAGGATGTCGGTGGCCCCGCCCGGCGGATAGCCGACCACCCATTTCACCGGGCGAGCCGGATAGTCGGCGGCAAGCGCCTTCGACAGCGGGCTGGCTGCAAGAGGAGTGGCGGCAAGCAGGCCCAGCGCGGTACGGCGAGTGATCATCTGAAGGGTTCTCCCAACGTGTTGTTCTTGAAAGCCGGATATCTTGAAAGCGTCGTCGGCGGCGTTGTAACAAAGCCCGAAGCACGCGGAAAGTGCGCAACGCACATGGCGACGAAAGGATAAGGCATGCCGGTCAAGGTCGAGGCCCTCGATCATCTCGTGATCAACGTCGCCGACGTCGCGGTGACTGCGGAGTGGTACCGCAAGATTCTCGGCATGGAAGTCAAGGTGTTCGACCCCGGTGGCGGCAAAGCGCCGCGGACTTCCCTTCAATTCGGTAACCAGAAGATCAACGTCCGGCCGCGCGATGCCGACAAGGTGGAGTGGTTCACCGCCGACCACCAGACCGCCGGCAGCGAGGATCTGTGCTTCCTCACCTCCGCCTCGCCCGACGAGGTGGTGGCGCATTTGCAGGCACACGGCGTCGCGATCGAGGAGGGCCCGGTTCCCAAGCAAGGCGCCCGCGGCACGCTGCGCTCGGTCTATTGCCGGGATCCGGACGGCAGCCTGATCGAGATCTCGTCGTACGAGGATTGAGGCGCCTCGCGCTACACACTCCGTCGAACGTCGCCGCCTCCGAGATCGAGCAGGTGATCGCGCTCGTCCCCGGCGTGCGCGAGGCCGCGGTTGTGGCGAAGAAGCATCCTTCAAGGTGCCGCGCGAGATCAGGCTGGTCGACATGCCGCGCTCGACGCTGGAGAAGGTGGCGAAGGCGGAGTTGCGGAAGATGGTGGGGTAAGCTTCGCCTATCTCCACGACGTCGTCCTGGCGAAAGCCAGGACCCATACCGCGTGATCTACGCAATGGGCAGGACGATCATTGCGAGGGTCTTCGCCAAGCTGGCATTCGGGGTAATGGGTCCTGGCTTTCGCCAGGACGACACCGAGCGTGTGGCAACAGCGCCGCTAAAACGGCGCCGACACCTCGTTCAGAACGACCCCAGCGCCACCGGGCGGAACGCCTGCAACAGCTGCTGGTCGAGCTTGCCGCCCATGCCTTCCATCATCGTGAAGGCGCGGGAGTGGGTGAAGGGCATGCGGTAGGCGCGCTTCTCCACCAGTGCGGCGTAGATGTCGACGATCGTGGTCAGCCGCACGATGTCGCTGATCTGGTTCGACGACAGGGCGTTGGGATAACCGCTGCCGTCGAGGAATTCGTGGTGATGCAGCACCACGTCGAGCATCTCCGGCGGGAAGCCACCTTGCGCGGCGAGCGCGTCATAGCCGCGGCGCGGATGCTGGCGGACCTCGTCCATCTCCTCGTCGGTGAGCTTGCCGGGCTTGTCGAGCAGCGCGGAGGGAACGAAGGCCTTGCCGACGTCGTGCAGTAGCGCGGCGCGGGTCAGGCGGCGCTGGTCGTCCTCGCGCATGCCGAGATGCTGCGCGAAGGCGACCGCAAAGCCGGTGACGAAGAGGCAGTGGCGATAGCTGCCGACATGGTGGCAGCCGACCGTGGTGAGCCACTCGCGCAGCGAGGAGTGCTTCATCGCCTTCAGGATCTTGCTCTCGGCGGCGATGACGTCGCCGAAGGTCAGGGGCACGCCGAGCGGCAACTTCTCGAACATCTTGGCGAGCACCGCGTGCGCCGCCTCGACGCCGCGGTTGAGCGTCTTGCCGCGATCGGTCGCATCATAGCTGGCGGTGTCGGGAAACGCGGCGCGGATGCGCTGCAGAATAGCGTCGGGCTGAAGCGGCCGCGAGATCGTGTCGGTGGCGCCCAGCGCCCAGGCCTGCATGGTGCCGTGGTGCAGGGCATCGGCGAGCACGAACAGCCGCGGCATCGAACGATAGGCATCGCCGCGCAGCTTGTTGCGCACCCGCTGCACGCTCTCGGGCGAGCGCAGATTGATGTCGACCACGAGGCCGGAGAGATCGCGCGAGGGCGTCTCGGGAATGTCCTGGGTCGTCACCGTCGAGACGTCGCCGACCGCCTTCAAGATGCTGGCAAGCTCGGTGCTCTCGTCGCTCCGGTCGGAGGCGAGAAGAAGCCGGCGTTTGGCGGCGGGTTTGGCTGACGCGTTCATGACTTCCCCAAGAGCGCTGGACCGAGGGCACGGGACTGGATCTGGCCTCAGCCTAAGCCCGATCAGGTTCTCCGGCCCTTAAGAGGCGTGCTCAATGGAACCTTCCGGGATTGCGCGCAATTTTACCGATTTCGGTTCCCATGACGGGCTCCAATCAAAACGGCGAAAACAACCCCATGCACAGTAGAACGGGCCTTGATGACAAAGGGGAATCTCGGGCGCTGTCCGTCCCCGTCCCCCGCCGTCATCGCCCGGCTTGCCGTCTTCGCTAAAGCTACGCCGGCCCAACACCGCGAGCCCGGCGAAGCCTTGGCGGAGCCGGGACCGCGCGATCCAGTACTCCGAGACGGCTATGTGAATCGATAGGCCGCGGCTTACTGGATGCCCCGCCTTCGCGGGGCATGACAGCGACCATGGGGATGCAAAGCTCCAAAACAAATCCGCCGGAGGTTGCCCTCCGGCGGATTTTCTCTGGCAGCCTTCGACCGGCTTACGCCTTCATCGCGCCCTTCACGGCTTCGGCCGTGATCGGCAAAGCCCGCACGCGCGCGCCGCTGGCGTTGAAGATGGCGTTGCCGATGGCGGGAGCGACCACCGTCACGGCGGGCTCGCCGACGCCGGTGGCTTTCTCGCCGTTGGCGATCACGGCGACCGCGACCTCGGGCACCTGGCTCATGCGCAAGGGCGTGTAGCTATCGAAATTGGTCTGCTCGATGCCACCGTCCTTGAGCGTCGCCTTCTCGTACATCGCCAGTGACAGGCCCCACAGCGCCGCACCCTCGACCTGGGCACGGATATTATCGGGATGCACCTGGGTGCCGACGTCGGTTGCGACCGTGAGCTTCTTCACGGTCACCTCGCCCGACGGCGCCACCGCGACGTGGGCGACGCACGCCGTCCAGCTTGCGGTCGCGCGCTCCTGCGACGAGACGCAGGCGACGCCCATGCCCTCGCCTTTCGGCAGTTGCTTGGTGCCGTAGCCGGACAGTCCCATCGCGGCGAGCAGCGTGTTGCGCAGCCGCTGCGCGCCGCCGTCGTTCTTGCCCTTGCCGTCGAGCAGCCCGATGCGGAACTGCGCCGGGTCCTTGCCGGTCGCAGCCGCGATCTCGTCGATCATGCTTTCGACCGCCCAGAAGGTCCAGCCGGGCGCCACCGAGCGGAGCTGCCCGGACGGCGTTGCGTTGTGCGCGAGCTCGTTCTTGATCGCGCGCACATAATGGTTCGGCACGGTGTAGAAGAAGTCGGCCCCGTTCACCGTGAAGGAATCGAGCGGGCCCTTCTTGTCGACCGATGGCGTCAGGAAATCGGGGATTCCCCAGCGCGCGGTCGGCCAGGCCGAGACCACGTCGTGGCTGAGCGCGACGAGCTTGCCGTCGCCGTCCACGCCGGCCTTGACCTTCTGGTAGGTGAGCGGACGCGAGAAATCCATCGTCATGTCGTTCTCGCGCGTGTAGATCACCTTCACCGGCTTGCCGATGGCCTTCGCCGCCTGCACCGCCGGCACCATCATGTCGGCATCGAGCCTGCGGCCGAAGCCGCCGCCGAGCCACATCTGGTGCATCACCACGAACTTCGGATCGATCCCGGCGGCGCCTGCCGCAATCGCGCCGGAGCGCGTCGCGAACTGGTTGCCGGAATAGATGTGCAGGATGTCGCCCTTGAACTCCGCGGTGGCGTTCATCGGCTCCATCGGCGCGTGAATGTTGATGCTGGTGGTGTACTCCGCCTCCAGCACCTTTGCCGCCGACCCGAACGCGGCCGAGGGATCGCCATCCTTGACGAAGAACTGGCCGGAATCCTCTAGCTTCTGAAGCCGCTTGGCTTCGTCGAGCAGCGACTGGCTCGAGACCTTCGCGTTCGGACCGCCGTCATAGGCGATCTTCAGCGCCTGCGCTGCCTTCTTGGCGTTGGCGTAGGTGCTGGCGACCGCGACGACCCAGCCCGACGTCGTTCCGGTCTTGTCGTCGAGGGTGACGGCCTTGATAAAGCCCGGCACCTTCTTCGCAGCCGCGTCGTCGACCGACTTCACCGTGGCGCCGAAGCGCACCGGCGGCGTCTCCACCGCGCCATAGGCCATGCCCGGCAGCATCACGTCGATGCCGTATTTGGCCGTGCCGTTGGTCTTGGAGGGGATATCGAGCTGCGGCACCGACACGCCGATCATGGCGTATTGATCCGGCGTCTTCAGCTTGATCGCCTTCAGCTCGTCCGGCGTGAAGGTCTTGGTCGCCTTGCCGCTCTTGACCAATTCGGCGAACGACATCTGCTTTTTCGACTTCGGATGCACGATCATGGAATCGCGCACCACGAGTTCCGACGCCGGCACGCCCATCGCGGCGGCCGCGCCTTCCGTCAACGCCATGCGGCCCGCGGCGCCTGCGCGGCTCATGGCGTCAAAGTTCATCATGGTCGACCAGCTGCCGCCGGTGATCTGCGCGCCCAGCACGGGATCGTTGAACTTCGGATCGTTGGAGGCGAGCTGCACGCGCATATCGCTCCATTTCGCCCCCAATTCCTCGCAGACGATCTGCGCCATGGTGGAGGCGATGTGCTGGCCCATGTCGGCCTTGCCGCAGGTCACGGTGACGAGACCGTCAGGCGAGATCGCATACCAGACGCTAGGCTCGAAAGTGGCGGGCGCAGCGGCCGATGCCGGATCGATGCCGGGCACGCCGGCATAGCCGAGCACGAGGCCGGTCGCGGCGGTGCCGACGAGGAATGAGCGGCGGCTGAGATCGGTCGTCTCAGGGGCGACGTCGTTCACGTGCTTATTCATGTGGGCCTCCGCTCGTTGCCCGAGGCGGATGCGGTGCGCATCTCCGTAGCTGCACGCATGATCGCCTTCTGGATCCGCGAATAGGTCATGCAACGGCAGAGATTGCCGTCCATATGCGCGACGAGCTCCTCCTTGGTCGGATTGGGATTCTTCGCGAGCAGCGAGGCTGCCTGCATGATCTGCCCGGACTGGCAGTAGCCGCATTGCGGAACCTGCTCGGCGATCCATGCCTTCTGGAGCGGATGATCGCCCTTGGCGGAGAGGCCTTCGATGGTGGTGATCTTCTTGCCGGCGACGTCGCCGACCATGGTCTGGCACGAGCGCACGGCTTCGCCGTTGACGTGCACGGTGCAGGCACCGCACAGGCCGGCACCGCAGCCGAACTTGGTGCCGGTCATCTGCAATTGCTCGCGGATTGCCCAGAGGAGCGGCGTGTCGTTCGCCGCATCCACGGACAGACTCCGCCCGTTGATGGTGAGAGTTGGCATAGGCGTCTTCCCCTGCCGGTGCATGAAGCCGCTTACGGCGGCAACTTGTAGCGGACGCCCACCGGGCTGGCGTCAGCCTTGGCCGCAAGAATGATCGGGTTCAGGCGCGGAGGCAAATGCAATTTGGAATTGATCGAAACCACCATGTTGTGCGTTGCGACAACGGAGCCGCCGCAGCGACTGGACGCAACAGAGAAGGCGTTGCACATGCGTGCCATCGCGTTCAGGCAGTTTCTTCCAGGTAACCCATCGGGCTAGGATCGACGCGAAAACAACAACCAACATAAAGAGGCGGGAGACATGCCAAGGATCGATCGGGACGGGGTCGGGATCTACTACGAAGTTCACGGCGACGGGCCGCCGCTGCTACTCACCCACGGCTATTCCTCGACCTCGGCGATGTGGCATGAACAGGTCGACGCGCTCGCGAAGGACCACAAGCTTGTCTTGTGGGACATGCGCGGCCACGGCCAGTCCGACTATCCTGATGACCCCGAGGCCTACAGCGAAGCACTCACGGTCGGCGACATGGCGGCGATCCTCGATGCCATCGGTGCCAAGCGCGCGATCATCGGCGGGCTGTCGCTCGGCGGCTACATGTCGCTCGCCTTCACACGTGCCTGTCCGCAACGCGTCCGCGCGCTGCTGATCATCGACACCGGTCCGGGCTTCAAGAAGGACGATGCGCGCGAGGCCTGGAACGCACGGGCGCTTGCCACCGCCGACAGGCTCGATCGCGAAGGTCTCGACGTGCTGAAGGCGGCGACGCGCGAGCGCGCCACCGCAAGCCATCGCAACGCCAAGGGGCTGGCGCTTGCCGCACGCGGCATGCTGACCCAGCGCGATGCGCGGGTGATCGAGCTCTTGCCCGACATCAAAGTGCCGTCGCTGATCGTGGTCGGCGCCGACGACACGCCGTTCCTGGCCGCATCCGACTACATGGCGGCCAAGATCCCCGGCGCACAAAAGGTCGTGATCCCCGCCGCCGGACACGCCGTCAACATCGATCAGCCCAAGGCATTTGTTGACGCGGTGCTGCCTTTCCTGAAGAACTTGCCGCAATAGGCCGGCCGGACGAGGACTTAAGGCGATGAAGCGAGCGATGTTGGTTGCGGGCGTCATGGCGACACTTTTCCCGGCGTCGGTGCAGGCCGAGCCGTTCGGCACCATGCCGCTGCGCCAGCCCTTCGTCGCGACCTTGTCGAACAACACGCCGCTCGCCTTCGGCATGGACGCCGAGCAGACCGCACGCGCTTTGGGGCAGCCGCTGCAATATGTGCGGGGTCGTCCCGGCAACGAGATCTACCTCGCGCTTCGCAATCTCGGCGGCAGCGGGCTGATCCCCTACCGCCACCGCCTGTTCCTGCAATTTCGCCACGGACGGCTGGCGGGATGGAAGGAGGACTACGGCGAGAACTGGATGTGGGAGTGATGGCCGACCCTTCATGACCCAGAGAAATGGCATCCACGCGGTCGTGCGTTGAAGTTGCCACATCGTCATGGCCGGGCTTGTCCCNGCCATCCACGACTTCTGTGCCGCACCAAGAACGTGGATGCCCGGGACAAGCCCGGGCATGACGAGCTTTGGAGCGAGCAGATTCTCAATCAACGACCAACCAAGAAGGACAACCCGCGTGGGACAAGACATCAAACTGACGGCCTCCGACAATTTCCAACTCGGCGCCTATCGCGCTGATCCCGCAGGCAGTCCGAAGGGCGCGGTGGTGGTGATCCAGGAGATCTTCGGGGTCAATCATCACATCCGCTCGGTCTGCGATCGGCTCGCCGGGGAAGGCTATGTCGCGATCGCGCCGTCGATCTTCGACCGCACCTCGCCGAATTTCCAGTCGGGCTACACACCCGACGAGATCGCCGAAGCGCGCAAGTTCGTAGCCAATCCCGACTGGGAAGCGATGCTGCGCGACACGCAAGCTGCGATCGATGCGGTCAGAAGCGTCGGCCCTGTCGGCATCGTCGGCTTTTGCCTCGGCGGCAGCGTCGCCTTCGTCGCGGCGACGCGGCTGAGCGGCCTCAAGGCCGCGATCGGCTATTACGGCGGCGCGGTCGTGCGCTTTGCAGAGGAGACGCCGAAGGCGCCGACGCAACTGCATTTCGGCGAGAAGGATGCCGGCATCCCCCGGACCGACGTCGAAACCGTCAAGGCGAAACGGCCGGACGTGGAGGTCTTCATCTATCCGGACGCCCAGCACGGCTTCCATTGCGACGAGCGCGCGAGCTACGACAAGGCGAGCGCCGACATCGCCTGGCCGCGCAGCATGGCGTTTTTCGCGAAGCATTTGACGTAAGGCGCACATCTCTCTTCCGTCATTCCGGGATGCGCCGCGAAGCGGTGCAGGCCCGGAATCCATAACCACGAACTGGGGTTATGGATTCCGGGCTCGCGCTACGCGCGCCCCGGAATGACGAGAGGGGAGAGCGGGAATCGGGTGGGCGCGACCTGACACTCGGCCGTAGGGTTGGCCAATCAAGCCGACACACGCCGGGAGAAACGTCATGCAGCACGCCAACACGAACCTCGTCATCCGCAATCCCTTCGGCACGATGGACGTCGCGGGCCCGGACGATTCAGAAGTCATGGACTATGCCGCGACCGCAACGCTTGCCGGCGATGGCGCCGACGTCAATGCGGGGCGTTGGGCGTCGATTCCAACATCGATCGACCCGCTCGAGGGCATCTGGGCCAGTCGCTGGAACGGCGGTGCCGATCCGACCATTGCTGGCGATACGCCGGAGACATGGAAGCAGGGCCGCGCGGAAATTCGCGTCGCGGGGAACCGGATCTATCTGCGCTTCGACTGGGACAATGGCCGCCGACACGGGCTGATCGACGCTGCGCGCGAGGACGCCGGCCGCCTCGTCGGCAAGTACATCAACCTGACCAATCCTGCGATCACGCGACCGTGGATCGGGCGCGTGGTCGATGCGGCACGCATCGACGGATGTTTTCCGAACGGGCGGCTGGATTTCAGGAGATAGGTCGCGAGGTCGCCGACATCACCTCCGCCGTCATTCCGGGATGCGCCGCGAAGCGGTGCAGGCCCGGAATCCATCGGGCGTCGGGAATGGTGGCGGAATGGATTCCGGGTTCGCGCTACGCGCGCCCCGGAATGACGAGAGAGAGCTAGAACCAGCGCTCGCCGACGAACACGGTGTCGCCCGGTGCCAACGGCGTGCCGAGCGGAACCACGGCGCGCATGGCGCCGCCGGCTTCGGTGTGCGTCACGGTGACGACGTCGCGCTTGGCGCGGGGCGAGAAGCCGCCGGCGATCGCGACGGCGCTCTCGACCGTCATGTTCGGTACGTAAGGATATTGGCCGGGCGCCGTGACTTCGCCGAGAATGAAGAACGGGCGATAGGCTTCGATCTCGACGGCGACCGAAGGCTCGCGGATGTAGCCGTTGCGCAGGCGCGCGGCGATTTCACCGGCGAGACCCGCCGTGGTGCGGCCACGCGCCGGCACCGCGCCGATCAGCGGCATGGTGATGGAACCGCCGGCATCGATCGCGTAGCTGTTGGTGAGACCTTCCTGGCCGTAGACCACGACGCGCAGCTTGTCGCCGGCATCGAGATGGTAGGAGGCGTCATAGCGGGCCGGCGCGGCGTAGCCGACCGGCATCGGCGCAGGCGCGGAGGCAAAGGAATTGCGCAGCGCCCCGACGGCGCCACCGCTGTCGGCGACGACAACCGGCTGCGGTGCGTTGTAGGGCTGGCCATAGGCCATGGAATCGAGATCGGCACGCGGCTGCATCACCGCGACGGGACCGGCGGTCTGCATGCAGCCGCCAAGGGCAAGCGCGGCGGACGCTGCCAGGGACGCTGCCAAGATCGACCATCGAAACGCGCGTGCAACCGGCACCGGACCTATCCCTCGAAACGAGACAGCTCCTGTCTTGCACCGGTTATGGTTAATAAAGCGTTGAACGGGTGTCAGCGCGGCAATGCGGATGCGATGGCACCGGACACTCCATCATGGCCGGGACAAGCGCGGCCATGAGGAGTCTGTAGTTAGCCTACGCGCTCACGCCGACGCCGATCGGGCAGGACACGCCGGTGCCGCCGAGGCCGCAATAGCCGGCGGGATTCTTGGCCAGATATTGCTGATGGTAGTCCTCGGCGAAATAGAATGCGCCGGCGGGCGCGATCTCGGTGGTGATGGCACCGAGGCCCTTGGCTGCGAGCGCCTTCTGATAGAGCGCCTTCGACTCGTCGGCCGCTTTCCTCTGCGCATCCGAGCAAGTGTAGATTGCGCTGCGGTACTGCGTGCCGACGTCATTGCCCTGGCGCATGCCCTGCGTCGGGTTGTGGTTCTCCCAGAACGTCTTCAAGAGCTTCTCGTAGGAGATCTTCTTCGGATCGAACACGACCAGCACCACTTCAGTGTGGCCGGTGCGTCCCGAACAGGTCTCCTCGTAGGTCGGATTCGGCGTGTGGCCGCCGGCGTAGCCGACGGCGGTGGTGTAAACGCCATCGCCAAGCTCCCAGAACTTGCGCTCGGCGCCCCAGAAGCAGCCGAGCCCGAACACCGCCTGCTCGAGGCCGGCGGGATAAGGCGGCTGCAACTTGCTGCCGTTGACGAAATGAGTGGTCGCGGTCGGGATGGCCTGCGCACGGCCCGGCAGCGCCTCAGTTGCGCTCGGCAATGCGGTGGTCTTGCGCATGAACAGCATGGACGGATCTCCGAGGAACGAGCTGTCCGTCGCGTGAGCCAACTCGATAAGCCAGGCGCTCAGGCGGCGTGCTCGCGATCAGGTGGGAATATAGGCATTTACGCGCGAAGGGGCAGCCCTGTTACGGCGCCCTGATGTGCGGCGTTCAGTCCCGCGAATAGCCGATCAGCGGCTTGCGCGGGCGGAACAGGATCATCAGCAGGATGCCGACAATGCCGAGGACGGCGAACACCGGCTGGTCCAGCACGAGGCGGATCACCGAGGTCCAGAGCCAGGGCGCCTTGGCCTCGACCCAGGTCCGGAACGCCGACTGGCTGGCCTGATTGATGTCGTTCCAGAACTGGCCGAACCGGGTGAATTTGAGGGTCTGGTCGGCCACCCAGCGGGCGCCGTCATAGACCATGAAAATGAACCCGCCGGCGAGCAGCAACAGCCCAATCAGTCGGAAAAAGCCGCGGATCATGCCTCACCTTATATGGTCGTCCAATCGGCGGACCTAAAGAAACGCCGCCAGCCAATAGCCGCAAGGCGGCAGAAATTCAACCTCTTCAGGGCGTTACGGCACCCATCCAGGCCGCCCGGGGCCGGTTTTCCAAGCCTTGAAAGCGTTGACGGTGCCAAAGACCCTCTCTATAAGGGCGCCAACTGGCGGCGGGCGCAATCCTGCCGCCGCTGTTCTTTGAGCAGTTGCAGGCTCTTTGAGGCCTCGTGTTCCGGGAACAGCCTTGAACCGAACACCCTAAATCCGAGCGTCGATTACGCGGTCAAGCAAGCCGGCGCTACCCGACCAAGACGCGACCGGTACCCGCAAAGGACATTGAGACCATGGCCAATACCACCTCCGCCAAGAAAGCGACGCGCAAGATCGCCCGCCGCACCGCCGTCAACAAGTCGCGCCGCACCCAGATGCGCGGCGCCGTGCGCAACGTCGAGGAAGCCATCAAGACCGGCGACCGCGCCGCCGCCGTGAAGGCGCTGGCCAATGCCGAGCCCGCCTTGATGCGCGCCGCCCAGCGCAACATCATTCACAAGAACAATGCCAGCCGCAAAGTCTCGCGGCTCACCGCGCAGATCGCCAAGCTCGCCAAGTAAGTTCGCGAAGTAACTTCGCGAACCAGGTTCGCCAAGCGATCTGGTTGCAATCATTCGATCGGTTGATCCGCTCGACATCGCGTTCGTCAATCAGCCCGGCCTCGCGCCGGGCTTTTTGCTGCCTGTCATATTCACGCAAGCAGTCGCGCGCCGCGCCAATCTTCGATTGGAGGATCTGCATCTCCGCACTATGATGCCTTCCGTAATTTTACCTGCAGTCTTGTTGGCGGGTGATGTTGCAACAGCGGAAACTTTCAGTGCAGTGCGAAAAACCTTTGCGAGGCAGGGCTAACTCGCATCTGCACGCGCGCCAGGTTCTGCACACCGTAGTTTCACCGGAACGCATCTCGCGGTGGAGTTACCCTGTGAAACGAGACTCAAAAAACGATGGCTCGCTAATCACTTATCGACATAGCGATCACAAGCATTTGGAAAATTCGTTTGCACGTCGTGCGCGTGACGCTTTTGTAAAAAATTTTTGGCGGTGACGGGGATTTGTCACATGACGCGGTGCATTTTCGATTCTGTGCACGAATCCAAAAACTTGCTCACGAGCCTGTGCACAAGTCGCGCGCGGCGTTAACGCTGGTCAAGTTTTTTGATGCCTCAAGTGTGAATCAATTTCGTTGCGAGTCTTTCCGCTTAGTGTATTCCTTAAGTCGTTCGCGGCGCCCACGATCTTGAGACCAGCGCGGTTTTGGAAACGGGGCGAGCGTGCAAATCGGCGGCGGTGTGCACGTTGGCGACGCTTCAACAAGCGATTGTCGGTTCAAAACCCATAGCAACATGGGAATGGTAGTTCTTTGTCTGAATGTCTCCAAGCGAGATCCAAGCGCAAACGAGAGACATCTTGAGCTACCAACGACAGGCGTGATTGGCGAAGCCGGGCGAACGAAAAGTGCAGACGGGCAGGACATCGGCGACTTTGGCCGCGGGTGTCTTCAGGACACGCAGGACCTTGCCGTGAGCAATCACGGCAGGACGGGGAGGTATCATGTCTTACGGACAGAACGCGGTATTGAAACAAATTTCCCATTCCAACCATGCCGTTCTAAATCCGTCGGACACCCAGCCTCCCGCGTGTGACGGAGCGCCGAGTACGCGCTGACCTCGCGACCCCTCCATCTCTGACATCGCTGATCGGACGCGGCGTTCTCGCCGAACGGTCGAGCCATGCCTGACGATGGACTCGCTTTGAGGTCGCGCCATGCCAGGACCCCTATGGCAGGAACCCTGCATGGCGCTCACAACGCAACTATATCTCTCAAGAGAAGTTTTGACGATGAACACATCGGAACAGGATCGCTGGTCACGCGTGAAGAGTCGGCTGCGCTCGAACGTGGGCGAAGACGTCTATACGAGCTGGTTTGCGCGCATGGATCTCGAAGACGTGCAGGATGAGAGCGTGCGGCTCTCGGTTCCCACGCGCTTCCTGAAGAGCTGGATCCAGGCCCATTATGCCGAGCGCGTGCTGTCGTGCTGGCAGGCCGAGATGCCGGAAGTGCATCGCATCGATCTCACCGTTCGCTCCGCAGTGCGCCCGGTCGTGCAGCCGAAGGAAGCTCCGGTGCCGGTCGAAACACGCCGTGCGCCGGCGCCGGAGCTGCGCTCGACCGCGACCGCGCCGGTCTCGGCCAATCATGACGCGCTCGGCGGCTCGCCGCTCGATCCGCGCCTGACCTTTGCGAGCTTCGTCGTCGGCCGCTCCAACACGCTGGCCCATGCGGCCGCGCGCCAGGTCGCCGAGGGGCGCCGCGGCGATCCTGTCATGTTCAACCCGCTCTACATCCATGCCGGCGTCGGTCTCGGCAAGACGCATCTGCTCCAGGCGGTGACCTGGGCCGGCAATTCCGGCAACGAGCGCAAGGTGCTGTATCTCACGGCCGAAAAATTCATGTACGGCTTCGTGGCCGCGTTGAAGACGCAGACGGCGCTCGCCTTCAAGGAAGCGCTGCGCGGCATCGACGTGCTGGTGATCGACGATCTCCAGTTCCTGCAGGGCAAGTCGACGCAGGCGGAGTTCTGTCACACGCTGAACGCGCTGATCGACGCCGGCCGCCAGGTCGTGATCGCGGCCGACCGTCCGCCGTCCGATCTCGAGAGCCTGGACGACCGCGTGCGCTCGCGGCTGGCCGGCGGCCTCGTGGTCGAGATGGGCTCGCTCGGCGAGGAGCTGCGCCACGGCATCCTCAAGTCGCGCGTGGCCGCCGCCCGCGCCCATCATGCGACGTTCGACGTGCCGGAGGAGGTGCTGCATTATCTCGCCCGCACCATCACCCATAACGGCCGCGACCTCGAAGGCGCGATCAACCGGCTGCTGGCGCACTCCAAGCTCAACAACCAGCCGGTGACGCTGGAGATGGCCGAGCGCGAGGTGCGCGACCTGGTCCGGCCGCAAGAGCCGAAGCGGATCAAGATCGAGGACATCCAGCGCGTGGTGGCGCGGCAGTATAATGTCAGCCGCTCCGACCTCTTGTCCTCGCGCCGCACCGCCAACGTGGTCCGCCCGCGCCAGGTGGCGATGTACCTTGCCAAGACGCTGACCCTGCGCTCGCTGCCCGAAATCGGCCGCCGCTTCGGTGGACGCGACCACACCACGGTGCTGCACGCCGTGCGCAAGATCGAGGCGCTGGTCTCCAAGGACACCGCGCTGTCGGAGGAAGTCGAGTCGCTGAAGCGCCAGCTTCAGGAATAAACGCCTATTTCCTTCACCTCTCCCCGCTTGCGGGGAGAGGTCGGAATACGCGCGCAGCGCGGATTCCGGGTGAGGGGGACTCTCGGCGCGTCCAACTCTCACCTCCCTTGCGGAAACTCCCCCTCACCCCAACCCTCTCCCCGCAAGCGGGGCGAGGGAGCGCACCTGCGCCAGGGCGGCGGCTTCGTTTTGGGCTGTAAATCGTGGGGAACTGCCCACCGATCCCTTGAATCCGGGGGCCATCCGCGCCACCTTGCGCGACCCTGACGGCTTTGGTCATATCGGCTGGAGACCCCGGCCTGTCGGGGTCTTCGGTGCCGCGGCGCGCTTTCCGGCCGCCCGGCTTTTCAACGTGGGTTTCCTTGGGGATCGGGCGAGTAGTGCAATGAAGGTTACGGTCGAACGCGCGCAACTCCTGAAATCGCTGGGCCATGTCCACCGCGTCGTCGAGCGCCGCAACACGATTCCGATCCTCGGCAACGTGCTGGTCCGGGCCGAGAACGCGAAATTGTCGCTGAAGGCGACCGACCTCGACCTCGAGGTGACGGAAACGCTGCCCGCGGAAACCGCGACCGCCGGCTCCACCACCGTGCCGGCGCACATGTTCTACGACATCGTGCGCAAGCTGCCGGACGGCTCCCAGATCGTGCTCGAGGCCGACGGCGACCGCGCCGTGCTGGCGATCCGCGCCGGCCGCTCGCGCTTCACGCTGCAGACGCTGCCGGAGAATGATTTCCCGGATCTGGCCGCCGGCGACATGTCGCATTCGTTCTCGCTCGCCGCCAAGGACGTCAAGCGGCTGATCGACCGCACCCAGTTCGCGATCTCGACCGAGGAGACGCGCTATTACCTCAACGGCATCTATCTGCACGCCGCCGGCACCGCCAAGGCCGCGACCCTGCGCGGCGTCGCCACCGACGGCCACCGCCTCGCCCAGCTCGACCTGGTCCAGCCCAAGGGCGCGGACGGCATGCCCGGCGTGATCGTGCCGCGCAAGACGGTCGGCGAGGTGCAGCGCCTGATCGAGGACACCGAAGCCGAGATGACGATCGAGCTGTCGCAGGCCAAGATCCGCTTTACGATCGGTAACGTCGTGCTGACCTCGAAACTGATCGACGGCACCTTCCCCGACTACGGCCGCGTCATCCCGCAAGGCAACGACAAGGAGCTCGTCGTCGACAAGAAGGACTTCGAGAACGCGGTCGACCGCGTCTCCACGATCTCGAGCGAGCGCGGCCGCGCGGTGAAGCTGTCGCTGTCGCCGGGCAAGCTGGTGCTGTCGGTGACCAACCCGGATTCCGGCAGCGCGACCGAAGAGCTCGAGGTCGAATACGCCTCCGACGCCCTCGATATCGGCTTCAACTCCCGCTACCTGCTCGACATCGCCGCCCAGATCGAAGGCGAGGTCGCGACCCTCAGGCTCGCCGACCCCGGCTCGCCCACCCTGGTCCAGGACCGCGACGACAAGAGCGCGCTGTACGTGCTGATGCCGATGCGGGTGTGAGGGACGTGCTCCCTCACCAATACCAGGCCCCCCCTCATGATCCAGGCGCAATGCGCATTATCGCGCCCTCTCCCCTTGCGGGAGAGGGCAGCACCGCTATTTGCCAAGACCTCACTCGGGTGAGGGGTCCTCTCGCGGCACCTTCTATGTGGAGACAACCCCTCACCCGCCGTCGCTGCGCGACGGCACCCTCTCCCGCAAGGGGAGAGGGTGGCGGCACCGCGCTACAACGACATTCAGAATGAACACCGATGCCGCAAGATCCGCACCATCGGCCGACAGCCAAGCCTCTTCGCCAGTTCGCGAAGAACATGCGGCATCAACCGACAGATGCGGAAGCGGCTATGTGGCGCCTGCTGAGGGATCGCCGGCTATCGGCCTACAAATTTCGCCGACAAGTTCCGACCGAGAATTACATCCTCGACTTCGTCTGTTTCGAGAAGCGCCTTGTGATCGAGATCGACGGCAGTCAGCACGCGGAATCGCAGCGCGACGCAGTTCGTGACGCCGCACTTTCCACGGAAGGATTCTCGATAGCGCGTTACTGGAACAATGACGTGCTACAGCAGCCCGCTTCTGTATTGGAGGATATCCTTGCAAAGCTTGCCGGGCGGTAAGATACCCCTCACCCGTCGCCTCACTGCGTGAGGCGCCACCCTCTCCCACAAGGGGAGAGGGAAGAATCGCGTCCATAACGAATAACTATGACCCCTTCCCGCATTCATCGCCTGACGCTGACGCATTTTCGCAATTATCGGGCGGCGGGGCTCGAGACGGCGGCTGACATGGTGGCGCTGGTCGGGCCGAACGGGGCGGGCAAGACCAATTGCATCGAGGCGATCTCGTTCCTGTCGCCGGGGCGCGGCCTGCGGCGTGCGACGCTGGAGGACGTTGCCGACAACCAGGGCGACGGCTCCTGGGCGGTGTCGGCGCAGGTCGAGGGCGCATTGGGCCTCGCCACGCTCGGCACCGGCATCGACGCACCGCGGGCAGATAGCCCGGTGAGCCGGCGCTGCCGCATCGACCGCGAGCCGGTCAATTCGGCGAACGCCTTCGGCGACCACATCCGCATGGTGTGGCTGACGCCGGCGATGGACGGGCTGTTCATGGGCGCGGCCTCCGAGCGACGGCGCTTCTTCGACCGCCTGGTGCTGGCGATCGACAGCGAGCATTCCAGCCGCATCTCCGCGCTCGAACGCTCCCTGCGCTCGCGCAACCGCCTGCTCGAGACGCGCAATTACGACGACCATTGGTGCGACGCGATCGAGCGCGAGACCGCCGAGCTTGCGGTCGCGGTCGCCGCAACGCGCGGCCAGACCGCAGCTAGGCTGACCGGCATGCTCAATGCGCGTGCGCAGGCCTCCGCCTTCCCGTCGGCGCAGATCGCGCTCGACGGCTGGATGGAGAACGCGCTGCTTCAGGAGACCGCGACCTCGGTCGAGGACCGCTACCGCCAGATCCTGCGCGACAACCGTCCGCGCGACGCCATCGCCGGCCGCACCACCGACGGCCCGCATTTGACCGATCTCCAGGTCATCTACGCGCCGAAACGCATGCCGGCGCGCGATGCCTCGACCGGCGAGCAGAAGGCGCTGCTGATCGGCCTCGTGCTGGCGCACGCGACGCTGGTCGCCGAGATGACCGGCATCGTGCCGCTGCTGCTGCTCGACGAGGTCGTCGCCCATCTCGATCCGAACCGCCGCGCTGCACTGTTCGACGAGCTGAAGAAGCTCGGCGCGCAGGTCTGGCTGACCGGCGCGGACCCGGCCGCTTTCGCCGAGATCGGCGCCGGCGGCGAGGTCTTTGACGTCGAGAGCGGACGCGTCTCCGCCCGGCGCTAGCACGCCATTGAACCCGACGATTTCCGGCCGCGACTAGCTGTCAGAGGCCGCGCCGACGGTATCGCGGCCGTGACTGAGCGATGACATGAATCGCAATCTCTTGGAGAGTGAGATGCGGACGGTAAGGCCCGGGGCGCAGGTCCCGGCACACTGGCGGGCGGTTGCGTGCGGCCTCGTGCTGCTCGCAAGCTGCATGCTCGCGGCAGGCGCCGGCGCGGGGCTGCCGCACCTGACGGCGCTGTTTTCGGCCGAGCTCACGCCGGATCCCGCCTCCAAGCTGCCCGCGCCGACCCGTTACAGCTACCGGGGCATCCACACCACCGTCGTGCAGGGCGTTGAGACGCCGCTTCGCACCAAGTTAGAGGCCACCGTGCCCGCCGAGCTCGGCAACGTCCTCGCCTTCTACCGCACCGAGCTCGGAAAGCTCGGCTGGCAGGAACAGCACGATGGCGCGGTGGTCTCCGCCGATCACGTCCAGCTCGCCTTCGTCTCCCCGCTCGGACCCGGCATGCTGGCGCTCGACCGCAAGGACAGCAGCACCACGGTCAACCTCGTGCAGAAGAACGCATCCGTCGCGACCAACGCGAACGTCATGCCCGAGCCCGGCCAGGCGAAACTGGTGTTCGCCAACATCAGCGAGACGGACGCCACGCTCACGATCAACGACCGGACCATCAAGCGCGCCGCCGGCGCCTATGCGGTGTCGCTGGATCTGCAGCCCGGCAGATATTCCTACGAGGTGAGCGTGCCGGGCCATCCAGCCACCACGAATATCCTCAACTTCGCCGCCGGCGATACCTGGGAGCTCACGGTCGGGCGTGACGGAGAGGCATGGTCGCCGCTCCTTCTGTATTGAGCCCTGTTGAACCTCGCGAGTTCCTGCCGCGACTAGTCGTCTGAGGCCGCGCCGACGGTGCCGCAGCCTGCCATTGCGCCGGGGATGAAGACCCGCGCGAAATCCAGGAGTTTTGGCGATGTCGATCATCAAGCGCGGGACGCAGGTCCCGGCACGCTGGCGGCTGCTTGCATGCGGCCTTCTGCTCATGGCGAGCGCGTCTCTGCCCGCACGCGCCGACGATGGCATTGTCGACGTTCACGCACTGCCGCAACTCGAAGGTGCGGTGGAAGACACCTCGCCCCGATCCCTACCGCGTGGAATATCGCATGCCGACGCCGCAGGCGGTGACTTCACCGGCGGTGCGAAAGCTCCTGAGCGCCGACGGATGGGTGCCCTACGTGCTGCCGCTGGAGGAGAAGAGCACGACGCTGAAATTCAAGAAGGGACGGCAGGGCCTTTCCGTTCATTTCACGCAGGCCCTCGGCCGGCCCGACCAGTCCGTGGTCTACTACACGACCGACCGGGTCTATTCGAACGTGCCGTTTCCCGAAGGCGCGAGCGACCTCGTGTTCGACGGCACGAGGCCCTATCTCGGCTGCATCGCGCCCGGCGCGCTCGATGCGACCTCGGATTTCTTCACGAAGGAAATGGCGGCGATCGGCTGGCGGAAGCTCACACCGGAGACGGCCGCGCGCTGGGCGAACGCCGATCTCGGCGACGCCGTCCCGAACGGCGTGCGCGTCTTCTACGAGCATCCCGATGGCGACACGACGCAGTTCTACAAGCAGAAGCCGGTGATGCTGACGCTGACCCGCCGCGACGACGGCAGGACCAATGTCGAGATCAGGGTGGCGCCGTTCGTGCTGCCCCAGGAGCTCCAGGCCGACGATGACATTGCCGGCCTGCCGCGACCCAAGCCGACCAAGACCGCCAGGGGATTGGGCAGCGCGACGTCTGCCAAGCACGAAATGTCGGCCGCCGTGATGGCCGACCTGCCCGCGGTGCTCGCCTTCTACCATCGCGAGCTCGCCGCGCGCGGCTGGCAGGAGAATGGCAATGCACCGCTCGCCGCCGGCGACGAGGTGGCGATCAAGGTCTCCTCGGCAGAGGAAACCGGCGTGCTGCGGTTCGGCCGCAAATATGATTTCACCATGGTCAGCCTGACCGCGCAGTTGACGGAAGCGGCGCTCGCCGCGCGCGCCAGGGCCAAGAAGGAAGCCGACGAGAAATTCTTCAAGGACGCGGAGACCGCGGCCAGGCAGGTCATCGCCGCCGACGAAGCGAGGCGCAAGGTGCAGGCGGCCGCGCTGTCCGACACGCCGCTGAATGCGCTCGCCGACAGCAAGACGCCGGTGCCGGTGCCCGAAAACGCCGAAGGCCTGAAATTCGCGGGCGACGACGGCCGGCTCGAATTCTCCTCCACCTCGAGTGTGAAGGCGCTGACCGCGTTCTATCGGGCCGCGCTGAAGCCCGCAGGCTGGAAGGAGCAGCCCTCCGTCATCAACCAGCCCAACATGGCGATGATGGAGTTCTCGAAGGGTGGCAAGTCGATCTCGATGACCGTGATGCAGATGGGCCCGAAAGTGAATGTCAGCGCCAACGGATCGGGCCTCAGGATGGCCGCCGCCAATCCTGCCTCCAAGGGCGGCCCGGTGAGCAGCGATCCGGCTGGCGCGCAGGCCAAAGCGTCCGGCCCGCTGGAAGCGGATCCGGAATCTGCGCTGCCCGTGCCGAAGCAGCGCAGTTCGACCTCACTTGGCACGGCAAAACTGCCCGGCATCGAGGTGCCTTTCCGCCGCGAGCTCGAAGCCAGCGTGCCGGCCGAGCTCAGCGACGTGCTGGCGTTCTATCGCAGCGAGCTGGCAAAACTCGGCTGGCAGGAGAAGCCGGATGGCGCACTCGTCGCCGCCGATCGTGTGCAGCTCGCCTTCACGTCTCCGCAGGGACCGGCCGTGTTGAAGCTTGCCCGCGCCAGGAGCGAGACGTCGATCAACCTGGTGCAGAAGAACCCGGATGCCGCGACCAAGGCGGACATCATGCCAAAGCCCGGCCAGGCAAAGCTGCTGCTTGGCAATATGGGCAACCAGGAAGCCGTGCTCACCATCAACAAGCAGACCATCAAGGTTGCAGCCGGCGCGGGCGGTCCGCAGTCGCCGAAGGGGCCCACACTCGATCTGCCGGCGGGCAAGTACCAGTACTCGCTGAAAATGGCGGGCCGCCCCGCCCGCAACGACACCATCGACATCGCCGCCGGCGATGCCTGGGGCCTGATGGTGGGGCCGACCGGCGAAGTGCTGCCGTTGCAGATGTACTGATCCACCGGGCCCCTGATGCGGAGAGCGAGCATGACGACGGCAAGGCGTGCGATGAGAGGTCCGGCACGGTGGCTGCTGCCGCTGTGCGGCCTCGCTCTTCTCGCGGGGGGGCTGGTCGCCGCAAGCGCCGGCAGATGGATGCCGCATCCATCACCGCAAACTTCGGCCGCACTCACACCGGCGGATCCCGACGCCGACATGCCGGTGCCGAAGCAACACAACATCTCCAGCTCCAATACCACCCATGTGACCGGCATCGAAGTCCCGCTGCGGGTCGGACTCGAAGCCCATGTGCAGGCCCAGCTCAGCGATGTGCTCGCCTTCTACCGCACGGAGCTTGCAAAGCGCGGCTGGGAGGAAAGGCCGGATGGCGCTGTGGTAGCCGCCGATCATGTGCAGCTCGCCTTCGCCTCCCCCAAGGGGCCGGCCACCCTGAAGCTTGGCCGCGCGAAGGACGAGACCATTGTCAGCCTGGTGCAGCGGAATACGGAGGCCGCGGCCAAGGCCAATTTCCTGCCGATAGCAGGACAAGCGCGGCTGATATTCGGCTATCTTGCGCCCGATGTGGCTTCGCTTGTGATCAACGATCAAACCATCAAGATCGCGGGCGGCGAAAATCATCCACAAACGCTGGATCTGCCGCCCGGCACCTATTCCTACGCGCTGCTCGTGTCGGGCTATCGGGTGCGCACCGATACCATCACCGTGGCGGCAGGCGAGGCTTGGTCCCTCACGTTGGACGGCGACAAGAAGCCGGATCAGATCTACTGAACGCAGGTGGCCTGTTCCCGGGCGCCACGGCGCACGGGAACCCGCTTCTCCGCCCCGCAAAATCCACGCCTTCGAGGGGTGAAAAAGAGGCTCCGAATCGGGCTTTTTGCAGCGCCCAGAATCGGCCTTCGGGAGCCTTGAAAACCGGCCGAAAATCCCTATTTAGTCAAAGGGTTGCCGGAGGATACTTTGCGCTAGGCGCAATCCGTCTTTCATGGCACAAATAGCCTCACATCAGCGCCTTTTTGTGCGGCTGATTCGGGCGACATCTCGAAGGCCTCTCATGACAGAACCTGCTCGGCAGACGCCTGCCGAAAACGAACCCTCAAATCCGAGCGATTACGGGGCGGAATCGATCCGCGTGCTCAAGGGTCTCGATGCCGTGCGCAAGCGCCCGGGCATGTATATCGGCGACACCGACGACGGCTCGGGCCTGCACCACATGGTGTACGAGGTCGTCGACAACGCGATCGACGAAGCGCTTGCCGGCCACGCCACGCGCGTCGATGTCGTGCTCAATGCCGACAATTCCGTCACCGTGCGCGACGATGGCCGCGGCATTCCCGTCGACATCCACAAGGGTGAAGGCATCTCGGCGGCCGAGGTCATCATGACCCAGCTCCATGCCGGCGGAAAGTTCGACCAGAACTCCTACAAGGTCTCCGGCGGCCTGCACGGCGTCGGCGTCTCGGTCGTGAATGCGCTGTCGAGCAAGCTCGGCCTGCGCATCTGGCGCGACAACAAGGAGCACTACATCGAGTTCGCCCATGGCGATGCGGTCGCACCGCTGGTGGTGGTCGGCGACGCGCCGGGCAAGCGCGGCACCGAGGTGACGTTCCTGGCCTCGGGCGAGACCTTCAAGAACATCGAATATGATTTCGCCACGCTCGAGCATCGCCTGCGCGAGCTCGCTTTCCTCAACTCCGGCGTCAACATCGCCCTCTCCGACATGCGCCACGCGGTCGAGAAGCGCGAGGAGATGCACTATTCCGGCGGCGTCGAGGAATTCGTCAAATATCTCGACCGCAACAAGAAGGCGATCGTGCCGGCGCCGATCATGGTGCGCGCGGAAGCCAACGGCATCGGCGTCGAGGCAGCACTTTGGTGGAACGACAGCTACCACGAGAACGTGCTGTGCTTCACCAACAACATCCCGCAGCGCGACGGCGGCACCCATCTCGCCGGTTTCCGCGGCGCGCTGACGCGCCAGGTCAACGGCTATGCCGAGGCCAATGCGAAGAAGGAAAAGATCGCGCTGACCGGCGACGATTGCCGCGAAGGCCTCACCGCCGTTTTGTCGGTGAAGGTGCCCGATCCGAAGTTCTCGTCGCAGACCAAGGACAAGCTGGTGTCCTCGGAAGTGCGTCCCGTGGTCGAGAACGTGCTCAACGAGGCGCTCCAGGCCTGGTTCGAGGAGCACCCTAGCGAAGCCAAGATGATCGTCGGCAAGGTGATCCAGGCCGCGGCCGCCCGCGAAGCCGCGCGAAAGGCGCGCGAGCTGACGCGCAAGAGCCCGCTCTCGGTCTCCTCGCTGCCCGGCAAGCTCGCCGACTGCCAGGAAAAGGATCCGGCCAAGTCTGAACTCTTCATCGTCGAGGGCGACTCGGCAGGCGGCAGCGCCAAGCAGGGCCGCAACCGCGAATTCCAGGCGGTGCTGCCGCTGCGCGGCAAGATCCTCAACGTGGAACGCGTGCGTCCCGACAAGATGCTGGGAAGCGAGCAGATCGGCACGCTGATCACCGCGCTCGGCACCGGCATCAGCGACGAGTTCTCGATCGACAAGCTGCGCTATCACAAGATCATCGTGATGACGGACGCCGACGTCGACGGCGCCCACATCCGCACGCTGCTGCTGACCTTCTTCTACCGGCAGATGCGCGACATCATCGACGGCGGCTATCTCTACATCGCCCAGCCGCCGCTCTATAAGGTCTCCAAAGGCAAGTCCGAGCAGTATCTAAAGGACGAGCGGGCGCTGGAAGACTATCTGATCGACGCCGGCCTCGACGACTGCGTGTACATTCCCGGCACCGGCGGCGACCGCACCGGCCGCGATCTCCGCTCGCTGGTCGACGACGCCCGCGCCGTCCGCAGCATCCTGCGCAACCTGCACAGCCGCTATAATCGCAGGGTCGTCGAGCAGGCGGCCATCACGGGCGTGCTGAACAAGGCGATCTACGGCGATCCCGAGAAGGCCGCCGCAGCCGCCCAGTACATCGCGAGCCGGCTGGACAGCCAGGCCGAGGAGGTCGAGCGCGGCTGGGTCGGGCAATACGTCGAAGGCCAGGGCTTCCTGTTCGAGCGCACGGTGCGCGGCGTCAAGGAAGCCGCCGTTATCGACGATGCCTTCCTCGGCTCGGCCGAGGCCCGCAAGCTCGACGAGTACACGCCGAAACTCCAGGACGTCTATGCCCGCTCCGGCAAGCTGCGGCGGAAGGACAGCGAGCAGATGGTCCACGGCCCGTCCGACCTGTTCGAGGCGGTGACCGAGGCCGGCCGCAAGGGCATCTCGCTCCAGCGCTACAAAGGTCTCGGCGAGATGAACCCGGAGCAGCTCTGGGAGACGACGCTCGACACCGAGGCGCGCTCGCTGCTCCAGGTGAAGGTCAAGGAGGTCGACGAGGCCGACGACATCTTCACCAAGCTGATGGGCGACGTGGTCGAGCCGCGCCGCGACTTCATCCAGGAACATTCGCTGAGCGCGACGATCGATATCTGAGGCCGATGGCCTTGGACGGTCGTCATGCCCGGGCTTGTCCCGCCTGCGCGGCCGAAGCCGCTTCGGCGAGGCGAAGGCCCGGGCATCCACGTTCTCGTCGCCGCACGAAGATCGTGGATGGCCGGGACATAGGCGAGCGGAAGCGACGCCGTCCTTCGGACGGCTATGCCCGGCCATGACGCTATGGAAACACGTCGGCTGAACCTCACCACCCGCCATCGCGACGAAACGGCATGAACCCGCAAGGCCATTCCGGCCGGGAAGCGCCGTGCCATGACCAGTTCTGCGACCGCCAGTTCGGCCCTGCCCTCCCGCCGTCTCGGCGTGATCGGCAGCATCGTCGGCGTGCTGGCGCTGATCGCGGCCGTGCTGCCGCACTGGGTCGTGCCCGTGATCTATCCGCCGCCGCCGGCGGACCAGGTCATCGTCGACACCGGGCACCGCCTCAAGGACCGCCTGATCGCGCGTGTCAAGGGCACCGAGTATCACGCCCCGCCCCGCGAGAAATCGACGGGCAGCCAGCTCAGGGAGGCATCCTCGATCGGTGCGATCTCGCTTAGCCTGCTCGCGATCCTGCTCGCCGTCCTCGCGCTGGTGTTTCGCGAGGAGAGGCTGCTGGCGGGCGTGGCGGCCGCGCTCGGGACCGGCGCCATCGCCATCGAGATATCCTTCCTGGCCATGGGCGTGCTGATGCTGATCGTGATCCTTTATGTGGTGGCGAATATCATCGGGCTATTCTGAGCGCCCGCGGCTACGAGCATCCAGCCTCATCCTGAGGAGCCCGCGAAGCGGGCGTCTCGAAGGATGGCCGCAGGCGAGAGCGGGGCCTTCCATGGTTCGAGACGCGCGTTCCGCGCTCCTCACCATGAGGGTCTGGTCGCCACTGGCGCGGGCGGACCCCGGCCAGCGCAATTGCTCCCGCGCTCAATTCTCTGTAGTTTCCGCCCGAAACAGCCCACCCAACAGGACAGCGAGAACCCAGTGGCGCCCATCCAGTACATCGTCGAGGGCGGTCACCGGCTCTCGGGCTCGATCGAGCCGTCCGGCAACAAGAATTCAGCGCTGCCGATCATCGCCGCCGCCCTGCTCACCGAGCATCCGGTGACGCTGGAGAACGTGCCGCGGATCCGCGACACCGAGACGCTGGTCGAGCTGATCCGCTCGGTCGGCGCGGCGGCGGAATGGACCGCCCGCAACACGCTTCATATCCATGCCAAGAGCATCCGCGCCGCCGATCTCGACCCCGAGCTCTGCGTGCGCATCCGCGCCTCGATCCTGCTCGCAGGCCCCCTGCTCGCCCGCTGCGGCGAGGTGATGCTGCCGCCGCCCGGCGGCGACGTCATCGGCCGCCGCCGGCTCGACACCCATGTGCTGGCGCTGGAACAGTTGGGGGCCAAAGTCACCGCGACCGACCGGCTCGAATTCCGCGCGCCAAAGCTCGCCGGCGCGGACGTGTTCCTGGACGAGCCGAGCGTCACCGCGACCGAGAACGCGCTGGTGGCGGCGGTCGCCGCCGACGGCGTCACCTATTTGCGCAACGCGGCCTCCGAGCCGCATGTGCAGGACCTCGCCAATTTCCTGGTCGCGCTCGGGGCCAAAATCGAGGGCATCGGCACCAACACCATGATCATCCATGGTCCAGCGACACTGGGCTCCACCACCTACCGGATCCAGCCCGACCATATCGAGGTCGGCTCGCTGATCGGGCTTGCCGCCGTGACGCGCTCGCCGCTTCGCATCGTGCGCGCCGGTGTCGAGCACCTGCGCTCGATCCGCATGGGTTTCGAGCGGCTCGGCATCGTCTGCCGCGTCGAGGGCGACGACCTCATCGTGCCCTCGAACCAGACGCTGAAGATCCAGGACGATTTCGGCGGCCACGTGCCGAAGCTGGAGGACCAGCCCTGGCCGGCCTTCCCCGCCGATCTGATGTCGATCGCGATCGTCACCGCCACGCAATGCGAGGGCGTGATCCTGATGTTCGAGAAGATGTTCGAATCGCGGATGTTCTTCGTCGACAAGCTGATCGCGATGGGCGCGCGTATCGTGCTCTGCGATCCTCATCGCGCCATCATCGCCGGCCCCAGCCGCCTGCGCGGCGCGCCGATGACCTCGCCCGACATCCGCGCCGGCATGGCGATGCTGCTGGCCGCCGTCTGCGCCGAGGGCACCTCGACCATCAACAACGCCGACCAGATCGAGCGCGGCTACGAGCGCATCGAGGAGCGGCTGAACGCGCTGGGCGCGAAGATCAAGCGCGTGCCCGAGCGCAAGGGCTGAGGGCGTCTTTCTTCCCTTCTCCCCTTGCGGGAGAAGGTGGCATAGGCGGCCTACGGCCGCCGTTCTCAAGAACGCCGAAGCGAAGCTTCGGCTACGGCGCCGGATGAGGGGCTCTCTCCGCGAATTCAATTGCGAGTTGGACTCGCGGAGAGAACCCCTCACCCGTCTCGCCGCTCTGCGGCGAGCCACCCTCTCCCACAAGGGGAGAGGGTGAAGAGGCATCTCGCACGCACGAGTCATGTTTTCGACGTGCGGCTGTGTTATTGACCGGCCATGCTCGACACCGTCCAGCCTCGTCCGCAGCCGCAAGCCGGCGTGCCGCAAAACCATCTCGCCGAAGAGTTCGTCGAGACGCTGCGGCTGGCCGTGCCGATGATGCTGACGCAGCTCGGGCAGATCGCGATGATCACGACCGATCTCGCGCTGATCGGGCGGCTCGGCGAGGAGGCGGTCGCGGCGGCCGCGCTGGCGCACACGGTCTATTTCGTCAGCTTCACATTCGGGCTCGGATTGATGGCTGCGGTGTCGCCGCTGGCGGCGCAGGCGTTCGGCGCCGGCGACGTCAGGCGCATCCGCCGCTCGCTGCGTGTCGGCCTGTGGGTCGCGCTGCTGATCTCGCTGCCGATGATGGCCTCGCCGCTCTATGGCGAGCACATCCTGATCGCTCTCGGACAGGTGCCGCAGTCGGCGGCGCTCGCCCAGCGCTATCTGAATGGCCTCGCCTGGGGCATCGCGCCGGCGCTCGGCTTCATCGCGCTGCGCAGCATGATGAGCGCGGTGAACCGGCCGCAGCCGCCGCTGTGGGTCACGGTCGTGGCGATCCCCGTCAATGCCGCGCTGGTCTATGTCCTGATCCATGGCCTGTTCGGCCTGCCGGAGCTCGGCCTGTTCGGCGCGGGGCTTGCGACCACGCTCGTCAACCTCGGCACCTTCCTCGCCGTGCTCGCCATCGCCGCATGGCGAAAGCCATTCGCGGACTATCGCCCGCTCGCCCATCTCTGGCGGATCGACAGGCCGCTGATGCGCCAGCTCATCGCGCTCGGCGCGCCGATCTCGTTTTCCCTGCTGCTGGAATATGGCCTGTTCTCGTCCGCCGCGCTGCTGATGGGATTGATCTCGACCACGGCGCTTGCCGCCCACCAGATCGCGCTTCAGGTCACGGCCGTGCTGTTCATGGTCCCGCTCGGCATCGGCATGGCGGCGACGGTCCGCGTCGGCCATGCCTACGGCCGCGACGACCCGGCCGCGGTGAGGCGTGCGGGCCTCGTCGCGGCGGTGCTTGGCGTAGCGCTGGTCTCGGCCCTGACCGTTGCCATCATCCTCGGCCGCTACGCGCTCGGACGGCTGTTCTTCGGCAGCAGCGAGTCCAGCGCGGCAACGGTCGAGCTGACGGCGACATTGCTGCTGGTCGGCGCGACCTTCTTCATCGCCGACGGCCTCCAGACCATCATGGGCGGCGCACTGCGCGGCATCAATGACACCAGGATGACACTGGTGTTCGCGGCGATCGGCTATTGGTGTGTCGCCTTTCCCATCGCCTGGGTCCTGGCTTTCCACGCCGGGCTGGGCGCGGTCGGCGTCTGGATCGGATTCTCGATCGGCACGTTCGTCTATGCCGGGCTTCTGGTCTTGCGCTTCCAGCGATTGACGCGCAGATTGGGCGCATGATGCCCGTCCGCGAAGTCACCCCCGAGGTCGATGCTGGCGCGCTGCTGGCCGGCGCGCAATTCGTCGACGCGTATCGTGTCGCAATCGGCGCGGCCGGCCTCGATGCGCGGCAGGCCTGCACCCGGATGGTGCTGCACTGGCCGCGCTGGATCAAGGTGCTCGTGGGCTTGCGCAACATCATCGTCGCGCCGTTCGGGCTGAAGACATCGGGCGAAGGCATGCCGGCGCCCGGCGGCATGATCGGCCTGTTTCCGGTGGTCAGCGAGACGCCGGACCGGCTGGTGGCCGGCTTCAACGACTACCACCTCGATTTCCGCCTCGTGGTCGACGTGACCGGTGACGCGGCGGACCAGCAGGTGACGTCGACCACGCTGGTGCGGACGAATAATCTGCTGGGCCGGACCTATCTCGCGCTGATCATGCCCTTCCACAAGCTGGTGGTGCGCAGCATGATGGGAGCGATCGTCGAGCCGGCGCGATGACGCTGTCCGTCGACCTCTTCTACTCCTACCGCAGTCCCTTCAGCTATCTGGCGCTGCCGAAGACGCTGAAGCTCGTCGCGGAGTATGACCTCGCGGTGAACCTGCGACCGGTCTATCCGCTGGCGGTCCGCGTCCCCGGCTTCTTCAAGAAGGCCAGCCCGAACTTCATTCGCTATGTGGTGCTCGACAGCACGCGCGTAGCGCAGCACGAGGGCATTCCATTCCGCTTTCCGAGGCCGGATCCGATCGTGCAGGACAAGACGACGTTCGATGTCGCGGCCGAGCAACCCTACATCCACCGGCTGACCCGGCTGGGCGCGATGGCGCAGTTCGAGGGCCGTTCGCTCGCATTCACCGACGCGATCGCGCGCGTGCTGTGGGACGGCTCGGTGGCGGGCTGGAACGAAGGCGATCATCTCGCCCGCGCCGCCGGGAAGGCGGGCTTCGATCTCGCCGCGATGGATGCTGCGATCAGCGCAGATCCGGATCGTTACGAGCAGATGATCGCGGAGAACGAGAAGGACCATGCCGCCTCCGGCCACTGGGGCGTGCCGACCTTCGTGTTCGAGAACGAGCCGTTCTTCGGCCAGGACCGCATCGACCTGCTGGTCTGGCGCATGGTGGCTAAGGGCCTGACGAAACGCTAGGCCGTGGCCGTGAACCGGTTTCCCTGAAACTGCGACTGAGACGTGGCGCCCCGATCCCGGCGGCGCGTTCGGAGGGTCGCATGTATCTGGCAAAGTTCTTCCACCGCGCACCCGGAGACGACGATCGCGAATTGATGCTGGTCCCGGGCAGCGATCCCATGGTGATCGGCGTTCATATGAACTGGAAGGGCGATCCCGACGCGGACGAATTTCTGCGCAAGGAATTCTCCGGCATTGCCGACGCCGCAGCGGCTTTCCGCCGCCATGTCGCCAAGCTGGTCGCGGCCGGCTATGTCGAAACGGATCAAACCACCTACACGCTGCGCGACCTCGGGCCCAATCCGCGGGCCAAGCCTGACTGGCAGAAGGGGCTCGATGAGCTGATGATCCTGGCGCTCAGCGCGCCGATGGCCGAGCAGGCCGCGCAGCTCGACGCGCTCAAGGGCACGCCGGCCGAACATGAGCCGCTGTATCTCTGGCACGCCGCGCGTCGCGGCTATTCTGCCGGAGACGACGCCGCCCAGACGGTGCGCCTTGCCGAGCAGGCGCGCGACACGCTCCTAGCACGGCGCGCGGCCAAGGAGCCGCATTATGCGTGGTCGATCCACGAGGGCGATCTGGAAGGGCGAATCCTGGAATTGCTCAGCGATGTTTATCTGGAGGCCGACAATCCCGATGCCGCGCTGAAGACGATCGAGCATTTGTGCAAGACCGCCCCGAACCACGCGCGCATCCTCAAGCGCGCCGAGCTGCTCTGCGGCTATTTTCCCGAGCGGCGGGAAGAGGCTTTTGACGACGCCTATCAATGGTCGCGTTTCGGCGGCTACGAGGACATCATGGCATTTCCCGGCTATGAAGACTACGAGGCCCAGCGCAAGGCGGGAACGTCCGCCAAAGGCTGGCGCTGGAAACCCGGCACACCGGCGAGTGAAGCGGACGTGCGCGCAGCGGAGCAGGCATTCGGCGTCCGGCTGCCCGATGACTATCGCAAGTTCCTGCTGACGCGCGGCGAGACCGAATTGCTGGTGCGGCTGCCCAAATCATCGTCCGAGCTTCGCTTCTATGCGCCTGGTGAACTCGCCACGCAGCTTCGCAATGTCCTGGACTTCATTGCCCATTCCGAGGACGAGCTCGAAGAGGCCTGCGCCTATTTCCGCAAGGAATACGGCGTCTCACTGAAACATCTGGTACCGGTCGCCGAGCCGTCGCAGCTCAGCCGCTGCCTGCTGCTCCATGTCGAGCCCGGCGAGCGCTATGGCCGGTGCTTTCAGTGGGATCATGACGGCGCGTGGGAGCTGGAGCAGCCGCAGCCGGGTTTTGACGTTGCGTTGAAGGCGCTGACCGACGGCATCGAGCGGCGCGACGCGGCGCAGCTGGCGTTTTTCGATCTCTCCTGACGCGACGGTAGGGCGTGTTCCCTCGAAGGCGACGCGGTCGCCCGTCAACTTCGCACCGGCTGCCCCACCCCGAGCAAGTTACCTTCGCTGTCGCGAAACCATGCGCCCCGCTCTCCAACACCTTTGCTTGGTTAATTTCCCGCGATCTCGGCAATCCCCTCGACGGTCTTCAAGCCGGGCAGATCGTACTCCTCGAACGCGACTCCCCGCGCGCGAAGCTCGCGTACGGTGACCTCGATATCCTCGACCTCCCACCCCATCTGTGTGTGCGTGTGGGCTTGCATTCCGGCCGAGATGAATATCGCAAACTCGCCCCCCGCGCAGACATAGCGGAGTCCACCCGCACGCTCTTCTATCGGCTCGAGCCCGAGTTTCTCCGAGTAGAATGCCCGAGCGCGGTTCAGGTCTTTTGCCGGAAGCCGGGTTGCCACCTTCGCGTTCCCTAGCATGTTGTCTCCTTTCTTCGTCTCAAGCTCGTTTACTGTTCTACGGCGCTTTGCATTCGGCAGCCGACGCTTTTGAGTACACGCCCAAGCTCACTCCGCCACGCGCGCGGACTTGTCGGTGGAGACTTCCGACCATTCACCGACGACGCGGTCGAGATCGCAGAGGTTCTGGTGCATCTGCTCCAGCGAAAAGCCGATGGCGAAGAAGCGCTCGGCGGTGTCGCCGGAATGGTCGCGGATCAGACCGTCGTGGCGCACCGCGGCAACCGCCTCGGCGTAATGCTGAAGCGCGACATGCACGGGATGGATCGGCGGCGCGCCGACGCCCTCGCGCAAGGCCGCGGCGGCCGAACGCAGGAACCGCGCGATCACGGTCGAGACCTCCGTCAAGGGAGCTGCAAGCCGCATCTGCACCTCGGCCGGCAGCGGCACCACGGTGGCGCGGCCGATCATCACGACGTCATGGCGCAGCCGCAGGACCGTTCGCAGCAAGGGACCGGTGTCGGGCCCGCTCGACAGGCGCGCGGCGCGCTCGCGTTCCGCCTCGGCGCCGATCGCATTGAGACCAACCATCGCCGTGCCGATGCCGTCCTGGATCCGGTGCAGCGCGTCGTTGTCGCGGCCGCGCGTCAGGCCCGCAAGCAGCTCGGTGAAGGCATCCGCGATCAGTTCGAGCAGCGTGGCCGCGCTGGCGCGGATCTGCCGCACCGCGCGCGACGGCAGCACCAGGAATGAGACCAGCAGCCCGGTGATGGCGCCGACCCCGACCTCGCTGACGCGGTCGATCGCCGACGCCAGAGGATCGGAATGATGCATGGTCGGAACCAGCAGCACGATGATCGCGGTCACCGTCGCGGCGTTGAGGCTCGGATTGATCGCGGCCACAAAGGCGAGTGGCGCGACCGCCAGCACCAGCAGCCCCAACAAACCGGCTTCGGTCGAATAGGGGATCAGGATCGCGATGGCGCCGCCATAGATGGCGCCGCCGATCGTGCCGAGCACGTAGTCGCGCGTCGCCTTCAGCGAGCGGCCGACGCTCATCTGGGTCACGATCAGCGAGGTCAGCACGGCCCAGAGCGGCAATAGCAGATGCAGCGCGGTGGCGATCGCATAGGCCGCCACCGCAGCCACCGTGACCCGGATCGCCAGCCCCAGCTGCGTCCGCCGTGATCGGATCCGGTCGAACATCTGTCTTGCGAGTGCCATCGTCGAATGTCCCGGTCCGATCCTCTTGGAGCCTGCCAAAAGCATAGCTGATGCCCGCGGCCCCCAGGCCGCTTGAAAGGCCAAATCGGCCCGCCTAACTTGCGCGCCAAAACGAGGAAACACGATGGCCCACGAAACCGCAACGCTCGCCGCCTATGTCTTCAATCTGAAATACCAGGATATTCCGGCGGAAGTGCTGGACCGCGCCAAGGTGCTGACGCTGGATTTCCTCGGCAGCGCGATCCGGGCCAGAAGCGAAGCGGAATCGACCCCGTCGATCCTGAAGATGCTGGAGGCGCTCGCGCTCGACACCAAGGGCGAGTCCACCGTGTTCGGCGACAGCAAGACCTGGACGCCCGCGGTCGCGGCGCTGCTCAATGGCGCGCTCGGCCATTCCCTCGATTTCGACGACACCCATGCGGATTCCTCGCTGCATCCGAGCGCGCCGGTGGTTCCGGCCGCGTTTGCCGTCGGCGAGATGGTCGGCGCTTCCGGGCGCGAGGTGCTGACCGCGATCGTGGCGGGCTATGAAGTCTGCTGCCGGCTCGGCAACGCCCTCGACCCGACCTCGCATTATGCGCGCGGCTTCCACCCGACCGCGACCGCGGGCACCTACGGCGCGGCGGCCGCGGCCGGAAAACTGTTCGGCCTCAGCGAAACGCAGATCATCGCCGCCTTCGGCGTCTCCGGCAGCCAGGCCGCGGGCTCGCTGCAATTTTTGGTCAACGGCGCCTGGAACAAGCGCTACCAGGTCGGCGCCGCCGCGATGAACGGCGTGATCGCCGCGACGCTGGCGCGCAACGATTTCGTCGGCGCGACCGAATCGGTCGAAGGCAAGCACGGCCTGCTCGCCGGCTACACCGACGACGCGCATCCGGGCAAGGCCGTGGCCGAGCTCGGCAGGACCTATGAGACGATGAAGATCGGCGTGAAGCCGTATCCGAGCTGCCGCTACACCCATGCCGCGATCGACGCGCTGATCGCGATGCGGCGCGAGCACAATCTGACGCCCGACCAGGTCAAGCGCGTCGAGATCGGCCTGCATCGCAACGGCATCACCCTGACCGGCGATGCCGCGACCAAGCGGCATCCGACCTCGATCGTCGGCGGCCAGTTCTCGATGTTCTTCACCGGCGCACTCGCGCTCGACCAGGGCTCGTTCGGCTGGGACGATTACAACCGCCTTGGCGATGCCGCCATCGACGCGCTCGCCGACAAGTTCGACGTGGTGCAGGACGACCGGCTCGAGATCGGCCGCACCCATCCGTTCGGTGCGCGCGTCAGCATCACGACGGACGATGGCGTGCACGAGCGGCTCTATGCCGATCCCTCCGGCGAGCCGAACTCGTTTCCCGATGCGCAGGCGATGCAGCAGAAATTTTTGACGCTGGCACGCCCGGTGCTGAATGCGCGGGCGGAGAAATTCGCGAATGCGATCCTGACGCTGGAGCGGTTCGATCGCGTGGCGAAGGCAACGGAGCTGGGACGGTAGGAGACGTCTGTTTGCCTCTCCCCGCTTGCGGGGAGAGGCCGGAATGCGCGCGAAGCGCGGATCCGGGTGAGGGGGACTCTCCGCGAATCCGTCTTTCACCTCCCTTGCGGAGACTCCCCCTCACCCCAACCCTCTCCCCGCAAGCGGGGCGAGGGAGAAGAGGTGGCGCTCCTCGCTACCTCAGTTCGCCCCCGCCAGCTTCCCCTTCTCGCGCGTTGCGGCCACCACATCGCGCACGAGATCGAACACGCCGTCCGCCTGCGGCGGCCAGTTCGGCGAGCGGCCGAGCCGCACGATCACCAGTCGCTCCGACGGAATCACGATCGTGTACTGCCCGATCGTGCCCTTGGCGAAGAAGGCATCGCGCGGCCAGCCGTGCTCGATTCGAAACCTTGCGCCAAAGCTGTCGCCCTGGTTGGTCCAGAAGCCGGCGCCGATGCCGACCCAGCCGTTCGGCGTGGCGGACGCTGAATAATCCACCCAGCCCTCCGGCAGGATGCGCCTGCCGCCGACAACGCCGTCGTTGAGATAGAGCTGACCGAAGCGCGCCCAGTCGCGCGCGGAGGCCAGCATGTTGCTGGAGCCCTCGATCGTGCCGGCACTGTCGAGCTGAAGCGTGACGCTGTTCATGCCGAGCGGCGCGAACAATTCGCGGCGCGCGAAGGCCAGCGCATCTACGGGCTTGCCGCCCGCGGCGTTGCGGATCAGATGCGCGAGAATGAGAAAATTGCCGTCGTGATAATTCCACGTCGTGCCCGGCGCGGTCGCGAGCGGCGCGCGCTCGGCAAAGCTGGTCATATCGTCCTCGGCGTACTTCATGACGTTGACCGGCTCGAGGGCGGAGCCGAGGGACGCCTCCAATGAACTTCCGAGCGCAATGCCCGCGGTGTGACGCAGCAACTGGTCGACCGTGATGGCATGGTGCGGATCATCGGGATTTTGCCAGGCGGCGATTGGCGCCGGCCCATCCAGCTTCAACTTGCCCTGGCGCACGAGAATGCCTGTCAACGCCGAGATCACCGACTTCGTCATGGAGAAGCCGAGCAGCTGCGTCTCGGGCCCGATGCCATCGGCATAGCGCTCGGCAATGATGCGGCCGGCCCTCATGACGACGATTGCGCGGGTGCGGCGATGAGGCGGCTGCGCGGGCTCGGCGAAGGCGCGGTCGAGCGCGGCTGCCAGGTCCCCGCTTTGCGGCGGAGCGACCCCCGGGCCGGCGATGTCGGGGAGCAGCGCGGGCTGCTTGGCATCAGGCGGCAATGCGACGTCAGTGATCCCCCGGCCGTGCTCGAGGGTGCAGCCGAGCCCCTCGCGATAGACGGCATGGCTGCGGCCGATGCCGAACAGGGACACCGTGACATCCTTACGGGCGCGATCGATCTGCAAACTCATCGCCCAGGTCAGGAGGCTGGTGCCCGGCATCGCGTCGGTGATCTCGGCGAGGTTGCGCTGGGGATCCAGGCCGGAGACGAACGTCTCCGAGCAGAGCGTGTCGGCGATGAAGCCGGTAGCAACCTTGGGCACGTTACGCGCCCGCGCCGCGCCGAGCGCGAGGCCGGCACAGGCGATGGCGGTGGTCAGGAGGACGATCTTGCGGCGACGGGTCACGGGCTTTCTCCGGCTTCGGGGCGTGTGCCGAGAGGAAGTCGGATGCGGGGAATGCGCGCTCGCCGGATTTGGAAATCGGCCTCGTCGAAACTGACCGGGGCTAGCCGATTCTGGAATTATATAGCGATTTCAATAGCCTGAAAATCTAGGCCGCATCGACCTTGAGCCGCCGGTACTCCGTCGGCGTCACGCCGGTGACCGCCTTGAAGGCGCGGTTGAAGGGGCCGAGGGACTGGAAGCCGGCGTCCATCGCAATGGTGATGACGGGGACCTCGGCCTGGGCGGGATCGGCGAGCGCGGCCTTGGCTTCCTCGATGCGGTGGTTGTTCAGGAACACATTGAAGTTGCGATAGCCGAGCCGCTGGTTGATCAACCGGCGCAACCGGTATTCGGGAATTTTCAGCCGGCCCGCCAGCACTCCGATGGTGATGTTCTCCTGACGATAGATCCGTTCGTCCGCCATCAGCCGCATCAGGGCGTCGATGAGCCTTTGGTCGGCGGCATCATCGGCCGCAGGCTGACTGAAAACAATTGGCGGTGCAGGCTCCGCCGCGGCGGGAAACAGATCCGCCCCGTCAACGCGCATCATGGCATAGACGATCGCTGCGACAGTGCCGGCGAGCACGCCGGCACTGATGGTTTCGGCGACATCGCCGACGTGGTGGCCGGCGGCGGCGATCTGGAGCACCGCGTTCAGCCCGCCATAGAGCGCGGTGATGCAGACGATGAAGACACGAACGCGGCGGCGGCGCTCGACCAGGTCGGCCGGCCAGGAGGCGATCATCTGCCCGACCGCAAGCGCGATGAAACCGAGCACGATCAGATTGACCACCGTCACCGAGAACCGCACATGGCCGCTGGGTGCAATCCAGACGCAGCCTGCGAAGCTGAAGGCCGTCACCAGCGCCCAGACCCATCCGTGCCACCAGCGGAGGCGAAACTCGTCGTCGAACAGGGAGCGTGTGAACAGCCAGAACACCACGATGGTGCCGGTCGACAACGCGATCAGCGGTGCATGCCAGAGCGGGATCCGCGACGTGACATCCACCGAATAGCTCGCCGCATGCGCGGCCGAGCCCAGCGCAAAGGCCGCGCCGAGCCGAGCTGCGAGCACTTTGCGAAAGTCCTGCAACAACGACGCCGCCAGCATCAGCAGCAGCGCGACGCTGGCGGCGCGAAAGGCGAGCTCGAGGGCGGCAAGTGTCATCGGGCGATGCGAACAGTCTCGGATGAAATCAGCCGAACATCGTTCCTTGCGTCGGCTTTTTCAAGGACCATCCGCACCTCAGCTGTCATCGCCCGGCTTGACNGGGNGATCCAGTACTCCGAGATGGTCGTGGCTGAGCCGAGAGGCCGCGGCGTACTGGATCGCCCGCCCCAGTGCGCAAGCGCGCACAAGGCGGGCGATGACAGCGGAATGTGTGGCGCTATTGCCCGCGACGTCTGGGCCCGGCTTTGTCGCGACGGCAATGTGAAATCCTGCTACTATCGCATCCAAGAAAGTCAAAAGGAGTCCACCATGAGCTGGCAACCCTCCAACGATCCCGTGCTCGGCGATCCCATGTCCTGCGATGCGCTCGATCTCGTCATCGTGCCGCGCACGCGCGACCTCGGCGACGGATTTGAAGTGCGCCGGGCGCTGCCGCATGGCAGGCGGCAGATGGTCGGGCCGTTCATCTTCTTCGACCATTTCGGCCCGGTGCAGTTCGTCTCCGGCAAGGGCATGGACGTGCGGCCGCATCCGCATATCGGGCTTGCCACCGTCACCTATCTCTTTGACGGCTCGATCATGCATCGCGACAGCGAGGGCAACATCCAGGAGATCCAGCCCGGCGCGATGAATTTGATGACCGCCGGACGCGGCATCGCGCATTCCGAGCGCACGCCGGACGCTCAGCGCGCCTCGGGCCAGAAGATGCTGGGCCTGCAAAGCTGGATCGCATTGCCGGCCGGATCGGAAGAGATCGCGCCGTCGTTCCAGCACTACGGCGCGGGCGATTTGCCGATGATCTCCGAGCGCGATTTCACCGCGCGGGTGATCGCGGGCTCCGCTTTCGGCATCACCTCGCCTGTTGCGATGGTCTCGCCCTGGTTCTACACCGAGGTGACGGCGATCGCGGGCGCGAGCGTGCCGCTCGACCCCGATCACGAGGAGCGTGCGATCTACGTGGTGGACGGCGAGGTCGAGATCGCGAACGAGCGCTATGAGGGGCCGCGGCTGCTGATCTTCCGGCCCGGCGACCGCATCACCGTGAAGGCGCTCAAGGCAACGCGCATGATGTTTCTCGGCGGCGATGCATTGGAGGGCCCGCGCCACATCTGGTGGAATTTCGTCTCCTCCAGCAAGGAGCGGATCGAGCAGGCCAAGCAAGACTGGAAAACCGGCCGCTTCGCGGCGGTTCCGCAGGAACATGAGTTCATTCCGCTGCCGGAATAGGCTAATCCGGTTTCCGGCCGCGCTGTCCGGTGCGGCCGGACTCTCTGCCCGAAGGCCCTGTCTGCGAAAGCTTTGCCGATGACCACCATGCTCTCCAGCGACCTGCCCCTCCCCAAGATCGGGCGCGGCAAGGTGCGCGATATCTACGCCGTCGACGACGACCGCCTGCTGCTCCTCACCACCGACCGCATCAGCGCCTTCGACGTCGTGATGGGCGAGACCATCCCGATGAAGGGCGCGGTGCTGACCCAGATCAGCGCGTTCTGGTTCAACGAACTCGAGGGCGTGGTGCCGCATCACATGATCAGCGCCGACACCGACGAGATCATCGCTTCCGTGCCCGCCTTGAAGCCGCACCGCGCCGAAATTCTCGGCCGCGCCATGCTCTCCCGCCGCACCACGGTGTTTCCGATCGAATGCGTGATCCGCGGCTATCTCTCCGGCTCGGCCTGGAAGGAATATGCGGCCAGCGGCACGCTCGCGGGCGAGAAGCTGAAGGCCGGCCTGGTCGAGAGCGAAAAGCTGGAGCCGGCGATTTTCAGCCCGGCGACCAAGGCCGAGACCGGCCATGACGAGAACATCACGATTGCGCGGATGCGCGAGGTGGTCGGCGACGAGACAGCCTACACGCTCGAGAGCATGACGCGCGCGATCTACACGCTCGGCGAGGAGCTGGCGCGCGAGCAGGGCATCATCATCGCGGACACCAAGTTCGAGTTCGGCCGCGACAAGGACGGCCGCATCATCCTGATCGACGAGGTGATGACGCCGGACTCCTCGCGCTTCTGGGCGGCCAGCGCCTACAAGCCCGGCCAGCCGCAGGCCAGCTTCGACAAGCAGCCGCTGCGCGACTATCTCGACGTCGAGCGCCGCGCCGGCCGCTGGAACGGCGACGCCCCGCCGCCACCGCTGCCGGCGAGCGTGGTGGAGGCGACCAGCAAAAGGTATCTGGAAGCGTATCGGCGCGTGACGGGAAAAGAGCTGACGATTTAGGCAGCGGCTGTTTTTCGTCGTCCCGGCGAAGGCCGGGACCCATACCGCGAGGTCCATCGGTCGCGGGCGGTTCTAATCCCGAACGACCAATCCTCGCCAAACTCCTCCCTGGGGTTATGGGTCCCGGCCCCCGTGCGCAATTGCGCACTAGGCCGGGACGACATCGGATGTGTGGCGCGTGCTTCGGCTTCTCCGCATCCGCCCGCCGCGTATGATTGGCCGTTCACACGCCATAGATCACGCGTCCGCTCGGACGCGTATCCCGCTGACGACCGAAGCAAACAGCATCGCCAAAACTGTCGGATATTTCATAGTTACAAGAATCCTGTTGCGCTAAGTCCGTAGTCGTCTACGTCTCGGACGAGACTTTTCTCAGGGCGGGTGCCACGGCGTGACAGATCCAGCAATTAGCCTCGGTCCGGTCACCGGGGTCAGTCCGTCCCTCAAGCGTGCGCTGAATGATATACTGGGCGGGAGCGCCGCCAGCGTCCTGACCGTCACCTTCGGGCTTTCCTACGCGCTGCTGATCTTCACCGGGCCGCTGTCGCCCTATCTGTCCTACGGCATCGCCGCGACCTTCATCAGCTCCGCCGTGTTTGCGGCTGTCATCGGGCTGGGAAGCTCCCTGCCCTTCGCGGTCGCCGGTCCCGACAGCTCGACCGCCGCGGTGACGGGCATTTTGGCCGCCTCGCTGGTCGAACGCATCGAAGCGGCCAACCTGTCGGCACCGGTGCTCTCGCCCGTCCTGATCACGCTTGGCCTGTCGACCCTGCTGACCGGAGTCGTGCTGTGCGGACTGGGACTGACGCGGATGGGCCGCGCCATCCGCTACGTGCCTTATCCGGTGATCGGTGGCTTCCTCGGCGCCACCGGACTCCTGATCGTCATGGGCGCGATCCGGGTGATCACCGATCATCCCGTGCAGTTCTCCACCCTGCTGCACTTCACCAACGGCGTCACGCTTTCGGAGTTGGGCGCCGCCTGTGCGATGGCGCTGGTGCTCTATCTGACGTGGCACCGCTCGCGCAACGCGTTCGGATTGCCGATCATCCTGGTCGGCGGCATGCTCACCGCGCATCTGGCGTTGTGGATCGCCGGGATTTCACCGGAGGAGGCGCGCACGTTGGGCTGGACCTTCCAGCCGCCGCCGCCGGCGACCTTCATGTTGCCCTGGCACACCGCCGACCTCGCGCACTATCCGTGGTCCGCCGTGCCGGACCTGCTCGGCAACCTCGTCGCGGTGATCTTCGTTACCGCCTCCAGCACCCTATTCAACACCACCGGCATCGAGGTCGCCGTGCACCGCGAGGCCAATCTCGAGCGCGAGCTGAACATCACCGGCGCCGCCAACATCCTGAGCGGCGCGCTCGCCGGCTATGCCGGCTGTATCTCGGTCAGCCGCTCGATCCTGAATTTCAGCAGCGGCGGCCGCGGACGCCTGTCCGGCCTCACGGTTGCGGCCATATCACTGCTGATGCTCGCGATCGCACCGGAGCTGCTCGGCTTCATGCCGAAATTCGTGCTCGGCGGCCTGCTGCTTTATCTCGGCGCCGACCAGCTCCACAAATGGCTCATCGAGTCGCGCAAGCGGCTCTCCAAGCTCGAATATTTGTCGCTGGTCGCCATCATCGCGATCATCGTCATCTGGGGTTTCGTGCCGGGCATCCTGATCGGCGTGGTCATCGGCTGCGCGACCTTCGCGTTCAGCGCGGCGCGGGTCGAATCGATCAAGTACAGCTTTGACGGCGCCGAATATCGCTCCTCGCTCGACCGCTCGCGCGACGACCAGGAGGTGCTGCTGGCTCATGGCGGCAAGATCCAGGGCCTGAATCTCCAGAGCTATCTTTTCTTCGGGTCCGCCAACCGGCTCTATCAGCACGTCAAGCTATTGCTGCACGAACGCCCGGAGTGCCGCTATCTGCTGTTCGACTTCAAGCTCGTCACCGGCGTCGACTCCTCGGCCGCCTACAGTTTCGCGCAGATCAAGCGCAGCGCCGGCGACCTCGGCGTCGAGCTGATCCTGGTGCATGTGTCGGCCGCGGCCGAGAAGGTACTACGCTCCAGCGACTTCATCGGCGACGGCGTCACCGTCATTCCCGAGCTCGATCATGCGCTGGAGTGGTGCGAGAACGAGCTCATCGCGCAGCATCAGGAACTGGCGCAGGAAGAGGCGAGCTTGCGCGACTGGTTCACGGGGATTCTCGACAGCGAGGACGATGCCGACGAGCTGATCCGCCGCTGCCAGCGCCTCGAGGTCGGGGCCGGCGAGGTCATCGTGCGGGCAGGCGAAGCGGCCGATTCCATGCATTTCATTCTCGACGGCCGCGTCGGAATCATGATCCCCGCCGACGACGATCGCACCACGCGGGTGCGCAGCCTCGGCCGCTACACCACGATCGGCGAGATGGGCCTGGTCGCGCAGACCCCGCGCAACGCGACGATCCAGGCCGAGGTCGACAGCGTGCTCTACGTGCTCACCGCACACCAGTTCGACGCCCTCAAGGCGGAAGACCCCGCGCTCAGCCACAAGCTGCTGACCTATTTCGTGTCGGTGATGGCCGAGCGGCTGACATTTGCGAACAGGACGATCGCGGTGCTGCGGCGGTAATTGGCCCGTAGCTGCGTAGCCCGCATGAGCGAAGCGATATGCGGGACCCGCGGCCCCGGATGTCGCTGCGCTCATCCGGGCTACGAAGCTTCAGCTATGGCTGCCGCGGATTTACAAATCCGTGAAGCTGCCGAATGCGGTCTCCATCCAGGACCGCCATGTCGATGCCTGTTGCAGCCGGCGTTGCAGCTCCCGGCGCAGCCAGGGTCCAGCCGAATAGAGCCTGATCGTGATGCGCGTTCACGTCGCCTGCGAGCGTGAAGCGCAGGTCCGGAAGCCTTGCCTGCAAGGCCTCCACCAGGCGCTCGATTGCATCCCGTCCGGCGACCGAGTCATTCGGGTCGATATAGACGCATTCGTCGCTGAAGACATCGTCGATCAGCCGTCGGCGTTTGCCGGCATCTCGCTCGTTCCAGACGGCAATGTAGTTCTGGACGAGATTTGTCACTCGTTCGCTCATTGGATTTTCTCCTCCTCATGACCATGCCTGCCGTTTACGACAGGGTATCGCTAACCATCGTGTCCAGGCTGCTCGCGGCGACGCCCAACAGTGCCTCGGTATCGCCGGCATCGAGCAGAAGCGGCTTCTCGAACAGATAAGACATCTCGATCCCTTCGCTGAAGCCGATGCCTTCCAGATCCGCCGAGGTGAGGCGAAGCAGGTCCGGAACGTCGATCTTCAGCGCGACCGCAAATCTGCGCACCAGTTCGCGCACGGACGCGGACTGCGACGGCACGTGAAAGGCGCGGCCCCATTTTCCGGTAAAGCGCGACGCGGCGACCAGCGTCCTCGCCGTGTCCTTGGTGAAAGACCAGGCATGCGCCACATCGGGATCGCCGAGGAACGCGACCGGCTCTTTTTTGAGCAGCGACGGCAGTGCCAACAGCGAGAAATAGGCGACCGCGCCTTTGCCGAGATAGTCGCTTGCGCGGACCTCGAGCGCGGGAACGTTCGATCGCAGCGCACGCTGCCACATGATGTGCCGGGTCGTGCCCTTCCGGGTGGTCGGGTCCGGCTCCAGGTCCGCAGTGAGAGGGCTCACGGCCGCCGCGCCATAGCCATAGACATTCCCGACCACGAGTAGCCTGGCACCAACCTGCTCGGCCGCCTTGACCGTTCCGTCCATGATCGGAAAGAAGTCGGTCGGCCATCTGTGATAGGCGGCCATGGCGCACATGAAGATCGCATCGGCGCCCTTGGCCAATCCGGCGAGCTGCGCAGCGTCGGCAGCATCCGACGAAACCGTACGCACATCGCCGGCATCGAGCGACCCGGCATTCCTGCTCGTCAGGATGACGCTGTGTCCCTGCTCTGCCAGGAGGCGAGCCGTCTCGCGTCCAACGGGACCGGCTCCGACAATCACGTAATGACTCACTTTGCATCCTCATTTGTCACGAAACGACAGATGAGTTCTTTGGCGCCGGAGCCGTTGAAAATCGCGCACGATGCGCCAAATATCGAGCACGTTCCGCCAAGATCTGGAGCCTGGCCCATGCATGCGAGACCGCGTTCGGCGCCAACATCGGCCGGCACCGCCGCCGCGGCCATGCGAACCGAGCCTGACTCCGTTGCGCTCGAGCCGATCCGCGATCACCGGATCGTCATCCACCTCAGCCCTGCGACGCGCTCATTCTGTCTTGAGACCGGGGATCAGTTTCTGCGTCAGGCCGGCGATATCGACGTGATTCCGTGCGGCGCCTTGGGCGGCTTTGTGGCGGAGACGCCCTACCAGTCGCTTCAGATCCGACTCGCGCCGAGCATGCTGGACCATGCAGCGTCCAGGGCTCGACAATTGGCATCCGCCCGACTGACGCACCATCATATGCTGCGGAATGACCGCATCGTCCTGCTCGGACAGGCTCTCGAAAGCGACGTGAAAGCGGGCTCGCCGAGCGGCCCGTTGTTTGCCGAGAACGTGGGAATGGCCCTGGCGGTCGAATTGCTGAACCTGGCGAATGATCCGCCGGCCCAGGCCATCCGCCTGTCCAACGCGCAGCTCCAGAGAGTCCTGGCCTACATCGATGCAAATCTCGACCAGCCGCTCACCATCGACATTCTCAGCCGCGAGGCCGGTGTCAGCAGCTCGCATCTACGGGCCTGGTTCAAGGCGGCGATGGGCGTCACGGTCCATCGCTACGTTCTGAGGCGGCGGGTGGAGCACGCGCAGCAGCTAATGCTTCAGGGCAATCGCAAGCTCAGCGAAATTGCCCTTGCAGCGGGCTTTTCCCATCAATCTCACCTCGCCAAATGGATGCGTCGCGAGCTCGGACGCAGTCCCAGTCAGGTGCGCCGCGGCACGATGCCGACGAGCTGATCCGCCGCTGCCAGCGCCGCTTGTGATAAGGCAGTTGGCGTGACCCATTGCCGTGCGTTGGCTCAATAGCGGCCGGCGCCGATTTCCAGTATGATCCTGCCTGCCATTGGCTCTCCGAGCACGACACGGCGTGCCCCCGATGAAGCTTCTCCTTTCAATCGCGACTTCGACTGCACGCCGCTCCAGACCAGCGCGAGGAAGACCTCCAGGGACCGCGCAACGGCCCCTGGACTGCGAAAGCGCATTTGGAAGACAGCAATGGAGAAGAAACATGACACGTACGTGTGCGAGAAGAATTGCACTAGCAGTCTCGACCTTCGCCTGCGCGGCGTTGTTCTCCTTCACCTGGACTGAGGAGCACGGTGCCTCGATGTCGGTCGACAGTGCGCAGGCGCGGGTCGGTCGCCCGCTGACTCCCGTGAGCGTTGCGGGCGTGGCACGTCGACAGACGCGGCGCGCCGTATACGGTGCCGGCGCCTACGGTGTCGGGGCGGGTGCCGCAGCGGTTGGCACAGCCGCCGCGATTGCCGCAACCTCACCTGGATGGGGGGCCGGTACGGGCTATTATGCGGGTGGCGGTCCTTACGCGGCTTACGGCTACTCCACGGAGGACTGGCGGAAGCGAAACGGCATGGTCTGCGCACCCGGTACGCTGACCAAGATGGACGACGGCCGCATGTATCGCTGTCAGTAATGGCACAAACGCATGAGCGGGAGGCGGCTTTCGAGCCGGCTCCTGCATCTTGCACCTTTGCCAGAAGACGCGCGCCTCGCAACAGCGGTCAAGCCGCTGCTGCAATTCCTCTGCTGCCTTGATCCAGATCAAGCCGGGAGCAACCTACAGAAGAATGCTGATCACTCGGCTTTATCCCGAGGGAGGTTGCCATGAAGCTGGTCGACACCAAGCGAATGCTACTTGTTGCAGCCGTTCTCGGCTGTGGAATCTTCGGCTCGATCAATTGGTCACACGACGACGGCATCACGGTCGTCGTTCAAGCCGCTGAAGCCAGGGTCGGACGACCGGCGACCCCGGCGAGCGTCGCCGGCGTCGCGCGTCGCACCACGCGGCGCGCCGTCGTAGGGGGAGCGGCCGTGGGTGCGGCAGCGGCCAGCACGGCATGCGTCCGCGTCTATGTGAACGGCGCCTACGTGTGCCGCTGATGCATTCGCGCCGGCGAGTTCAAATCGCCGGCGCGCAGCATCGGTTGCCGGTTAGACCCCCGCCATCATCACGTATTTGATCTCGACATATTCTTCCATGCCGTGACGCGAACCTTCGCGCCCAAGGCCGCTTTCCTTGACGCCGCCGAAGGGCGCGACTTCCGTGGTGATGAGACCGGTGTTGACTCCGACCATGCCGGACTCCAGCGCTTCGGCGACTCGCCAGACGCGGCCGAGATCGCGAGAGTAGAAGTAGGAGGCCAGACCAAACGGCGAGGCGTTGCACATCGCGATGACGTCGGCTTCGTCCTTGAAGCGGATCACCGGCGCGAGCGGGCCGAAGGTTTCCTCCTGCGCCACCAGCGAGTCCGGCTTGACGTCGGCGAGCACCGTGGGCTCGAAGAAGGAGCGTCCGAGCTCGCTACGCTTGCCGCCGGTGACGACCTTGGCGCCGCGCTTCACGGCGTCGGCAATGTGGCGCTCGACCTTGTCGACCGCCTTCAGGTTGATCAGCGGGCCCTGCGTCACGCCGCTCTCGGTGCCGTCGCCGATCTTCATCGCCGCGACCTTCTTCGACAGCTTCTGCACGAACTCGTCGTAGATCTTGTCCTGGGCGTAGAGGCGGTTGGCGCAGACGCAGGTCTGGCCCATGTTGCGGTATTTCGAGACGATGGCGCCTTCGACCGCTGCATCGATATCGGCGTCGTCGAACACCACGAAGGGCGCGTTGCCGCCGAGCTCGAGGCCGAGCCGCTTCACGCCGACGGAGGCCTGCTGGTAGAGAATCTTGCCGACGGCGGTCGAGCCGGTGAAGCCGACGAAGCGGACCGCAGGATGCTCGCACAGCACCTTGCCGATCGGCGGCGCATCGCCGGTGATGATGTTGAGCACGCCCTTGGGAATGCCAGCCTTCTCGGCAAGCACGGCCAGCGCCAGCGCCGACAGCGGCGTCTCGTTGGCGGGCTTCAGCACCACGGTGCAGCCGGCCGCCAGCGCCGGCGAGACCTTGCGCGTGATCATCGAGTTCGGGAAATTCCACGGCGTGATCGCGCCGCAGACGCCGATCGGCTGCTTGATCGCGAGCAGGCGCGCATCAGGACGCTGGGTCGGAATGGTTTCGCCATAGACGCGGCGGGCTTCCTCGGCGAAGAACTCGATATAGGCCGCGCCGATGTCGACCTCGCCCAATGCCTCGGAGAGCGGCTTGCCCTCCTCGGAGGTGAGGATCAGCGCGAGGTCCTCGCGGTTGGCGACGATCAGATCGAACCATTTGCGCAAAATGTTGGAGCGCTGCTTGGCGGTGTGCTTGGCCCAGGCCGGGAAGGCACGCTCGGCGGCTTCAACCGCCTTGGTGGTCTCGTCCGCGCCAAGCTGCGGGACTTTGGCGAGCTCGACGCCGGTCGCAGGATTGTGGACGGCAAAGACCGGTGTGCCGACCCAGGCGCCGTCGATGTAGCAAGCTTCCTTCAGCAGCGAAGGGTCCTTCAACCGGTCGCGCAGAGAGGCGGTGGCGTGCTGGGCGCGTGCGGCGGCGGTCGGGGTCATGGCGTTACTCCTCAGGGCGCGTTCTGATCGGCCCGGAATATAGGGACAGACGGCGCACAATGCACCGCCCCGCAACGCACATCAGATGGGAGCTAAACTCGCAGCGGCGACCCCTTACCTCTCCCCGGCGAGGAGAGGTGGGCCATCGCGACCGCTGCAGCAGGTCAACCCAGTCTCGTCGTCGTTTAGGCCGCGCCGCTCATATAGGTCTCGCGCCGGCCGATCATGCGCTCGGCGGCGGCCTTGGCGTCGGACTTCGAGGAGGTCGCGCAGGTCCGGTATTCGAGATCGGGAACGCCCGAGGTGTCGCGGCGGCCAAACCACGACTTCGAGCCGACCGGCAGCAGCGCCAGCGCCTGCGCCAGATTGTCGACCGCACCGAAGGAGTAGAGCGCGCCGCTGCCGGCGATGCGGACCTCGTAAATGCCGGGCGAGATCGGCGCCTCGAGATTGTCGCCCCGTCCGGGACGGGGATAGCGCTTCCATTCGCTCCAGGTTGAAATCATCAGAGGTCCCCCTCGCGGCCGGTGCCGGCCGCCAAAATTTGTATCAAGTCCTAACGTCCACGGCTGATTGGGCCCGTTGCCAAACGCCGCAACGCACAAAATGTTTCGGGTGCTTCAAACACGCGAAACATATCGCCAGAGCCCATCCACGGTCACGGTTCGTTGCGGCCATCCACCGCAGATTGTGACGGAGTGTTGCAGTTGAGCCGCCTTGTCGTCCTGCGCGGGGCGCGGGCCGTCAAGTCACGACATCGCGACCGGCGGAGGCATCGGGACGCGCTTGCCGCGCGGGGCACGCAGGAGGACAATCGATCACTTCCAACAATAATCAAACCGGAGGAAATGCGTATGCGAAGCCAAGCTCAGATCGACGAGATTCTGCGTAAGACAAGCGACGCCAAGGAAATTCCCGGTGTCGTCGCCATCGCCGCCAGCGGTAACGACGTGCTGTATCAAGGCGCGTTCGGCAAGCGCGATCTGTCCAAGCCCGACGCGATGACAACGGACAGCGTGTTCTGGATCGCCTCGATGACGAAGGCGGTGACATCGGCGGGCGCGATGCAACTGGTCGAGCAAGGCAAGCTGTCGCTGGACGCGCCGATCGGTGACGTGCTGCCCGACCTCGCCAAGCCGCAGGTGCTCGAAGGCTTTGACGCCAAGGGCGAGCCGAAATTGCGGCCGGCCAAGGGCGCGATCACGCTGCGCCAGCTCATGACCCATACCGCCGGCTTTGCCTACAATGTGTGGAACGGTGATCTCGCGGTCTACTTGGAGAAGACCGGAACTCCGAACATCTTCTCCTGCCAGGACATCGCGCTGAAGACGCCGATCATGTCTGATCCCGGTACGCGCTGGGAGTATGGCATCAACATCGACTTCGTCGGCAAGGCAGTGGAAGCCGTCAGCGGCAAGCGGTTGGACGCGTATTTGCGCGACAATCTCTTCACCCCGCTCGGCATGAGCGACACCGGCTTCAAGATCACCGACAACATGCGCCAGCGGCTGGTCGCCACCCATGCTCGCGGCGAGGATGGATCGCTCGCGCCGATCCCGTTCGAGATCGAGCAGAATCCGGAATTTTGCATGGGTGGTGGCGGCCTTTACGGCACTGCCGGCGACTACATCAAGTTCACCCAGATGATCCTCAACAAGGGCCGCGGCAACGGCAGCCAGGTGCTGAAGCCCGAGACGGTCGCGACGATGGGCCAGAACCACATCGGCGATCTCACCATTGGCAAGATGACGACGGTTGCGCCCATGTACACCAACGATGTCGATCTCTTCCCTGACATCGTGAAGAAGTGGGGGCTGTCCTTCCTGATCAATACCGCCAAAACGCCGGAGGGCCGCAGTGCCGGCAGCCTCGCCTGGGCTGGTCTCGCCAACACCTATTTCTGGATCGATCCGGCGCGCGATGTTTCCGGCGTGATCCTGATGCAGGTGTTGCCGTTCGTCGACGCCAAATGCATCGAGGCCTTCACGGGATTCGAGCGCGGAGTTTATGCCGGGCTCGATGCGGGCAGCGGGCAGAAGGCGGCGTGAGGGACGCTGCTCTCACCACACGACAACTGTCATTCCCCGCGAAAGCGGGGAATCCAGTACGCCGCGGCCTTTCGATAAACCACTGACGTCTCGGAGTACTGGATCGCCCGGTCAAGCCGGGCGATGACAGCGGAGGATGAGGCACGAGCGTGCCTCCCCATCGTCATTGCGTGCGTAGCGAAGCAATCCAGAGTCCCTCCGCGGAGGCAGACTGGATTGCTTCGCTGCGCTCGCAATTGTCGATGTTCAATAATTCGCTGATTGGATCGGGGTGGCCTTGGTAGCGGCGAAGGCCTTGGGAGTTTGTCCTGCCAAGGCCTGATGGGGTCTGTGGTTGTTGTAGTAGACGAGGTACTCGAACAGTTCTTTGGCGAAGTGGTCGAGATGGTCGAAGGTCGCGCCTTCGATGACGTCCTCATCGAGGGTGCGCCAGAAGCGTTCGACTTTGCCATTGGTCTGCGGCCGATATGGCCTGGTGTAGCGGTGTTTGATGCCGAGCTCGAGCAGC